>CAXBNM010000151.1:0-10937 GCA_963976885.1 uncultured Burkholderiaceae bacterium
ACCATCAGCATCAGTTGGCTGTTGCGACGATTTGCACCGGCGCCAGCGAATCGGTCGGCAGCGCATCGGCAATGTCGACCGATTCCAGACGCGCGAGCGTGGTCAGGTAAGGGGTGAACGAACTGAGCCGCGCCGCATCGCCGGTCGCCATCAAGGGCAGCTTCTGGCCGGGCGGAATATTCATCTCGCCGCGCAGCGCCCGACAGGCGTCGACCAGGGCTCGCAACTCGCTCATCCATTCCTCGGCTCTGGCGTCAATCTTGGCCGGTTCACTGGCCGGATAGCGTTGCGTGACGATCGAGAAGCGTTGTTCGTCAATGGCGGCAGCCAGCGCATCGCCTTGCAGCGTCTGCTCGCCGCGTTCGCCGTAGCGATGGGCGAGCGGGGCGACGGCTTGCCACAAGGCCTCGGTAATGAACGGCATCACGGGGTGGGCCAGACGCAACACGGTTTCGAGGGTGCGCACGAGTGTGCGCCGGGTCGCGCGGGCCTGGGCGGCGTCGCCGCTGGCGATCTGCACCTTGGCCATTTCGAGATACCAGTCGCAGAACTCATTCCAGATGAATTCATACAAGGCCTTGGCCGCCAGATCGAAGCGGTACTCGGTCATGTGCTTTTCGAGATCGGCCTCGACGCGCTGCAGGCTTGAGGTGATCCAGCGGTCGGCCTGACTGAAGCTCAGGTAGACCGGTTTGTCGGTCTTGCCGGTCACGCCGCACTGATCGGCCTGGTGCGGCTCGAGACCACAGTCCTGACCTTCGCAGTTCATCAGCACGAAGCGGCTGGCGTTCCAGAGCTTGTTGCAGAAATTGCGATAACCCTCACAGCGGCCGAGATCGAAATTGATGTTGCGTCCCGGCGTTGCCATTGCCGCAAAGGTGAAGCGCAGCGCATCGGCGCCGTAAGCGGCAATGCCCTGCGGGAACTCCTTGCGGGTGCGCTTTTCGATGCGCTGGGCGTCGCGCGGATTCATCAGGCCGGTCGTGCGCTTGGCGATCAAGGTGTCCAGTTCGACGCCGTCGATCAGATCGATCGGGTCAAGCGTGTTGCCCTTGGACTTGGACATTTTCTGGCCTTCGGCATCGCGCACCAGGGCGTGCACATAGACCTCATGGAAAGGCACTTTGCCGGTGAAGGCGGTGGTCATCATGACCATCCGCGCCACCCAGAAGAAAATGATGTCAAAGCCGGTGACCAGCACCGACGAAGGCATGAACTGCTCAAGCGCCGCTTGCAGCGCCGGTTTGCCGTCCTTGAACGGTTGCTCGGGGTCAGCCAGCGTGGAGAAGGGCACCAGCGCCGACGAAAACCAGGTGTCGAGCACATCGGGGTCGCGCACAAGGGCGCCGTCATAACCGGCGGCCTGCGCCTTGGCCCTGGCGCCGGCTTCGTCGGTGGCGACAAAAATGCGGCCGTCATGGATGGCATTGCCGTCGGCGTCGGCCGGGTACCAGGCCGGAATCTGATGGCCCCACCACAACTGGCGCGAGATGCACCAATCCTGAATGTTCTCCAGCCAGTGGTTATAGGTGCTGGTCCAGTTTTCGGGCACAAACTTGATGCTGCCGTCGGCAACCACTGCCAGCGATTTCTCGGCAATCGAGGCACCGGCCAGCGGCGAGTCTTGCGGGGCGGGCTTGCTCATCGCGACGAACCACTGATCGGTGAGCATCGGCTCGACGATCACTGCGGTGCGCTCGCAGCGCGGCACCATCAGTTTGTGCGGCTCGGTGGCTTGCAGCAGGCCCAGAGCCTCCAGATCGGCGACGATTTTGGCGCGCGCCGCGAACCGCTCCATGCCCTGATAGCGGGCCGGCGCGTTGTCGTTGATGTTGGCGTGCAGATCAATCACATCGATCATCGGCAGCTTGTGCCGCTGGCCGACCGCGAAGTCATTGAAGTCATGAGCCGGGGTGACCTTGACCACGCCGGTGCCGAATGTCGGATCGACGTAGTCGTCGGCAATGATCGGAATTTCGCGCCAGGCGCTGGTATCGTCGAAGGGATCGACGCTGAGCTGGTCGGCCGCGCACGACAAGGGCAGGCGAATGGTTTTACCAATCAGCTTGGCATAGCGCTCGTCGTCGGGGTGCACCATCACCGCGGTATCGCCGAGCATGGTTTCGGGGCGGGTCGTGGCTACCGTCAGATGACCGCTGCCATCGCTGAGCGGATAGCGGATATGCCAGAGCGAACCGTTTTCTTCGGTGCTTTCAACTTCCAGATCAGACACCGCGGTGAGCAGGGTTGGATCCCAGTTGACCAGCCGCTTGCCGCGATAGATGAGCCCTTGTTCGTGCAGACCGACAAACACTTCGCGCACCACGGCCGACAAGGTGTCGTCCATCGTGAAGTATTCAAGCGACCAGTCGGTTGAGGCACCGATGCGGCGCATCTGGCGCGTGATGTTGTTGCCCGACTCCTGCTTCCATGCCCAGACCTTTTCCACGAAGGCTTCCCGGCCGAGGTCGTGACGAGTCTGGCCGCTGCCCTCGAGCTGACGTTCAACGACGATCTGGGTGGCGATGCCGGCGTGATCGGTGCCGGGCAGCCAGAGCGTATTGTCGCCGCGCATCCGGTGGTAGCGGGTCAGCGAATCCATGATGGTCTGATTGAACGCGTGACCCATGTGCAAGGTGCCAGTCACGTTCGGGGGCGGCAACTGAATCGAGAAAGCCGGGCGGTCAGGTTGGTTGCCGGCGGCAAAATAGCCCCGCGACTCCCAGCGTGGATACCAGCTCGCCTCGATGGCGCCGGGTTCAAAACTCTTGCTCAGGCTGTCCAGGAGCTGGGTGGCGGGTTGGGGAGCGGCTTCGGTCATTGATGGATTCGTCGGATAAAAGTCGAAAAAGGGAGGCGGGTAGAGAAGGCCAGTGCTATTGCCGGCGATCGGCGCGCATTTTGCTCAGCTCTTCGGCCACGGCGCGGGAAACGGATTCGCGAACGGCCTGGCGCAAGGTCGATTTGATGTCGGCGATGAGTCGCTCGGCGCCGCGCTCGAGCATTTCGTCGAGCTGCTCGGCCAGCGGGCCGTCAACAAAGCCGTCGGTACGGCGCAGCATGCGTTGCAGTACATTGCGCTCGACCCGCATCGTCATGCGCTGCCAGTCCTCGTCGTTGAGCTTGTCCGGCGTGGCCTGGCGAGTGGGCGCAGCGGGCAGGATTTCGGTCAGCTTGGGAATCAGGTCCGGTTCATCGACCGGGGCGGCCTGGCGGGCCTCTTCGATGAACTGGCGCAGATCGAGGTCGTTCATCAACGCTTTTTCGAGCGCATCTTCCTCACTGGGCTCAGCGGCAGGTTCGGAATTGGGATCGGTCATGGGTCAGGCTCTGGTTGCCGAAAGGTCGTGCCGCGTCATGGCGTAGCCGCGGTCACGGTAAAAACGCCAGCGCTCACGGGCGGCCTCTTTGTCGGCCGTCGCAGTCGTGACTATTTCAATGAGCCGTTCAAAGCGGCCGAACACCGGCGGCGGAACGGCGCCAAGGTTCACGATGACATCGTGGTGATCGGTGTCAAGGTCACGGCAGGCCAGCACCACCGGAGTTTCGCTGGCCAGCGCGTGGTCGTGCATCACGTGCGGAATGAATTCGTGCTGCGCGAATGTCCATAACTGCTTGTCAAAGGCAGCCAGTTCGGATTCGTCTTCATGCCAGACCACCGCCTGGTGACCGCTGCGAAAGATCTTGCGGACCAGGCGGCAGGCATAGCTGCCCTTGTCGGGCGCGTTGAAGTGAAAATCGACCCGGGTCATTTGGCTCCGGCGCGGGTGCTCAGAAAGCGTGCGAGCATCGCGACCGGACGGCCGCTCGAGCCCTTGTTGGCACCGGAATGCCAGGCGGTGCCGGCAATGTCCAGGTGCGCCCAGTCGTAGGCCTTGGTGAAGCGCTCGAGGAAGCAGGCAGCGGTAATGGCACCGCCGTCGCGGCCGCCCACATTGGCCATGTCGGCAAACGGTGACTTGAGCTGCTTCTGATAGGCGTCGTCCATCGGCATGCGCCAGCAGGTGTCCATCGCGTAGCGGCCGGCTTGCAGAATCTCGTCGGCCAGCTTGTCTTCGCGGGCAAACAAACCGGTGTGATGATGGCCAAGTGCGACCACGCAGGCACCGGTGAGCGTGGCCAGATCGATCACGGTCTCGGGCTTGAAGCGCTCGGCATAGGTGAGCGCATCGCACAGGATCAGCCGGCCTTCGGCATCGGTGTTGAGAATTTCGATGGTCTGACCGGACATGCTGGTGACGATGTCGCCAGGGCGGGTGGCGGTGCCGCTGGGCATGTTCTCGCAGGTCGGGACAATGACGACCAGATTGATTTTCAGTTTCATTTCGGCAACTGTCCGCATCGTGCCGAGTACCGAAGCGGCGCCGCCCATGTCGTATTTCATTTCGTCCATGCCGGCACCCGGCTTGAGCGAGATGCCGCCGCTGTCAAAGGTGATGCCTTTGCCGACCAGCACGATCGGTTTACGGGTAGCCGGCGCACCGTTGTATTGCATGACGATCAGTTTGGGCTCTTGCGCCGAACCCTGCGCCACGGCCAGCAGCGAGAACATCTTTTGCTGTTCCATCTGGCGCTGGTCGAGGACCGTGACCTTCATCTTGAACTCACGGCCCATTTTGCGGGCGGTGTCAGCAAGATAGGTGGGGTTGCAGATATTGGGTGGCAGGTTGCCCAGATCACGCGTCAGGTCCATGCCGTTGGCCGTGGCTTCGGCGGCGGCCAGCACCGGTTTCATCAGGCGGGCTTTGGCGCCGGGCATGCCGATGGCGACGCGGGCCAGTTTGACGGGCGTGGGAGCCGGCTTGGTCTTGAAGCGGTCAAAGCGATAGGCCACGGTGCGGGCTGCCAGCACTTCCTGCTCGAGAAGCCACTCCGGGTCCTGATCTTCAACGGGCGCCTGGCACAACAGCGTGGTGACTTCCTTGCAATCGAGCGTCAAAGCGCGCTGGTAGGCGGCCTTGCAGGCGTCAAGATAGGCTTGCGCGGTGGTTTTGGAATCGCCGCCGAGCGAGACGAGCAACACCCGCGTGGCCGGCCCGTCGGTGTGCAGCAACAGGTTGGAGCCGGCAGCCTCGCCCAGGTCGCCCGATTTCAGCGCGGTTGCGATCGCCGCCTCTGCGGCAGCGGCCAGCGCAGAGCCATCGACCCGTTTCTGGCCGAGGACCGGTACGATCAGGCAGCTTGTCTTGAGCTTGTCTACGGGTAAGGGCTTTATGCTAAATTGCATTGACGACTCCGGTGCTGCAGCGCGGTGGTTGATGTTGATGTATCGGCGAAAACTTGCTGTTCCGCCGGATGGCCATTGATGCGAATGCGCTGACAATTGTTAAGGGTTTGAATGAATCGGCCTGGTTGCTGGTTCGATCTGCCGAAGCTCCGCAGAGCGGCGTGATGCAGGGGTCAACAGTTTCTGTTGTGTCGGGCCCTGATTGCACAGATCTGCCGCCCCGTTTGCCAGATATTTGCGGCTACCGCCTCGTAGCGGGCAGGAAGCCGTCCAGATTCATCGGCAAGCTTCCATTCCTTGCAGTGTCCGGAAATTATAGCCGTCGTGCGCGTCCCTCGCGCGCGGCGTAAGAGCCGTGCCACAATTGCCGGGTCCGGGGCGTGCCCGGTTCCATTCAAGCTGACACTCACATGCTGTTTACAAGGTCGCTCAAGCGCGAGTTGCGGAGCATCGCGGGCATTGTCTTTGCGACCGTGTTCACCATCATGCTCACGACGAGTCTGGTCCGTTTCCTCGGCCGGGCGGCCAGTGGGCGGGTCGATTCGGCGAGTGTGCTCCCCATGATCGCGTTTTCAGCCCTGAATATTCTCGGCCCTTTGCTGGTGCTGACGCTGTTCGTGGCCGTGCTGATGACGCTCACCCGCGCCTGGCGGGACTCCGAAATGGTCATCTGGCAGTCGTCGGGGCTGTCGCTGGCCGCCTGGATCCGGCCCGTCATCAGCTTTGCGCTGCCGGTGGTGGTGCTGGCCGGCCTGATTTCCTTCATGCTGGCGCCGTGGGCCAACCAGCAAATTGCCGACTACCAGCGCCGCTTTGATCAGCGCGGCGATATCTCAATGGTGGCGGCGGGCCAGTTTCGCGAATCGAGTTCGGCCGAGCGGGTGTTTTTCGTCGAGTCGCTCAATGATGATCAGACCGAAGTGCGCAATGTGTTCGTGACGCAGCAGCGCGCCGGTCAGCTGACCATTGTGGTGGCCCATGCCGGCAAGATCGAAACCCGCGAAGACGGGCAGCGCTATCTGGTGCTCTCCAAGGGGCGCCGCTATGACGGCAGCGCCGATGCCGCCGAATTGCGGATGATGGAGTTCGAACGCTATGGGCTGCGTATTCAGCCCAAACCCATCGTCAAGACGGCCGCGCCGACCAAGTCCAAATCCATGATGGCGCTGCTCGAGAACCCTGACAATGCGGCCTACGGTGAACTGGTACGCCGGATCGGAGTGCCAGTTTCGGCACTGTTGCTGGCCCTGATGGCTATCCCGTTGTCGTCGGCCAACCCGCGGGTGGGGCGGTCGATCAATCTTGTGGTGGCACTGCTGGTCTATATGGTCTACGCCAACCTGTTGTCGCTGGCTCAGGCCTGGGTTGCCCAGGGCAAGTTGCCATTCTCCATTGGCGTCTGGGTCGTCCACGGCCTGGCGGCGGCGCTGCTGGCGGTGATGATGTGGCGGCGCATGTCGATGGGCCGGGTGTTGCCGCCGCTGCGCTGGCCCTGGCGGCGCCGCAACCCGCTGCCGCCGGGTGGTCCGACCGCAGAGGCGGGCGCCTGATGAAGATTCTGCGCGCCTATTTCGCCCGCGAAACCTTCACGGCGGTGGCTTTTGTGCTGGCCGGCTTTCTGGCCTTGTTCTCGTTTTTTGATTTTGTCGCCGAACTGGAAGACATTGGCCGGGGCAATTATCAGTTTCAGCATGCGCTGGCTTATGTGCTGCTCAGCCTGCCCAATCACACCTATGAGCTGATGCCGGTGGTGTCGCTGATCGGCACCATCTACGCGCTGGCCCAGTTTGCCTCCAGCTCGGAGTTCACCGCCATGCGCGCCGCCGGCATGGGGCGCACCCGGGCGCTGGGCGCCTTGCTGCGCATCGGCCTGGTGCTGGCGATCATTACCGCGGGCATCGGTGAGTTCGTCGCCCCGGCGGCCGAAAAGCTCGCCCAGACGATCCGCCTGGGCGCCATGGGCGGGCAGGTGACCGGTCAGTTTCGCTCCGGCATCTGGATCAAGGACACCGTGCGCGATGCGCAAGGCGAGGCGCAGCGGCAGCGCTTCGTCAACATCGGGCAACTCGATGCGAGCGGCAAGATGGGCAATGTGCGCGTCTATGAGTTCGACCCGGAGCTGCGCCTGAACGGCATTCTCAGCGCCCCGAGCGGGCAGTTTGCGGGTGGCGATCGCTGGAAACTGGATTCGGTTACCGAAATCGACATTCAGACCACTGAAAGACAGGACACCGAGTCGATCCGCGTCGAGCGCCGCCAGGAGGCCACCAAGGTCTGGACCAGTGACCTGACCCCCGACTTGCTGAGCGTGATGGCGATTGCGCCCGACCGGATGAGTGCCTGGACATTGTCCGGCTATGTCGATCACCTCAAGTCAAATCAGCAAGATGCCAGCCGCTACGAACTGGCGTTCTGGAAAAAGATCACTTATCCGCTGGCGATTCTGGTCATGATGGCGCTGGCGCTGCCCTTTGCCTACCTGCATGCGCGCGCGGGCAGCATCGGTGTGAAAGTTTTTGCCGGCATCATGGTCGGGGTGGCGTTCCATTTTCTGAATGGATTGTTCTCGCATCTCGGCCTGCTCAATACCTGGCCGGCATGGGTTTCGGTCACGGTACCGAGCCTGGTAGCCTTTTTTATTGCGATGGTGATGTTGATGCGCGTAGGCGGCGCCCGATAGTTGAACGGGCATGGACAAAAATAGTTTTTGTCTACGGCAATAAAACCATTTACTTCACATAGTTGTTTCATTAGGATTCGGGTTCTTGGTCGACGGGTTACCCCGCTCACCAAGTATCGAGGAGGAGGAGAGGCAGCAACGCTGCCATTTTGAGGCGCACCGTAGGTGCGCCTTTTTCTTTGTCCGTTACATGATTGTGAATTGGGATTTCACAGTTCGGCATTATCTGTAACGAAGTTTGTCCAGCCTCGATCCGGCCGTTGGCATGACGGTCGTGCTGGTCGGATCAACGGCCTGTAGCGCACCTCGCTGGCGGCCGATATCCCACGCAGGGGCCACGTTGTTGGTGGTCATCCTCGTCCCTCCCATTGCCGATCAGCGAACGTGCCCATCGAGTTGTTCAAGCCAATGCCCGCAACTGCCCGTGCCTGGCGATGGCGCGGCTGGCTGCTTGCTGTGCTGATCGGGTTGCTGAGCCTTGCCCAGCCCGCGCAGGCTCTGACCCGGCTGAGCGTTTCCAGTTGGGCGCCTCCGGGGCATCTGATCCGGGAAGGCCTGGTGGCCTGGTGCGACGAACTGGCGGTGCGCTCACGCGGGGATCTGCAATGCGATCTGCTCGACCAGCCGGTCGCCCCGGTTGACCAGAGTCTGGACACCGTTGGCCGCGCGGCCGTTGATATGGCGGTGGTCATTCATAGCCTGTCGCCCGAGCAGTTCGTACTGGCCCGTCTGGCGGAGCTGCCGTTGCTGGCGTCATCGGCCGAATCGGCCTCAGCTGCCTACTGGCAGATCTGGCATCAATTTCTACGCAAACACGACGAGTACCGCGGACTGCGCGTATTGACGGTCTTCACCCAGTCGGCAGGGCAGTTGTGCACGATCGGTGAGCCGGTGGCGGGTCTGGGTGATCTGGCCGGTCTGCGCTTGCGTGCCGGCGGTGGCGTGGCCGCTCAGGTGCTCGATGAGATGAGTTCTCTTGGTGTGCGGCAAAGCCAGGTGCCGCTGGCGGCCAGTGTGCACGCCATCGCCGACCATGCGCTCGATGGCTTGCTCATCACCACCGACAATATTGTTCGCTATGACTTGCAAGATACCTTGCAGCAATGCCTGAGCCTGCCTGGCGGCCTGTTTCGGCACGGCTTTGCGCTGGTGTTGAATCCGCAGATCTGGGCGCGGCTGAGCAAGCGTGAGCAGCGTCTGCTGCGCGAAGTCAGCGATGAGGTGGCGGCGCGCATCTTCGGCCGGGCTGCCGATCGGTTTGAGGCCAGCTTGCGCCAACAGCTGCTCAGTCACGGGCTTGTTTTCAAGCCGGCCAGCGCTGACCAGATCAAGGCCTGGCGTCAGCTGACGGCGCCGATTGCTCAGGCCTGGATGACGGCGGCGCGCAATCGTGGGCTGGCCAATGCTGCCGAAGTCTACGAACGTTATCAGCAGGCTGTTACGCAAGCGCTCAGCGCAACCCCGGCACCGCCGCCGCGCTGAGCCGGCTCCTGCTACCTGCAAGAGCGGTGAGGGCGCTGGCGGGGGCTTCCTGCTTCTCAGTCAGCCGACGCTGGCATTGCCACCGCGATGACACAGACGCAAGGTGGTTTCAAACAGCGGATGACCGGGCTCGACCAGCGCATCAACCGCAGCCATGTGGTGGGCACCCGGAATGGCGTAGTAGCGAGCATCCTGGTTGGGTCGGGCGCTGGTCATCAGTCGCGCCTGGCGATGGAATTCGCTGCTCTCGATTTCGCCGACGGCGCAAACGAGCGGCATCCGATGCCGCGGTGACATCAGGGCCGGACTCATCTTGACGGCCCGCTTGGTCGTCAGTTTCAGGTCGACATTGAGAAAGGGCGCTTCCTTGATCGGACGCAGATCGAACAAGCCGCTGATGGCCACGCCGGCCTTGACCACGTCGACAGGCAGATCATTGCGGTAGTCGGTCCAGTCTGCTGCGGTCATCATGCCGGTCAGATGGCCGCCCGCCGAATGGCCGGCAACCACGATCCGGTCGCGGTTGAAGCCCAGCATATCGGCATGATCCCAGAGCCAGGCAATCGCGCGCAGATTCTGCTGCACGATGGTTTCCATTTTCACCGACGGCACCAGCGCGTAGTTGACCACCGCCACCGACACCCCGGCCGCCACCAGGTTGGGCGCTACCCAGGAGAAATCATTCTTGTGAATGGCTCGCCAGTAGCCGCCATGGATGAACACCAGCAGCGGGCTGTCCGAGCGGGCGGCGCGGAACAGATCGAGGGTTTCTTCGGGGTGCGGTCCGTAGCGCAGATCGCGGCCAATACTTACGGCGCGTTGACGGGCGATTTCACTGTCGGTCTGCCAGCGCGTGACGATCTCGGCATAGTTGGGGATGCCGGCGCGCGCGTTGTATTCCTTGTCGTAGAACTCCGCTTTCGATGTCTTGGTTTTTTTGCTGGTCATGGACTTGGGGGGGCGAGTGGCTCGGGACCGTCGATATTAAGCCCATCACGGTGCCACACGCACGCCGGCGCCCGGCAGATGTCTGATCTAGACCCGTCGCAACCAGACCCATAATCCGGCCAGACCGAAGCAGGCCAGCACCGGCCACAGATTCAGACTCGACGCTGGTGGTGGTGCGGCGGCGATCGTGATCGGTGCGGGCCGCACATCGTAGGTGCCGCGCATGGTCTGCAGGCTCTGGTTGGCCTGCACGGCGAAGGTTGGGGCCGGCAGCAGCCAGTGGTAGGACTGGCGACCGCCAATGACCTCCTGGCGCGCCTCACGAGCCTGCTTGGCGATATGCAGAATCACCAGGTGCAGCATCATCTTGCGTAACTCCTGGTGGCGAAGTGCGCTCACCTCGCGGCGCAAGGTGTCCTCAAAAGATTCGATCGCGATGATCTGACTGGCGCGCGCCAACATGGCCGCCACACGTTCGCCACCCGGCAGGCGGGCAATGCCGAGTACCAGCATGATGGTGATGGCTGTGCTGGCTGACAGGAGCAGTAGAGATCTGAACATACGTCGCACCGGGGGTTGGGCGGGTAGTGATGCAACTTT
>CAXBNM010000152.1:0-10855 GCA_963976885.1 uncultured Burkholderiaceae bacterium
CACAGGGGAAGTACGTGCTCAACCCCCTGTGATCTCGAGAACTGTCTTTTTGAACCTGATCATGTCCTGGAGACCTAAAAACATGACTCGTGCGCGCCGCTTGATCGGACCGATTCTTCTGCTGACTGCGTCTGGTGCTCTGGCCGCTGTGGGCGGCGGGGGCGGCGGTATGCCCTGGGAGCAGGGCACCACGGCCTTTGTTGATTCGATTACCGGCCCATGGGCGGCCGCGATCGCGCTGATGGCGATTGTGGTCAGTGGTGCGGTACTGGTTTTCGGTGGTGAGCTGAACGCCTTTGGCCGATCGATGTTTTTCATCATTCTCGTGACCTCGGTGATCATGGGGGCTACCCAGTTGCTGCCCCTGTTCACCGGCGGGGCGGTGTTGCCACCGGGTCCTGCGGTTTCGCCGACTGAGTCATTGTCTGGCGACCCTTCGGTTCGCGCCGGCTATGTTGGGTGGGTTCCTGTGACGACCAATGAATCGATGAGCGTTAATCTGCTTGAATCGGGGACTGCTAATGGCTGACCGACAGCAGCTCGAGCGAACGGTCATACACGCCGCGCCGCTACGTCCCCAGACCTTTCTGGGGGGTGAGCGCGAGCCCGCGCAGTTTGCACTGCTGCTCAGCTTTTTGATCGGATTCAGTGGATTCATTGCAATGGATTGGCGGATCATTGCACTCGGTGCGACGTTTGGTGCGGGTTTGATCGCCTTGCTACGCCAGATTGCGAAGGTGGACCCGCTCATGTCGGCGGTTTATGTTGCTCACACCAGGTTGCAGCGCCATTATCCACCGCATTCCTCGCCGTTTCGTCGGAACTGATCCGATATGAACAGAGCCGCCGCCCGCGCATCCTCGCGCTTTCGATCCCTGCGACTGGTCCGTGAAGCTGATGCGGATCCGGACGATAGCCCAGAGCAGAAAGGTGATGATGAGGCGGCCGCCCATGGAGCGCTGCGTTCGCTTTCGGCGTTGCTGCCGCTTAAGCTTTTTCGGGACCGGGCCAGAGGTCTGCCCGACCTGTTGCCTTACGCGGCGCTGCTCACGCCGCAGGTCGTGCTGTTGAAAAGCGGCGGCCTGATGTGCTGCATGGCCTACGCCGGACGGGACACTGAATCGTCGACCCCCGACGAGATCAACGGCCTGTCCCGAATCTGCAACCGCGTGCTTTCCGGCTTGGGCTCGGGCTGGGCAACCTATCACGACGCGGTGCGTCGCCAGACATTAAATTATCTCGGGGGATTGAGTCATTTTCCCGATGCGGTAAGCCGGCAGATCGACGAAAACCGGCGACGCTACTTCGAGACCCAGGGCGAGTCGTTCGAAACCTACTATGTCCTGTCCTTTGTCTGGCTGCCGCCCCATATCCATCAGCAACGGCTCACTGAACTGATGTACACCGACGATGCCGGTGATCAGCAGGCGAGTACTGCCGATCAGAATCTGGCTGTTTTCGAGCACCGGGTTGAAACGATCGTGGACCAGCTTTCGGCGTTTCTGCGTCTGCGCTTACTCGGCTCTGTGACAGTCAGTGATGCCGGTGGGCGGGAGGTGGAGCAAAGCGAGCTGCTGCAATATCTTAACTACGCGGTCAGCGGCTTTAACCATCCGGTCAATGTGCCGGCCGCAGCGATGTATCTGGACTCCCTGATCGGCGCCTATGACTACTTCACCGGCGTCTTTCCCAAGGTCGATGAGCATTTCATGGCTGTGATTTCGATCGAGGGGTTTCCGGCGGAAAGTTATCCGACCATCCTTGAGACGCTGTGCGATCTGCCGCTTGTCTATCGCTGGACCAACCGCTTCCTTTATCTCGATCCGCCGGAAGCGGCCCGGGAGCTCAAGAACTATCGCCGCAAATGGAAGCAGAAAGAGCGCGGTATGAAGGATCAGCTGTTCAACGAGCATCAAGGGCCGCTCGATCTGGATGCGCTGCAGATGGGTGACGATGTTAACGAGGCTTTGCGCGAAGTCTCGGGCGCGACCGTCGCCTACGGTTTTTTCTCGGCGACCGTGATCCTGCTCAGCACCGATCGCCATGAGCTGAACCGCCATGCGCGCGATGTGCGCCGGCAGATTAGCAATCTGGGGTTTGTCGCGCGGCTGGAGACAACCAATGCCGATCATGCTTACCTGGGCTCCCTGCCTGGGAATGTGGAGTTCAATGTCCGCCGGCCCTTTATCTCGACCCGGGTGTTAAGTGATTTTGTACCCCTGAGTTCGATCTGGGCGGGGCTGCCGATGGCGCCCAACCCGATGTTCCCTGGCAAGTCACCGGCCTTGCTGCAGTGCCGCGCCAGGGGCAGCACGCCTTTCCGTCTGAATCTGCATGTCGGTGACGTGGGTCATACCCTGATACTGGGGCCGACTGGTGCTGGCAAGTCGACCCTGTTGGCGCTGATCCAGGCCCAAGCGCGTCGGTACAAGGGCGCGCAGATATATTGCTTTGACAAGGGTTACTCCGCAATGGCGCTTTGTCATGGCGCCGGCGGATTGCATTACGACATTGGTAGCGACGAGTCGCCGATTGATTTCTGTCCGCTGCGTGCCATCGACACGACGGCCGATTTGGCCTGGGCGGCGGGATGGGTTGAAACACTCATCACCTTGCAGGGCATCGAAGTCAATCCGGGCCATCGGCAGACGATTCTGGATGCGCTGCGACTGTTGCGCGATTCGCCCACGCGGGCGCTGACCGAATTCCGGGCCAATCTTCAGGATCAACAGCTGCGTGAAGCCATCGCCCCCTACACCCTCGACGGCAAGCTCGGCGCCTTGCTGGATGCGGAGGAAGATCTGCTGCGCACTGGCCACTACACGGTGTTTGAAATCGAATCGCTGATGGAAATGGGGCAGGCCAGTCTGGTGCCGGTGCTGCTCTACCTGTTCCGGGTCATCGAGCGGCGCCTGACGGGCGCGCCAAGCTTTCTGATTCTCGACGAAGCCTGGGTGGCACTCGGTCATCCGGTTTTTCGGGAAAAAATACGCGAATGGCTCAAAACCCTTCGCAAGGCCAACTGCGCCGTCATTCTGGCCACCCAGCAACTGTCCGACCTGCAGGGGTCGGGCATCGCCGATGTGATCGTTGAAAGCTGCCCCGTCAAGATCCTGCTCCCCAACCCGGAAGCGGCCAGCGTTGGCAGTGCGCGCCTGTATCGGGATCTGCTGTCCCTGAACGATGCGCAGCTTGCGCTTCTTGCCATGGCCACGCCCAAACGCCAGTACTACTTCATGTCTGCCGAAGGGCGGCGGCTGTTTGAGCTGGGACTGGATGAATACGCGCTCGCCTGGTGCGCGGTGTCGGGCCGCGAGGCTCGAGGCCGGCTGCTGCGATGCATGGAGCAACACGGCGCCAACGACTGGAGGGATGCATGGGTGCGCGACTCGCAGGTGGCCTGACCGCGGTATTGCTGGCTGTGTGGAACCCGGCCCCCGCCTGGTATGCGACGGAGTGGACCCAGTTGGGAAATGTGGCTGTCAACACCGATGCATGGCGCGAATCAGTGCAGACGCAGATCAACACCTATCGCCAGCTCCAGGACATGATAAGGCAGGCCGAGCACTGGGCCGACACCCTGGCCGAGCAACCGGAGGCGGTTCTTGATCAGGTGGCCGGGCAGACCCATCAGGGGATGGCGATCAGCTACGCGCTGGGTAACATGGACGCGCGATTCCGGGAAGTCTATAAGACGTACGACGCCTTTACCCACCAAAACTATGGTCGGCGCGCGTTCAGTGAGGATTACAAAAAGTGGTCACAGACAACCTCTGATTCGATCGAGAACGCCCTGAAGGCCTCGGGCGTTCAGATGGACAGTTTGGCCGATGAGGTCAACATTTTGCAGCAGCTTCGCCAGCGACTTGCCACCAGTGGCGAAAGTCGGAACAAGGCGATCCAGGTGGCGGGTGACATCAACACGATGAACGTCGTTCAGTTGCAGAAACTGCGTCAACTGCTCGCCACCAATATGCAGATTCAGACGGCCTGGGTCAACGAACAGAATGCCGAGCGAAAGGTAACCCAGGCCAAGCGCGAGCGCTACTTCGATCCCGACGCCGAACTGCCCATTATTGGCAACAGCGAACCGGTGACTGTGCCCAGGCCGAGCGTGCCATGAGCGCTTGTGTTCCGAACCGGCACCGGCTCTCGCGTGCCGGGCTTGTGATCTCCATGATGGCGTTGTTGCTTGGCGGCGGTGAGGTCCGCGCCGCCATTCCCGCTGACAACAGCCTTGAGGTGTTTCGGACCGGTTTCGAGGCCTTGACGGCCTATTCAGGTGCCATCTCCGCCTATGCCTCGCGGCTCTTTATTGCGTTGTTCGTTATCGAATTTGTCATCAGTGCCGGTCGGATGGCATTAAGTGGCAGCAACAATATCGCCACGTTCATGTCATTCATGACGTTTCGACTGCTGCTCGCTGGCATCTTCTGGTTCTTCCTACAGCAAGGCGCTAATCTGGCAATGCTGGTGGTCGACTTTTTCCGGGGGGCGGCGCAGCAAGCGGGCGGACTGGACTTCGCGGTGACAGTCACCGATGTGATGGAGCGCGGCATTCTCACCGCGACTGCAATGACCCAGAGTTCCTCGATATGGAGCCCGATCTCGTCGTCGATCGTCTGGATCGCCGCGCTGATCATCGTCATCATGTTTGCGTTGCTCTCGGGCGTGCTGTTCACGGTTCTGATGGAGTTCTACATCATCTCGATCGCCGGGGTGGCCCTTCTGGCTTTTGGTGGGGCGACGCCGACCCGTGATATCGCCTTGTCGTACTTTCGGTTTGCGATTGCCTCCGGGTTCAAGATCTTTGTACTTCAGATCATTGTGTCTTTCGGGGTCGACGTGCTCGATGGTTGGCTGGTCGATCTGCGTGAGGACAACGTGCAGACCTTGACAATCATTTCGGTGGTGTTCGTGCTCTGGTATACCGCCAGGACCGTGCCTGACATCGCCGGTAGGATGATTCATGGCACGTCGCTGGGCAGCACCTACGGCGCCTCCCCCTATGCCCATGTGGTGCAGTTAGGCCAGAACTACCGACAGGTCGCCAACCTGGTGTCCGCGATGAAGGCCAACACCTCGGCGATCAACACGGCTACGAAAGCCGGGGCTGCAAGGATCGCCTCGCCGTTGGGGGGCGATGCGTCCTTCGCCGGTCGAAGCGTTGCCGCTGGTAGCCGCGCCGTCGGGTTCAGCGTGGCGATGGCCGGCTCGGCGGCGTCCGGGCATCTCTTTGCCCGGCGCAACGATGCAAACCAGGATAGAGCGGTAGGCGGGCAGGGCACGAGCCCGGTTCCCGGCCCGGACAACCGGCATTCGCCGTTGGCCGCGTCGGTCGCGGCCAGCGACCGTGGCAACCTCGATCCTGATCCCGGCGAGCCGTCCCGATGAACGCCGTGACCGACTCCGTTGACGCCCGAGCGGATGACCCGTTGGATCTACCCATCGGCCCGGATCCGGGCACGCGTGCGGCGCGGCAACGGCCCCATCGGCGTCCCTCGCCCTTTACCGACGCCCGGCGTGAGTGGAACGCGGTGCTGGGGCCTGCCGCCGCGGCCGCCAACACCTGGCGTCTGGTGGCGATCCTGGCGCTGATCATCGCGGCGGTGAACTCAATCGGCCTGGTCTATCTTGGGGCGCACCGCAAGGTGGTGCCGTTTGTTGCGGTTGTGGACCGATGGGGCAAGCAGATCGCCGCCGGGGCGGGCAACATGACCACGATCACGGATCCACGGGTGGCTCTTGCGCAACTGAGCCAGTTCGTGCGCAACGTCCGTATGGTGACCAGTGACGGTTACGCGCAAAAGCAGGCGATCAGGGATGTATACACGATGCTCTCAGCCTCTGACCCAGCTTATCAGTTCCTGACCGACTTTTACACGGCAGGGCTGACCGATCCTTTTGAAAGGGCCAAACAGGGCTCGGTCGGTGTGGACATCCAGGCCGCGCTGCCCGTGTCGCCCAACACCTATCGTCTTGAATGGACCGAAACCACGCGCGATCGGCAAGGCAAGGTCACCCGTACAGAGGAATACCAGGCCTCCGTCATGACCCGGCAGGAAAGCGCGCTCGACGAAGCCGGCGTACTGGCTAATCCCCTTGGCATCTTTGTTCATGAACTGCACTGGGCGAGGCGCTTATGAACGGCATACCTGGTCAAGCCTCTCGTCGTGCCACGCGGTCGATTCTGTCCTCGCTCTGCCTGGTCGCGGTAGTGGCCGGCGCATCGGGGTTGGCCCAGGCCCAGGGCAAACCGGAAGGGTCGATGTACGAGGTGCCGCCACTGGACCGGGTGCCGATGTTCACGGACCGGCCGGTGCGCTACAACCGCAATGAAGCGGGCGCGGTGGCAATGTCCCGGGAGCTTCAGCGCCGACCCCTGACACCGGCGCGGGCCGGGGACGGATCCGTGCGCTTCGTGTTTGGTCAGGCAACGCCGACCGTGGTGTGCTCGCCGCTGCGCATCTGCGTGGTCAGTCTCGAGCCAGGCGAGAAAGTGCAGGACGTGATTGCCGGAGACACCGCGCGTTGGAAGATCGAGCCCTCGATCTCCGGCGTCGGGGAAGCGCTTACCTATCATGCGGTGCTCAAGCCCACCGATGTCGGCCTGGATACCAACCTGATGATCACCACCGATCGGCGGGTGTATCACCTGACGCTCAAATCCGCCAGGCACGACTACATGCCCTCGATAAGCTTTGAGTATCCAGACAATGACGCGGCGCGGTGGCGGTCCATTCGTGAACACGAGCGCGCCCGCGAGCAGGCTGCCCTGGAACTCCGGGCAAAGGGCGCGCTGCCGGGCATCGGGCTGAACGTGGCCGATCTGCATTTCAATTACGACATCAGCAGTAACTTCGCCTGGAAGCCGCTACGCGTGTTTGACGACGGCGTCAGGACGTACGTCGAATTGCCGGCCGAAGTCGTGGCTCGGGAGGCGCCGATCGTGCTGACCCAGGGTGTGCAGCCTGATGAGGTCGTGAACTATCGCCTGACAGGCAATCGCTACATCATCGACCGGCTCGCCGACACGTTGACGCTCGTGCAGGGGGTTGGACGCAATCAGCAACGTATCACCATCAGGCGCAGCCCCGCAAAAGGGGAGGCCCATCATGCGGCCAGCGACCCGTCCAATGATGCGTACCGGTAAGCCTTCGGCAGTGCAAAGTCCAAGGGCGCGCGCGGTGTTCCCGCTGGCCGGTCTTGAGGAACCAGGATCGCTGGGCGCCGGAGATTCGCGAAAGACGTCGAAGTCATCGCGTTGCGTGCGACGCAGGTTTGATTTTGCTGATCCAGTCATCCGTACACCGCAATGGCGGCCCTCATGAAAATCTTTCCCATCCTTATGGCGATCCTGTTGCTCGGTGGATGCTCAACCGCCTATCACTCGCACATGGCCAGTGCGTTGCCTGGGCCGGCTGCGGGGCGCGTGACCCACGAACTTGTTACCGCTCTGTCTCACACGGAAGAAGTCCGCCCCGCTGGGCGCGCGCTCTGCGTGGCGCCAGCGGCCGGGAATCATCCTTTCGAGCATTCTCTTCGCGCCAACCTGAGACTGGCCGGCTACGCACTCGTTCAACAAAAGTCGGGCGCCGCGCCGGACGGGTCGCCATGTCTGATCTTTCTCGGTGAAGAACGCTTGGACCCAGAGACGACAGCCAAGGCCGGCCTGTATTGCCTGTGCCTGGGCTCGCGCAGCATCTGTCGGGAATACCGGTTGCCGGGCATGGAGCCGATATCAAGTCTGAGCATCGCCGGGTTTGATTATCAGGCACCGCTCCCGCCGGGGAGCGCACCTGCAGAGGTTGCAGATCCAGAATCGGAGAGACCAGACTCTGGAAGCGCTACCGTGATTTCGCGTACAGAGACCCTGGTGTTTGGCCGCGGCTCCCTGGCACTTTCAGCGGCCAATGAGGCGCAGATCGTTGCGCTTGCCGAACAGGGCAGAACCGAGGGCTGGGTTCGTGTGCGCATCACCGGCCTTTCCATTCATCCCCGGCTGGGCGGGAACCGAGAACTCGCCAGGCAACGCGCCGCAATTGTGGCCGATATGTTGGGTCGGTACGGCCCGTCCGGCGTACCGATCGAGACCGAATTCGATGTGGAAAAGGATGTTTCCGGGCAGGGCCTGACGCGCGGCGTCGTCATCCAGATCTTTGGACGGGGATAGCCGATGGCCCAGACCCTGACCGGCGACATTGCCTCCAGCGTTCCGCTGCGTACCCATGTTCGCCGCCTGAACAGACTGGCGCTGTGGATCGGCGTTGGCATCGTCAGCCTGGCACTCGCGGCCGGCGTTTACGCGCTAACGCGGGCGGGCCAGCAATGGGGCCCGCGGGAAGAAAAAGACAATCGGACTCTGGTGCCCACCGGGCGACTGGTTGACCAGTTACTTGCCGGTCGTCCCAACGGCGTCATCGGCGAGGCGGCGGCCGGCATTGCTGCTCCCGTCGACACGTCGCCAGCTATCGACGACTTGGCATCGGGGCTCGCGGCTCCGCCCCCGCTGCAGGCTGTCGATCCATTTGCAGAAAAGATTGAACAGGCCATCGCCACGGAGCGGCTGCGCGTGGCCACCGCGCGGCGCGAAGAACATGCCAAGGCGGTGCTCAGTCAGGTGGCTGTGCCGTGGAAGGACCGGGGTGACGATGCTGACACCTCGCGCGAGACGCCGCTGGCTAATGGACCAATCTCAGCTGGGATGCCGGCCGCTACCGCCCTGCAAACCTTGCTGGCGCAGGGCCCGCGGCTCGGTGGCCCTGCAACGTCTGGCGGTGGTGCGCCTCGTCTGACGTTTGGCGAGCCTTCGCTCGACACCAGCGACATCAATCGGCAGGATCAGAAACAGGCGTTTACCCGCGAGGCTTCGCGCCCGGACAATGCGCAGCGTTACCTTGACGCCTACCGGCTGCCACCGCGCTCGGTGCTGGAGCTCAAGGCAGGCAGCATTGTTCCGGCCACGCTCATTACCGGGGTGAATTCGGATTTGCCCGGTCAACTCCTCGCGCAGGTGAGCCAGAACGTGCTCGACTCCACGCACGGCGAGTTCGTGATGATTCCACAGGGGGCGCGCCTCATCGGGCGTTACGACCCCCAGGTAACGCACGGGCAGGAACGGGCGCTGGTGGTCTGGGACCGCCTGATCTATCCGGACGGCTCGTCCGTGCATCTCAAGGGCATGCAGGGTCATGATGTGCAGGGGTATGCCGGATTCAGGGACCGGATCAACAACCACTATCTGCGCGTGTTTGGCAGTGCTTTCCTGATGTCGTTTGTGCAGGCGGGCATTGCCACCTCGCAGCCGAACGCCAACGGGTTTGGCTTCGGTGCGCCAAGCGCCGGTGACGAATTGCGCAATGCGCTGGCGCTGGAAGTGGGCCGGGTCTCCACCGAGTTGATCCGGCGCAACCTGCGAATCGCCCCGACCCTGGAAATCCGCCCCGGTTTCCGGTTCGCCGTGATGGTTAACAAGGACATGGAGCTGCCGCCCTACGAGCCAATGCAGCAACTGGTGACCCGGCGCGGTAGGCGTCCGTGAACGCAACCGGCCATCAGGAAGAGAGTGTACGTCTGCGGGCGGGGCGCTCGAGTCCTTTTCTATGGGCGTGCATCGCGGCGCTGGCGGTTGCCCTGATCACCTTGACCGCGCATACGCAGTGGCTCGCGATCAGCCTTACCGGTCTGCCGGCATGGCACTTGCCGTGGCAGGGCATCGCGTGGACCCTGACCGAGGCGTGGCCGCCGGAGGGGGTAGCCGGTCCGCCCTTTGTGAGGCTGATCGTGGGCTGCGGCCTGTCCTTTCTGGTGTTCGGCTTTACCTTCAGGCTTCTGCGTGCCAACCGGCCGATCCGTGATCTGCACGGGACGGCAGGCTGGGCCGGTCTTGACGATGCGCGCAGACTCAATCTGCTGCAAACCACGTCTGGCGCCTCTTCGGTGTTCGTGGGTGGCATCGAGCAGGCCAACCGCCTGCACTACCTTCGCCACAGCGGTCCGCACCATATGCTCCTCGTTGCGCCGACCCGCAGCGGCAAAGGGGTCGCCATCATCGTGCCCACCCTGCTGACTTGGTCCGGTTCGATGGTCGTGACGGACATGAAGGGCGAGCTCTGGGCATTGACGGCCGGTTGGCGCCATCATCATGCCCGTCAGCACGTTTTTCGTGTTGATCTGTCGGACCCTGAGAGCGCGCGATTCAATCCGTTGTCTGCCGTGCGCACTGGCACCGCGCACGTGGTCGGCGACGCGCAGAACATTGCCACCAATCTTGTGGATCCGGATGGTAAAGGCATGGACGGGCGCGACGGCCATTGGCGCAAGGCCGCCCATGCCCTGATCACCGGATTGATTGTTTACGCCACCGAAGTTGCTCACCGTGACGGCACCGAGGCAAGCCTGGCCGGGGTGGCCGAGTTGCTCGCGCCGGCCGATCGCACCCTGGACGATGTGCTGCGCGAAATCTGTGACTGTCAGAGCCTGCCAAAAGAGAGTCTGCCGGCGGCGCAATCCGCCGCGCGGATTCATCTTGCCCGCCAGGGTGAGGAGGCCGCGTCGGTGTTCTCGACGGCGATCAACTACCTGCAGCTATTTCAGGATCCGCTGATTGCACGCGCGACGAGCCACTGTGATTTTGACTGGAGGACGCTGACTGATCGCGCGCGCCCGGCGACCGTGTATCTGGTGGCCAATCCGGATGACAAGGACCGAACCTATCCGGTGATGCGGCTCATTATCACTTCGCTGGTGCGTCGCATGACCCGTGAACTTGCATTCGAGCAGGGTCGCGCCCGGGCGTCGGCCAGATGGCTGACGCTCTTTCTGATGGATGAGTTCACCGCGTTCGGTCGACTCG
>CAXBNM010000153.1:0-10826 GCA_963976885.1 uncultured Burkholderiaceae bacterium
CTACGCGGTCGGAAAGGCGCGTAACTCCAACCTGAAGCATCGTCCGGTCGGTCTTGGCCTGATGGGCTTTCAGGACTGCCTGCACATGATGCGGGTGCCCTATGCAAGCGAAGAAGCGGTTGAGTTCGCCGATCGCTCGATGGAGGCCATCTGCTATCACGCTTATTGGGCATCGACCGAACTGGCCGAAGAGCGTGGCCGCTACGCCAGCTTCAAGGGTTCGTTGTGGGATCGCGGCATTCTGCCCAAAGACAGTCTGGAATTGCTCCGCGAGCAGCGTGGCCGACTCGTGGGCGAGCATGCCGACATGGAACTGGTCGACGTTGATACCTCGGAAACGCTTGATTGGGCAGCACTGCGCGAGCGCATCAGCCAGCACGGCATGCGCAACTCCAACTGTGTCGCGATTGCGCCGACGGCCACGATCTCGAACATCGTTGGCGTTTCGGCCTGTATCGAGCCGACCTTCCAGAACTTGTTCGTCAAGTCGAATCTGTCCGGCGAGTTCACGATTGTTAATGAGTATCTGGTTCGTGATCTGAAGGAACGTGGGCTGTGGGACGAGGTCATGATCGCCGATCTGAAGTACTTCGACGGTTCGCTGGCCAAGATTGATCGCATTCCCGATGACATGCGCACGCTTTATGCCACTGCATTCGAAATGGATACTCGCTGGATCGTCGAAGCAGCATCACGTCGTCAGAAGTGGATCGATCAGGCGCAGTCGCTGAACATCTACATGGCCGGTGCATCGGGCAAGAAATTGCATGACACCTACATGTTGGCCTGGTTGCGCGGACTCAAAACCACTTACTACCTGCGCACGATGGGTGCGACCAGTGCAGAGAAATCGACTGGAAAAATAGGCCAGTTGAATGCGGTTGCGTCTGATGGTTCAGCCGGTTCATTCGGTTCGGCCGGTTCTGCCGATGCGTTCGCAGCGAATGCTGATGTTGCTGATGACGCGCCGAAGTTTTGCGCAATCGATGATCCCGATTGCGAGGCCTGTCAGTAATGATGTGAGTGTCAGTTGGTGACCGTTCGTCGTTCGTTGTTGCTTCAGCACCAAAGGGAAAGTCAAGATGATTGTTCCTATCGTTGCAAGCAGTTAACAAGGAACGTAAGATTCGACATGTGAATAACAGTGGACTCTTGCGGCGGTACATCAACTGATGCAGGCATCAACGCACCGAACATCACATCACCTCTTCATGAACACCGATGTGATGCAAGGTGTGGCACTAAACAAAGTGGTCAACGTGGGTTGTCAGTTACCCGCCTGATTAATACCAAGTACCTGTACTCAAGCGAGATCTAAACATGCTGTCCTGGGACGAACCTCTTACACCTTCTGCTCCATCCGCCCCGCAAGCTCCCACTGCTCGTGCAGCAGAGGTGCCGGCGCGTGAACAAGCCTCCAAGGTGTCTTCTTCGATGGCCGCCGCCGTGTCGGCGCAAGTGATTCCGGTGCAACGCACTGCCGATCGCTCCATCGCCGCCAGCACGCACCAAGCCAGCTTTGACACGCCTGCCGCTGCCAATGCTGCTAAGCAGCAAGCCGCCAGTGTGCAAAGCCCGAGCACCAGCCGCGTGCGCGCGGAAGACAAACGCATCATCAACGGTGCCTCTGACGTCAATCAGTTGGTGCCCTTCAAATACAAATGGGCCTGGGAAAAATACCTGGCCACCTGCGCGAACCACTGGATGCCGCAGGAAGTGAACATGAGCCGCGACATCGAGCTCTGGAAGAACCCCAACGGGCTGACCGACGACGAGCGTCGACTGGTCAAGCGCAATCTGGGTTTCTTCGTCACCGCCGATTCGCTGGCCGCCAATAACATCGTGCTGGGTACGTACCGGCACATCACGGCGCCCGAATGCCGTCAGTTTCTGCTTCGTCAGGCCTTCGAAGAGGCCATCCACACCCATGCGTATCAGTACATCACCGAATCGCTGGGGCTGGATGAGTCGGAAATCTTCAACGCCTATCACGAGATCAAATCGATCCGTGACAAAGATGAATTCCTGATTCCGTTCATCGACACGCTGACCGACCCGAACTTCGTCACCGGCACGCCCGAAGCCGATCAGTCGCTGCTGCGCTCGCTGATCGTGTTTGCCTGCCTGATGGAAGGCTTGTTCTTTTACGTCGGATTCGTGCAGATTCTGGCGCTGGGCCGTCAGAACAAGATGACCGGTGCGGCCGAGCAGTATCAGTACATCCTTCGCGATGAATCGATGCATTGCAACTTCGGCATCGATCTGATCAACACCATCAAGCTTGAGAACCCGCACCTGTGGACGGCCGAGTTCCGTGAAGAACTCAAGGGCTTGTTTCATGAGGCCGTGGAGCTCGAGTATGCCTATGCCGAAGACACCATGCCGCGTGGCGTGCTGGGTCTGAACGCATCGATGTTCAAGACGTACCTGCGCTACATCGCCAATCGTCGCGCCCAGCAAATCGGCCTGGAGCCGATGTTTGCCCAGGAAGAAAATCCTTTCCCCTGGATGAGCGAGATGATCGATCTGAAGAAAGAGCGCAACTTTTTTGAAACCCGGGTGATTGAATATCAAACCGGCGGCGCTCTGGACTGGGACTGACCGGCCCACCCTACACCATGACTCAGGACTGACATTTGAGGGATACCCCACGGCACCAACCCACTTTGACACCGCTCCGCGTAGCCAGTGTCCATCGTTGCTGTCGCAGAACCTCACCACATTGCTCACCGGGCATCGCCCGGCCTGCAACCTCATTCATTAGCGTTGAGACTGCCCCGCCTCGCGGGCCCGTCGCAGCGCCGATGAATAGCCCGCTGGATTCGGCCGCTGGCCGATCGCAGCGAGTTTCCGTGAATGCCATATCTTTCAAGGAGTCCCGTCATGGCTACGGCTAAGAAACCCGCCCGCAAGGCGACCACGAAAAGGGCCGCCAAGCCGGCGGCCCGCAAGACTGCAGCAAAGAAAGCAACCCGCAAACCGGCCGCCAAGAAAACTGCTACCCGTAAAGTAGCAGCCAAGAAGACGACCACCCGCAAAACGGCCGCCAAGAAAACGGCAGCCAAGAAGCCGGCGGCCAAGCGTGTTGTTCGTGCAGCCAAAAAAGTAGCGGCCAAAAAAGCTACTCGCAAGGCAGCCACCAAGAAAGTTGCTACCAAAAAGGTAGCGGCCAAGAAGGCGACGCGTAAAGCAGCAACCAAAACCACGCGGAAAACAGCCGCCAAGAAGGTAGCCCGTAAGCCGGCCGCCAAAAAGGCAACTCGCAAGGTAGCGGCCAAGAAAGCCACGCGCAAGCCGGCGGCCAAAAAAGCGACCCGCAAAGTAGCGGCCAAGAAGGCCACGCGCAAGCCGGCCGCCAAAAAGGCAACCCGCAAAGTAGCGGCCAAGAAAGCTACGCGCAAACCGGCCGCCCGCAAGACGGCTGCAAAAGCGACGCGCAAGCCGGCAGCACGCAAGACAGCTACTCGTACCGCAAAAAAAAAACGGTAGATAGCTCGGCAGCAAATGCGGCAGCCAAAAAGCCTTTGGCTGCCGCATGGCCTTTCCCCACCGGGGACCGGCCGTAAGTTGACTGATCGCCCGCCGCGCGGGCCGATCAGATGTCCGGCGCGCCTGGCGTAACGGACAGAGCCCTGGATGCTCAGCGTTCGGGGCTTTTTTTATGCAAGAATCACTTTCCTCTGAACCATCCGGACGGTATCGCAATCGATCATGGGTAATACCTTGTGGTTTCTTCTCGAAACGGTGGGCCAGTTGCTGGCCACCGCATGCCTGCTACGAGCCTATATGCACTGGCTCGGCATTGCTTCGCGTGATCCGATAGGCCATTTTGTCATTGCCGTGACTGACTGGATCGTCAAACCCTTGCGCCGGATCATGCCGGTGACGCACCAGATCGACTGGTCAAGCCTGATGGCGGCATTGGTCGTGTCGGTGCTGCTCGCGATTATTTTCGTGATGCTTGCCGGTCTCAGTGCGGCGCCCGTCTTTGGTGCGGTCGTGCTGACTGCCGTGGTGTGGCTCGTGCAATGGTCGGTCTTTTTGCTGATCATTGTCGTTATCGCCCATGCGGTGTTGTCATGGGTCAATCCGCACGCACCCATCGGCCCGACACTTGATGCGCTGTCACGCCCGTTTCTGGCACCTATCCGGCGTCTGATTCCGCTGGTGGGGGGGGTTGATCTGTCGCCGCTGGTTCTTATTATTGGTTTGCAGGTCATTCTGGCGTTCATCCAGAATTCGATCGGGCGTTTCCTGATCGGGTGATGATGATCGGGCTTGATCGGCATTTCGGCTGATCAGCCCCCGATCTGATTGCCACCCGCCTGAGCGGGTTGGCTGGCCAGGCCGCGCTGTGCGCACTGGCCGATGCGCCGCGCCGCTCTCGCGGCGCGTGAACCGTCTTACCAGGGCTTGCTGCCGAACGCTTTCTCGTAACGAGCCGCAATGTCGCTGCGATCGACACGATGATTCTGCGGGCCTTGCTGCTCGATCTTGATGGCGCCCATGACGCTGCCCAGCCGGGTGCTGTCGAGCCAGCTCCAGCCGCGTGACAGACCGTACAGCAAGCCACCACGGTAAGCGTCACCGCAACCGGTCGGATCGACCGCTTTGCTGATGGCCGCTGCGTCAACCTGAGTCATTTCGCCGCCGGTGTACAACTCCGAGCCGGAGCCGCCGCGGGTCACGATCAGGGCTTCGACACGACTGGCGATTTCTTCTGCCGACCAACCGGTACGCTCGATCATCAGCTTGGCTTCGTAATCGTTCACGGTCACGGCGTTGGCCTGTTCGATCAGGGTACGCAACTCGGCACCATCGAACATCGGCAGACCCTGGCCCGGATCGAATATGAAGGGCATGCCTGCGCCGGCACACTCGGCGGCATGATCAATCATGGCTTGCTTGCCATTCGGGCCAACAATTGCCATGCATTGCGCCGGCGTTTCGCCGTTATGACCGGCCGCCGCGACGGCGGAGACTTCATGGGCCATTGACATCGCACCGGGGTGAAACGCGACGATCTGATTGTCGGCCAGGTCAGTGGTGATGAAGGCTTGCGCGGTGAATTCGCTATCGATCCGCTTGATGGCTGCGGTGTCGATGTTCATCTCCGTCAGGCGGGTCAGGTAGCCGTCGCCGTCATGGCCAACCGTCGCCAGAATGGTGGCCTGGCCGCCCAATCCAACGAGGTTGAACGCGATATTGGCTGCACAACCGCCGAACTCGCGCTTTAGGCGCGGGGTCAGAAAGGACACGTTCAACATGTGTACCTGGTCGGGCAGGATGTGGTCCTTGAAGTGACCATCAAACACCATGATGGTGTCGAAGGCGACAGAACCACTAACCAGAACGCGGGCGGGACGGGCGCGTGACACGCCCGCTTCAAAGGAAGACGACTGACTCAAGAATTTCTCCGTTTCAGGGATAGAACAGGGATACCGAATACCCGACCGGCGCACTGGTGTGCGACTTCAAGCCAACCCGAATGGGCTGCTCGCTGCTGGCGCCCAGGCCGCGTGCGAGCGAGAGTTGGTCGGGAACGTATTGGTCGGCAAGCAAGACCTTGCGCACCAGAATGCCGCCGGTGTCATCCAGCAAGGTGAGCTCAATCGCCGGCCAGCGAACCGCGTACTGCGCTTTGTTGCGCATCAACAGGTTCATGACATAACTGGCGTCGGGCTCGCGCGCTGACGCGGTGACCAGATCGAAGGAAGCAATCTTGATGTTCTCGCCGCTCATGGGCAGTTGCACGGTCAGCCCGAACGGTTTGCCCAGCACACCCAGTGGTGTTGCCAGAGTCGGAAAACGTGAGGCGAGCACATCGCGGTTGCCAAGCGCCAGTTGCACGATCAGCAGCAGACCCAGCGCCACGGCGATCAACCATGCGCGCCGTGAAGGCAGATCGAAGTCGATCGCCGGCTTGGAGGTCTGGCCGAAGAAATCGATCGCATCTTCATCGCTGCCGGCCACACCCGTGGCGACCGGACGCATCGGGGGCGATGCGCGCTTGGTGCTCGCGGGCCAGGTTGGCGAATTCGGGCCGGGAGCGCTGTCCGGCTCCTCGATATCGGGCTCGTCGAAATGTTCGTCAATGCTGGGCCATACCGGAGCCTTGACCCAGTTCGTATCGTCGCGACTCGGCTTGCCGCCATTGGCGCCGCGCGGACTTTGCGTCAGCGGCGTCGTCACGACCGGCTTGCTGACCCGGGGCATGGCTGGTCGTATCCGGCCGGGCTCGCGCGCTTCCGTGTCGCTCCGGGCTGGAGGGCTGCTGGCCTCATCGGTCGGGGCTGGTGGTGCCGCGGGTTTGGGGTTGGCAGCACCCGCCGATTCAGGGCCGGTCGGTGCCGCCGCGTCGGTCGCATCCTGCGGGTCCGACCTGGCGGCGGTGGGCGTCGATTGGCCGGCGTTGCGACTGCGGTCTGAGTGTTCGTCCTGGGCACTCGGGGCGGCGGTTGGCGGTGTAGTCTCGGCGTCGGTGGCGGGTTTTCCATCCGCGCTTGTGGCGGGAGGGGCGACGTCGGCATCAGCGCTTGCTGCGGCCGCGCTGGGTCCGGCGGCGCTGTCCGTGGTCGGCTCTGTGGTCTGACTCGTAGCCTGATTGGCGGGCTGCTTCGTGGCGTCGCCAGCCGGTGTGGCCCCCGTTGGGCTGGCAGCATCGGCCGGCGTTGCCACAGCGGCGGCGTCGCGCTCGTCGAGCAATTCGGAGTCGGGCAGAAAGAACGCGGTTTTCAGCTCATCGGTGGAACTGGTGTCGTCCTCGAACGGCGGGCGAAAGCTTTCGCGCCGGTCGCCTTTGCGGCGATCGCCGCCCGTGTCCGGAGGGTTGAGGTCGGCTTCGGTCTGGGAGTCACTGACATAGCGCAGATACTCGACCCCGGAGAAGACGTGTTCGCACTTACCGCAGCGAACCAGACCGCGACGGAGTTTGAGCTGCTCGGGATTGACCTTGAAGCTGGTGCTACAGGCCGGACAGGTAGTTGCCAGTGCCATGGACGGGTCAGAGAGGCTGGTTCATTGGAGCCGGGTCGGTTAGGCCGGGATGGCTCGGCAATGGCCGGAGCCAGTCCAGGCGCACCCGAATTCAGGCCAAAAGGGTACACCAGTTAGCGGCCACGATCTGTGGCCGCCGGCCGTGATCAGATTGTCGGGTTGTCTGGGCGTTGTCCGGCCAGACAAGTCCAGCCTTCTTCGCTGCGCCAGGCCTTCATGTCAATCAGCCGGTAGCAGCTGGCGACTTCGGCAACCTGATCGTCGAGCAGCCCGGCCAGCACCAGATAACCACCCGGTTCAACCAGCGCCTCAAGGGCCGGGGCCAGCACCTTCAGGGGGCTGGCCAGAATGTTGGCCAGCACGATGCGGGCCGGCGTCGGCGCCGGCTCACGGGTGCTCGACAGGGTCAGCGTGACCTGGTTGTTGGCCGCATTGCGAGCCGCGCTCAGCACCGCCTCATCGTCGATATCGACGCCATGCACATGGCTGGCGCCGAGTTTGGCCGCGGCAATGGCCAGAATGCCTGAGCCGCAGCCATAGTCGATGACGCGCTCGCCGCCTTGCAGGTTTTGATCGATCCAGCTCAGGCAGAGCCGGGTGGTCGGGTGCGAGCCGGTGCCAAATGCCATGCCCGGGTCGAGGACAATGGTCTGGCGGCCGCTGTCGGGCGGCTGCTGAGCGGCATCGTCAGCATGCCAGCTCGGGGTAATCCAGAGCCGGGTGCCGATACTGATTGGTTCAAACTGGGCCTGCGTCAGGCTGACCCAGTCTTGATGGGGGACCGCACGGCAATGGACGTCGGCCGGGGCGGGCAGATCCTGCTGGGCGAGGGCCTGAGCAATCAGCCCACGGCCTTCGGCCTCGTCTTCGCAGAGCACGACCATTTTCGAGGCGCGCCAGCCAATGGGAGCCACCGGCATGTCGGGTTCGCCGAATACCGGTTGCTCGGCGGCAGTGCCGGCGTCATCGTCAAGCACTTCGACGCTGAGCGCACCGGCCTCAAGCAGCGCGTCGCTGAGCGCATCCGCTTCGTCCTGGCCGACGACAAAGCTCAACTCGAACCAGGTCCGCGTGTCGTTCGCCGCGCTCACTTGCCCTTTCTCTGGGCGAGCATTTCCTCGAGGTAATGAATCGAGGTGCCGCCAATGGCAAAGCCGGGATCGTCCATCAGTTCACGGTGCAGATCGAGATTGGTCGTGATGCCCTCGACTGCGGTCTCCGACAAGGCAATTTTCATGCGGGCAATGGCTTGCTCGCGGGTATCGCCATAGGCGAGGATCTTGCCGATCATCGAATCGTAATAGGGCGGCACCACATAACCATCATAGGCGTGGCTGTCGACCCGGATGCCCGGGCCGCCGGGCGGATGCCAGGCGGTGATGCGGCCGGGCGACGGCGTGAACTTGAACGGATCTTCGGCATTGAGCCGGCATTCGATGGCGTGGCCCTTGATCTGGATGTCACGCTGGCGCATGGGCAGCTTCTGGCCCGCCGCGATCAGGATCTGCTGCTGCACGATGTCGATGCCGGTGATCAGTTCGGTGACCGGATGCTCGACCTGGACCCGCGTGTTCATTTCAATGAAGTAGAACTCATTGTCTTCGAACAGGAATTCAAAGGTGCCGGCGCCGCGATAGCCGATCTTGCGACAGGCCTCGACGCAACGCTCGCCGATCTTGTCGATCAGTTTGCGTGGAATGCCCGGTGCCGGGCCTTCTTCGACGACTTTCTGGTGGCGCCGCTGCATCGAGCAGTCGCGCTCGCCCAGATAGACGGCCGAACCGTGTTCATCGGCCAGAATCTGAATTTCGACGTGGCGCGGGTTCTGGAGGTATTTCTCCATATAGACCGCGGCATTGCCGAAGGCTGATTCCGCCTCGGATTTGGTCATCGACACCGCATTGGTCAGCGCCGCTTCGTTGTGGACGACGCGCATGCCGCGTCCGCCCCCGCCGCCGGCCGCCTTGATGATGATCGGATAGCCGACATTGCGGGCAATCCGGATCACTTCCTGGGGGTCGTTGGACAGCGCGCCTTCGGAGCCGGGCACGCAGGGCACCTTGGCCTGGCGCATCGCTTCCTTGGCCGACACTTTGTCGCCCATCAGGCGGATGTTTTCGGGGCGCGGGCCAATGAAGACGAAGCCGCTGCGCTCGACGCGTTCGGCAAAGTCGGCGTTTTCAGACAAAAAGCCGTAGCCGGGGTGAATGGCTGCGGCATCGGTCACTTCGGCGGCGCTGATGATGGCCGGGACGTTTAGATAGCTCTCACGCGAGACCGGCGGACCAATACAGACCGACTCATCGGCCAGCTTCACGTATTTGGCTTCGGTGTCGGCCTGTGAGTGCACGACTACCGTTTTGATGCCCATCTCGCGGCAGGCGCGTTGAATGCGCAGCGCGATTTCGCCGCGATTGGCAATCAGGATTTTGTCAAACATGGCAGCAGCTTACTCGATCACGAACAAGGGCTGACCGAATTCAACGGGCTGGCCGTTTTCGACCAGAATCGCCGTTACGGTGCCGCTTTGGTCTGCTTCGATTTCATTGAGCAACTTCATCGCTTCGATGATGCACAAGGTATCGCCAGCCTTGACCTTGCTGCCGGTTTCGACAAAGTTGGCCGCTTCCGGGTTGGGGGCACGGTAGAAGGTGCCGACCATTGGCGATTTGACCGAATTGCCGTGGGCCGCCGGCTCGTTGGGCGGGGCTGCGACCGGAGCTGCAGGGGCGGGCGCCGGGGCCGGCTGGGCAACCGCGACTGGCGCGGTCTGATAAGCCATCGGCGCGCGTTTGTCTTCCTTGACGATCCGGACTTTGCCTTCGCCTTCGGTGATCTCCAGTTCGGAGATGCTCGAGTCTGCAACGAGGTCGATGAGGGTTTTGAGTTTGCGCAGGTCCATGAATTCTCTTTTTCCTGACTGGGCGCGTGAGGGCTCAGTCTTCTTTGTCACTGTCCGGCCAATCGTGTTGGGTCAGGTGCTCGATCGCGTGCTCCAGGGCCAGGCGGTAACCGCGCGGACCGAGACCGGCGATCACGCCGACGGCGAGCGCTGAAACCACGGAATGATGGCGAAACGCTTCACGTTGATGGATGTTGGACAGATGTACTTCGATGAACGGGATACTGACTGCCGCCAGGGCGTCCCGGATAGCAATACTGGTGTGTGAATACGCCGCCGGATTGATGATGATGAATCCGACGTCTTCCTCGCGAGCCCGGTGCAACAATTCGACGATGCCGCCTTCATGGTTGCTCTGGTAGGTCTGCAGCTTGAACTTGCGACCGACGGCATGAGCCACCAGCGCCGCATTGATCTGCGCCAGTGTCACGCTGCCGTAAATACCTGGTTCTCGGGTCCCGAGGAGATTTAGGTTCGGGCCATGAATGACCCATACTGATTTTGTCATATTGCCGGCAATTTCGCAGCAGAAGGGGCAATGTTCTGCGTACTTTGCTGGTCTGTCCAGTGTTCTCTGAATGATTGACGCTGATCTGACACAACCTAACTTCGGTTATCTTGCGCTAACTCAATAGGCTGATGTCGCTCAGGCGTCGCCGAGGGTACGCTCAATTACCCGCATCAAGCGGTCTTTCTTGATGCGCCCAAGCGTCTGATCGACGATCCGGCCGTCACGGTCAACAACCACCGTATAAGGCAGGGCGCCACTGGTGTTGCCGAATGCACGAGCCACCTCGATGCCGGCGCCATCAAGCACCAGCAGCGGGTAGAGCACCTGCAGGCGGGCGTTGAACTCGCGCACCTTGGTGGCTGAGTCGACGGCCAGGCCCAGTACCTGCACCCCGCGGGCCGTGGTGGCCTTCTGGAT
>CAXBNM010000154.1:0-10761 GCA_963976885.1 uncultured Burkholderiaceae bacterium
GGGCCACCATGCGCACGAAAATGCGTTCACCTGCCGGCAGCCCGGTCAGATCGACACGGCCGGTGTGATCGTCGGCGGGATGCAGCAGCAATGACGGCAGACGCAGGCTCGTCGAGAAGTTTTCGTGCAACGACCACTCCACATCCAGCCGGCTGAGCTTGTCGGTGCGCGCCCAGGCGATCACATCGGCCGACTGCGCCAATCCGTAACGGCCGGCCTCATTGAGTCGGGGGTCACCGAATTGCAGACCATGGGTCAGTGCCGGACGCGTCTTGTCACTGGCCACCACAGCAGCCGACTGACCGGCTGCCAACGCAGGTTTGAGCAATGCCGGCACACTGGCACTGCCAACAGCGGCCGCCGTGCCGGCAAGCAGGCGGCGGCGGGACATGACGGGCTTGAATCGATTCATCAGCGTTCTCCTGGCAATCATGGCGATCGGGCTCGCCCCCGCTTCTCTGAGCGTTGGCCGGGCCCGACAAAACCGCAACTATCGGCAAGAACGATTACAGACTGATGACTTGCGAGCACCCATGTGCCGCTACAACTGCAGCAGTTGCGGCAGGAACAAGGTGATCGAGGGGAACGCAATCAGGATGGCAATACGCACAAGATCAGCCCCCACAAAAGGCAGCACGCCGCGCCATATTTCGGTGGTGCGCACATCGGGCAATGAACTGGACAACACAAAAATGTTCATGCCCACCGGCGGCGTTATCAGACTGATTTCAATCACGCAGACAATCAGGATGCCGAACCAGATCGGATCAAAACCAAGCCCGGTCACGAGCGGAAAGAAGATCGGCACCGTCAGCAACATCATTGACAGGCTTTCCATCGCCGTACCGAGCACCACATAAACCGCGCAGATCGCCACCACGACAAGGATCGGATGGAGATCGAACTGCAGCACCATTGCCCGCAGATCATCGGGCATGGCGGTGAAGTTCAGGAAGTTGGCAAACATGGACGCGCCGATCACGATGGTGAACAGCATTGCGGTGGTGCGCGCCGATTCAACCAGCACTTCGCGCAGCGTTGTCAGGTCGAGTTGACCGCGCAGCAAGGCAAACAGAAAGCCACCCGCTGCGCCCACACCGGCAGCTTCGGTCGGCGTAAAAAAGCCGCCGTACATGCCCCCCATGACCAGCGCAAACAACACCAGCACACCCCAGATGGCCCGCAAGGCCCCAAAGCGTTCACGCAGCGTGGCCCGATCACCGGGCGGCCCATAAGACGGGTGACGGGCGGTGATCAACGCCGAGGCGGCCATGTAGAGCGCCGTGGCCAGCAGGCCCGGAATGATGCCGGCGGCAAACAGCGCGCCGATGCTCTGTTCGGTCATGATGCCGTAGATCACCATGATCACCGACGGCGGAATCAGAATCCCCAAGGTGGCACCGGCGCAAATTGATCCGGCGGCAAACGCGGGCGCGTAATTGAAGCGCTTCATCTCGGGCATGGCAACCCGCGACATCGTGGCGGTGGTGGCAATCGACGAGCCGCAGATGGCGCCGAAACCGGCACAGGCCACAATGGTGGACAAGGCCAGGCCGCCGCGCCAATGGCCGACCAGCGCATACGCGGCGCGATACAACTCGCGCGACATGCCGGCGCGGGTCACGAAATTGCCCATCAGCACAAACAACGGCACCACCGACAAGGTATAGGCGGCAATATCAATGAACTCGGTCGCAGCCGACGACATGGCGGCCGGCCAGGAGCGCACCAGCCCCATGCCGACCAGACCAACTACCCCCATACTGATCGCAATCGGCACGCGCATCAGCATCAGCACAAACATGGCGGCAAAGCCAATCAAACCGGCGGTCATGCGAGATCTCCAACCTGGCGCACGCGCAGCTCGCGTACAAAAAGCACCAAATGAATGACCGCAGCAATGCCCAGCATCAATGCAATCAGATAATGAAAGGGCCAGAGCACGATGCCGATTTGCGCGGTGATATCGCCGTACTCGGCGGTGCGCGCCGCCCGGCCGGCCACGACCCAACTGGCGCCGCCCATGATCAGGCCGGTGAGCAATTGCGACAACGCTTTCTGGTAGCGCAACACCGCGGCCGGCAGCGCCCGATCGAGCAAGTCAAAGACGATGTGCTCGCTGGCCAGTGACGCCAGCGGCAGCGCAAAAAAGATCGTCAGCGTCATGAATATCTCGGTCAGTTCGACAGCGCCAAACAGCGAGTGCTCAAAAAACTTGCGACCCACAACATCGACAACCGTCAGCCACATCATCACAAACAAGGCGATGGCGGCAACCGTCGAGAACCAGAATTCCATTCGCTTCATGGCAATACCTGAGCGGATTTGATATGACTAGGGCCGGATTTCTCCGGCCCCAGGTAACGATAAGACTTGGTGGCTTGCTACTTGACGCCAGCTTCGGCCCGGAATTCCTTGAGCACTTCGGCGGCGTTTTTCAGGCCCTTGGCTTCAGCCTGCTTGATCCAGGCCTGCTCGATGGGCGCCGTGCGCGCGCGGAACTCTTTGACAAACGCGGCGTCGGCCATCGTGGCCTCAATACCGACCACTTGCTGCTGAGCCTTACTGCGGGTGTCTTCCTTGTCCCAGAACTCACCAAACAGCCGCGCGGCCTTTTCGCCGGACATGGTGTTGATGATGTCCTGATCTTTTTTGGAGATGCGATTCCAGGTATCCGGGTTCATCACGAAGGCAAAGCTGGTGTTGTACAGGCCACCCGGGATGGAGGTGCTGTACTTGATCAGCTTTTCAAGCTTGAACGAGGTAATGGATTCATGCGGAAACCAGACCCCGTCGACCACGCCGGATGACAACAGTTCGTACGATTGCGGCGCCGGCTTGAGCGTCATGTTCACGCCAAGCGTTTTGCCGATGTCGTTGACGACGCCACCACCGACCCGGAACTTGATGCCATCGAGGTCGGCCAGCGACTTGACCGGTTTCTTGTTGTTGAAGATGACACCAGGGCCATGCGTGAACATGGTGATGACGTGCAGACCGCGATGCTCGTCGAATTTGGCCAGATATTTTTCGTAGACGCGCTGATAGGCAACACTGGTGGCAATGGCGGAGTCGCCCAGACCCGGAAACTCAGCCAGTTGCGTCAGTGCATAGCGACCCGGTGTGTAACCATGAACACTCAGCGACAGATCGGCCAGGCCGTCCCGCACCGCATCAAAGGTTTTCGGGGCTGGAGCTACCGCCTTGGGCAATATATTGCATTTGACGCGGCCTTCGGTGGCCTTGGTGACGTCGTCACACCATTTACCCTGCGCCTGCGACAGCAAATGCGAGGCCGGCAGCCAGCTCGAGGTCACCAGGGTTACCTGGGCACCCGCTGCAGAACAGGCTACGAGAAGACCCGCCAGCAGAGCGGGTTTGAAAGATTTGCGCATAGTGTCTCCTGAGTTAGCTTGTCGCCAGATTCTGATGCATTGGTGCACGGCTGGCTAAGTGCATAAGTCTAACTGAAGAGTCTGCCGATCGGCCCGCCCTTATGTGCTTTATAAAGCATGTCTGGGCAAGCATCTGCGCTGGCGCCAATCCCCTCGCCCCACAGGAAAAGGGGTTTCAGACCACCGAGGCAGATCAGCTCTGGGCCAGTTGCCGCTTACGGGTCGCAAACACCCCAAGCAACACGACAACCGCCAGGCCGCCTCCAAGCGCATCGGTCATGAGTTCAGGCACGAACAGGCACAGCCCGGCAACCCCGATGCCGAAACGTGCCCAGAGCGGCAGCAGTCCCAGTCGCCACATATAGCCTTCAAAGGCGGCGGCCAGCAGCACAACCGCACACGTGGCTGAAAAGATCGACGCGATGATGATCGGCACCTCGCCGCGCATGATCAGTGCCGGTTGCAGCACAAACAGAACCGGCAGCAACAACAACAGGCTCCCGACCCGTAAGGCCTTGAAAGCCACTTCAACCGCACTCGCTTTGGCAATGGACGCAGCGGCAATGGCCGCCAGCGCCACCGGTGGCGTAATGAACGAAACAATGCCCCAGTAGAAGATGTAGAGGTGGGCCGCCATCGGATCGATACCGACCTTGACCAGTGCCGGCGCCAGCACAATGGCCAGAAAGATATAACAGGCCGACGCAGTCATGCCCATGCCGAGAATGAAGCTGGTGATCGCGCCAGCGGCCAGCAGCAAGGCCAGATTGGAGCCAGCCAGTTGTACGAGTTCGCGCGAGAACGCATTGGCCACCCCGGTGGCCGACATTGCGCCGACAATCAGACCGATGCCGGCAATCAGGCAGATCAACTGGGCAACGGCCTGACCAACGCTGACCACCAGTTGCAGGAAGGCCTGCAGATTGAAACCGGTACTGCGGGCCCGCACCACCGCAATGGCCAGTAAGAAGAGCGCCACCCAGAACGGCGCCGTCGATTCAATACGCATTGCCAGCAGCATGTAGGTCAGCCCGACCAGCGCGGCGATGTAATACCAGCCCTGGGCCAGCGTGCGCCACAGCGGCGGCACTTCGTCGGCGTCCAGACCTTGCAGCCCTTGCCGCGCCGCATACAGATCGGATTGCAGCATCAGCGCCAGGTAGTACAACAGGGCCGGAATCAGCGCCGCGGTAATCACCTCGGCATAGGGCACATTGAGAAAGCTGGCCATGATGAAGGCGGCCGCCCCCATCACCGGAGGCATCAGACAGCCGCCGGTCGACGCGCAGGCTTCAATGGCGGCCGAATAAGCAGGCGGATAACCGCAACGCTGCATGGTCGGGATGGTCAGGGTGCCGGTGGTGAGCACATTCGAGGTCGGGCTGCCCGACAACATCCCGAACAAGCCCGACGACACGATGGCCACCTTGGCCGGTCCGCCACGGGTACGCCCCATCAGCGCCGACGCAAACTTCATGAAAAAGTCACTGCCGCCGGTGTTTGCAAGAATGACGCCAAAAGCCAGAAAGCCGATCAACGTGTCTGACACCACTTGCACCGGAATACCGATGATGCTCTCGAGCCCGTAGACATGGGTGCGCAGGGTTTCGCTCAGATCGAGTTGCATGCCCCAGAGAAAGCCAGGCATATGGCCCGCATACAGCGGATAGGTGCCGAACACCAGACAGATGACGAACAAGATGGTTTCGCCGGTACGCCGTACCCCCTCGAGCGCCAGCAACACATAGAGACCGGCAATGATCGTGGCCCCCAGCGGAGCTTCGAAATTCCAGCCCCGATCAAGAATGTATTGCGCCCGACTGGCAATCCAGATCGACAGTCCAAGAATGGCCACCGCCAGCAACCAGTCGTACCAGCGCACCTTTGTCTGCCCCTTCCACGCCGGGAAGGCCAGAAAGCCGATCGCCACGAACACGCCAATCGTCAGGTAGTAGTAGGCGGTGCTGATCGGCCGGTATCCGCCCAGACCAAGATTGAACACCTGGTTGATTGTCAGCAGCAAACCGACCGTGGTCAGCACCAGCGTGGCCCAGAAAGCGGCGCCACTGAGTCGCACCGAACGCGCTTCCGGATCTTCGGGCAGAGTCGGTGAGGTGTGGGCGGTCGGATTGGTATCGGTCATGAAGGGTTCCCGCAAGGCAGGCTGATCAGAAGGAATGAAACCGGGAGTGGCATCGGACGGGTAACAAAATGGCAGTCCGGGTCAGCAATAAGCAAACAACTGACGGGACGGGCAATGGTCGGCGCGGCGGAATCCGCAGGACAGCAGGCCGACTCGAGCGCCACTGACGGCCGACTCGGCAGCACCGGTTGTCGGCATCAAATGGCGGCACCGATGAATTCGGCAAGCCGGCAACGACGGCAGAGGCGACAGCTACGCACCCCTGCCGACTTGCCGGCCCCGGCCAGCTTGCCCGGCGACAACCAGACGCCCGGGCCGTGGCCGGTGACTACAGTGAGCTGATCACCTCGGCACGAACCGGCATCCAGATCTTGGCGACCTCATCGGCACCCAGACTGGCCAGCTTGGCATCGCCGGCAAGCATTTTGTTCCAGGCTTGTTGCAGCCCTTCGTGGCGGGCCAGCATGCCCTCTTGCCAGGTCTGGTAGTCGGGCTCCCAAAGACCGATTTCCTTGAAGTAACGAATGGCTCCTTCGTGCAAAGCGGCATCCATTGGCGGCTTACCGGCCAGTTTCGGATCCCACCGCGGTGCCACCTTGTTGGCATCCTTGTACATGTCGAAGGTTTCCACAACGGCCTTGGTTACCGCATAAACCTCATCGGCCGCGGCATCGGCGCGCACCGTGATCATCGGATAGCGATAGCCCAGCATCCAGACACCGTTTTCTTCGGACAGCCCGGCGCCGATGGTTTCCTTGAACGGCTCCACGAAAGGCACAGCCTTGCGCACGCGCGCCCAGCCTTCCTTGTCATTGGGATCGAGTTCGAGCCAGCGAATACCCTGCGGGCTTGCTTCCAGTTCGCGCAGGCCGGAACTTGAGGGCGCAAACCCGCCCGCTACCGCCCGACCTTCGACCAGCGCCTTCATGGTCTGGCCGTAACCGGGGAACTCGATCAGATCGAGGTCATCGATGGTCATGCCCGCGAAGGCGAGAATCGGATCGATTTTGGCGTTCACCGAGGTATTGGCGCGAGCATAAGCAAACGGCTTGCCTTTCAGATCGGCGATGCTGTTGATGCCGCTGTCTTTGGTGACCGCGATGGACAGGGAATTGACTCGCCCCATCAGCGTACGCAAGTCCTGCGGGCCGACATCACCGGCCGCGTATTCGTACAGTCCTTCAACCGCGAAGTACAGCTCAGTGGCGAGCCAACCATGGGAAGCACGTCCCTGGATGACCGGCTTGACCCGCCCTTGCGAACTGCCTGAGGGCAGCAAGCGCACGCGCGTGCCATATTTTTTTCCCATCGCGTCAGCAACCGCCGACGCCTCGACATAACCGGCCGCACCGACGTCGTAACAACTCCAGATCATGGTGGTTGGCAGGTTGGGCAGATTTTGCTGCGCATGCGCTGGCCGAATGCCGGCGCTACCAAGTACCCCAGCTGCGGCGATGCCGCCCGCGCCCTGCAAAACCTTTCTACGCGTGAAAGTCATTGAATTTGTCTCCCGAATGGACAGCGCGCACCTTGGCACACGCCTGTTTTAGTAGTCGTATTGTTCGTGCTCAGATCAGGTTAACTGCATGACCGAAGCCGTTCAATGAAAACGATAGCATGAACACGCGTCGCAGTAACGAATCATCGTTCGTGACTCCAGCCATGCGCCCACCGTTTGGGTCCATGAGCGGGAAAAGCGGTCTGCGTACATTGGTGTAGTCTTGCGCAGGATTTTTTTAACGCCGGTTCGTTTGCGCCAGAACAAAACAGCTGTCGGTCACAGACAGCAGTCGGCCACAGGCCTGACCGCGACGAACCGCTACAACAACTAACGAGGAGCACCTCTTGAAAGCGAAATCTCTGCTTAAGCTCATGCTGGCCGCCACGGTTGGCCTGGCCGCCACCGCCCACGCCCAGGACATCCGGATCGGCGCCAATCTGCCGATGAGTGGCCCGAACGCCGAATACGGCGACCTGTTCTCCACCGCCGCCGCCATTGCTGTCGAGCACGTCAATGCCGACAAAATGCTCAGCAAGCCGCTGCAGATGGTCATCGAAGACAGCCAGGCAACACCGCAACAAGGCGTGGTCGCCATGAACAAGCTGGTCAATGTGGAGAACGTGCCGTTTGTGCTGTCGGCCTTCACCGGCGTTTCCAAGGCGCTCGCCCCGATTGGCGACAAGGCCAAAGTGGTATCGGTCAACGGCGGCGGCATCAGCCCCGACCTGGCCCAGCTCGGCGATTACTTCTGGAATGTGATTCCACTGGTCAATAACGAGATTCAGGCCATGGCGCCGTATCTTGTCAAAGAACGCGGCTTCAAGAAGCTGGCGCTGATCTTCGTTGATGACCCTGCTGGTGAAGCGATCAAGAACGAACTTGAAAAGCACATCCCGAAAGCCGGTGGTGAAGTGGTCACCGCGTTGCAGATCCCGCGCGCCTCGCAGCAGTTTGCCGGCATCGCCGCCAAAGTACGCCAGGCCAAGCCCGATGTCGTGTTCATCGCCTCCTTCGGCGCCCAGCAGGCGCAGATCATCAAGCAGCTGCGCGACAACGGCGTGAAGCAGCAGATTGCCAGTTACTCGGCGTTCTCGGTGCCGGCCGTGCTGGAATTGCCCGAAGCAGTTGGCGCAATCTTCCCGACCCAGTACATCGACTGGGAAGCGGACGAAACCACCCGCAAGCTGGCCGCCGACTGGCGCGCTCGCAAGAACAGCGACCCGAATGCCTATACCGCCAACTACTACAACGCGGTGAAAGTTTTCGCCACGCTGGCCCAGGCGCTGGAAAAGGACGGCAAGCCGATCACGGGTGAAAACCTGCTCAAGAAGCGGCTCGAGATGAAGGCGTTCGACGTCGCCGGTGGTCGCATGACCTTTCTGGCCGACGGCACGGTTTCGGTACCGCTGCAACTGAACCAGGTTGAAGGCGGCACCACCAAGATCATCAAACAAAAGCTGATGGCCGAATAAGTCTTTCGAAAACATAGGTCTGACGCACTTCCATGCTCTTTCTCCAACTCTTCGTTAATGGCCTGCAGCTCGGGGCGATCTACGCCCTGACTGCGGTCGGGTTCGCCCTGATCTTCGGTTCGACCCGGGTCTTCCACGTCGCCCACGGTGCGTCGTTCACGCTCGCGGCTTATCTGTTCTGGTGGGCCACCTCGGCCCTGCAGTGGCACTGGCTGGCGGCCGTGTTGCTGGCCACCGTCGTCGTCGTGGCCTTCGGCCTGTTCATGGAACGGTTCATCTACCGGCCCATACAACGGCATGAGGGCGCGTTCTTTACGGTGTTCATCGCCGCCTTCGGCACCCAGATCATCATTCAGAACCTGGTGGGCACCGTCTTCGGGCGGGGCTTCGAAACGGTCAGTGTTGATCTGTCCCGGTCGGTCGAACTGCTGCCTGAACTCTGGGTCGCACCAATTGCCGGTGTGGCCATCCTGACCGCCGTCATTCTGTTTGCCGTGCTGGGCTGGTTTCTGGCCGGCTCTCATATTGGCACCGGACTGCGCGCCCTGTCCGACAACCCGGATCTGGTCCGGGTGTTCGGCATGCAGCCGACCCGCCTGGCCCAGGTGGCGTTTGCGCTGGGCTCGGCGCTGGTGGTGCCGGCAGCCGTGTTCACCACGGTGACGCAAGGCATCAATCCGAACATCGGCCATCACATCATGTTGATCAGCCTGGCCTCGACCATCGTAGGCGGCATTGGTTCGCTGAAGGGCGCCGCGCTTGGCGGCTTGCTGATTGGTCTGGCCGAAAGCATGGCGATCTGGCATTTCGATCCGCAGTGGAGCGAAGCCGTCACCTTTGTCATGTTGTTCCTGTTCATTGTTTTCAAACCCGCGGGGCTGCTCGGCCGCGCAACCACGAAGTAGACCCGATCCATGTTGGCTTATCTGACAAACCTGGCGGTACTCGTAAGTATCAATGCCATTCTCGCGGTCACGCTGAACTTCGTGCTTGGCTACGCGGGTATCTTCTCAATGGCGCACGCGGCCTTTTTCGGTCTCGGTGCCTACACAGCCGCCTTCATGGCCATTCATATGGGCGCCGACTTTCTGACCGCTACCGGCGTCAGCATGCTGGTCTGTGCATTGCTGTCGCTGGCGCTGGCGTTGCCGGCCCTGCGGGTGCGCGGCGAATATTTCGTGGCCGCCTCGCTCGGCCTGCAAATGCTGGCGGTGACGATCTTTTCGGAATGGAAGTGGTTCACCGGCGGCATCGGCGGCATCACCAATATTCCGGCGGCGCGCATTGCCGGCTTTGAGCTGAGCTCACCAGTCCACTATCTGGCGCTGGCGCTGGTCTGCTTTGCCTTGATTCTCTGGATCGTTGCCAAACTGGTGCGCTCGAGTTTCGGGCGCAGCCTGAAGGCCATCCGCGACAACGAAACTGCGGCGCTGGCCTTTGGCAAGAACGTAGCCATCATCAAAACGCTGGCCGTGGCCGTGTCATCTGCGCTCGCGGCAATTGCCGGCTCGCTCTATGCGTTTTACGTAAGCTTCGTCAACGTCGAGAGCTTTACGTTTGAAACCTCCATCTATCTGATGGCGATGGTCATCATCGGCGGCACCGCCACCTTGTGGGGCCCGGTCGTGGGCACCGTGTTGTTGCTGCTGCTGCCGGCCGTGCTCACTTACCTGCCCGGCCTGCCGCAAACCGAGATTGGCTCCATTCAACAAATGATTTACGGACTGGCAATGGTCTTGCTGATGATTTACCGACCCGGTGGCCTGTGGGGCTTCAAGGAAAGTCACGGGGAGAAGTCATGAGCGACACCTCTCCCGTACTGCTGCAGACGCAGAATCTGTCGATCAACTTCGGCGGCCTGAAAGCGGTCAGCGATGTCACGCTGGCCTTGCGCGAAGGCATCGTCACCACACTGGTCGGCCCCAATGGCGCGGGCAAGACTACGCTGTTCAATCTGATCACCGGCCAGTTGCAGCCCACGCAGGGCGATGTGCTCTGGCAAGGCAAGAGCATCAAGAACATGCCGGCCTGGAAAATCCCGCACGCCGGGATCGGTCGCACCTTCCAGGATCTGAAGCTGTTCGACGAAATGACCGTGCTTGAGAATGTGCTTGCCGTCACCGAACGGCAGGCCTGGCTCTGGCAACCCGGTGGCGCCAAGGGGGCGCGCGAGCGCCGCGAGCAAGCCGAACATGCGCTGGAAATTGTGGGCCTGGCCGAGCATCGCGCCACCCGGGCAATGGACCTGGC
>CAXBNM010000155.1:0-10741 GCA_963976885.1 uncultured Burkholderiaceae bacterium
TTCGCCCGGCCGAGATGGACGCGCAGTTTCAGCGGCATCTGAGCGAGGCGGCCCGCCTGCATGCCCCCGATGCCTGGCAGTCAATGCCGAGCGCCGCGGTTCATGACGCGATGTTTCTGGCGCGGATCATGCCCGCCGGCATGATGTTCATTCCCAGTATCGACGGGGTCAGCCACGACTTTTCCGAGAACACCGGCGATGACGATATCGCGTTGGGCAGTCAGGTTTTCACGCAAGCCATTGCGACCATCCTGAAGCAGTGATAAAACCGCGCGGTTCGGTGCCCAAGGGATTGAGTAGCGGCAACAAGTGCGCCGGCTCCGCTTGCCGGTCTGACGACGCGTTCAGCACCGCCAGCGCGCAGCGTCGAGCTGGCCGCGCGCCCGAGTCGCTCAGCGCGACTCCGGCGGCGGCGCCGGCTCCGGCCGAGGCGATGCCGGGGTCGATACCTGAGGCGCTGCCGGCGTCGTTTCGCTTTGCTGGCTCAGCCGCCGCGCCACGGTTGCCGGCGAAATCCGGGCCTCCATGCGCAACTGCCGGAACCGGCGGGTTCGTCGATAGCGCACCCAGGCCGTGCGCAGCCGCCAGCCCCAGGAGGTAATGATGTAGGCCGACATGCCGGCCACCGTGGCCAGCACGATCAGGCCGAGCGCCAACGGCACGCCGGCACCGATCACCGAATGCCACAGCCCGCCCAACCAGGTAAACAGACCGGGATCGGGGATGTCGAGCTTGGTCAGCTCGCTCAGTTCGGTCGACACCGGCGGCCCAGGTGGCGGTACCGCCGAAATCGGTTCGCCCAGGATCAGGTTGCCCAGCTGCCAGGCGAAAAAGTAGATCGGTCCGAAGGTGACCGGATTGGTAATCAGCGTACTGCACACCGCCACCGGAATATTGGCGCGCAGCAACACGGCCGCAATGGCCGCCAGCGGAATCTGCGCCACGGGAATCAGCAAACCGAAGAACAAGCCGATCGAGACGGCCATGGCAATGCCACGCCGATTGATATGCCATAGGCGCGGATGGGTCAGCCGCGGCCCAAGCCACTGCAGCCACGGATGCTTGATGACGTCTTTGGGATCGGGCACCCAACGACGCCAACCGCTGGCGCGCGCGTCAGCCCGCGCCGCAGGCTGAGGCGGCACGTCACCGGTCACAGCAGCCTTGGGCTGCTGCTGATTATGCGATTCAGACAAATCCGGTCCTGACGGGGGTTACCGGGCGAACAAGGCTGAAGGGTCGCCAAACGCCTTGAATTCAAGCGCATTGCCCGACGGATCCAGGAAAAACATCGTCGCCTGCTCGCCCGGTTGGCCGGCAAAACGAATATGTGGTTCGATCACGAAGCGGATCTCGTTGGCGCTCAGGTGGTCGGCCAGCGCCTGCCATTGCGCCATCGGCAGCACCGCCCCGAAATGGCGCACCGGCACCGCATCGCCGTCGACCTGCGAGGTAGCGGCCGAAGCCGCCTCGGTACTCAGATGGGCGACGATCTGATGCCCGAAAAGATTGAAATCGACCCAGTCGTCGGCACTGCGCCCTTCTTCGCAGCCAAGCAGTTCACCATAAAACTGCCGGGCGCCGGCCAGATCGTGCACTGGAAAGGCCAGATGAAAAGGAATCGGATTGGGTCCGGCAGATTGCGTAAAGCGTTTCATCAAATACTCATCTAACGTCGGCGACGACACAGGCCACGGCCTCGGTCAGTCGTTTGGCGCACTCGATGTCCAGAAACTCATTGGGCCCGTGAGCATTGGAGCCAGGACCGAGTACGCCGGTAATCAGAAACTGGGCGTCCGGAAAGGTTTCGCCCAGCATGTTCATGAACGGAATGGTGCCGCCCTCACCGATAAACGCCACCGGCTTGCCAAAACTGCGCTGCGAGGCGCGCCCGAGCGAATCGAGCAGCCAGGGCGCGGTCGCCGGAGCGTTCCAGCCACTGGCCGCATGATCGGGCGTGAACGTCACCCGTGCGTTATTGGGGGGATTATCCGTCAGAACCTGCTGGAGCCGCGCCATGGCCATGTCACCGTCGATGGTTGGCGGAATGCGCATGCTCAGCTTCAGTTTGGTGCGCGGGCGCAGCACATTGCCGGCCGCATCAATCGCTGGCAGCCCGGCGGCGCCGGTCACGGACAGCGCCGGCCGCCAGGTGCGGTTCAGGATGGCCTCGAGCGGATCCGTCGTGGTGGGCTGAGCCGTCATGCCAGGCTCGGCACCGTGCGAGCAGCCGACCCAGGGAAACGCCTGCCAGACCGCATCGCCGAGAATCCGGCCGGCTTCTTCGGCTTGCGCGTAGCGCTCGGCGGGAATATCAGCATGCAACTCTTCGATTTGCACCCGGCCGGTATACATATCGTCAATCCGGCTGAGCAACTGCCGGGCGATCCGGAACGAGGACGGCACGATGCCACTGGCCAGACCCGAATGCACGCCTTCGGTGAGCATTTCAACGGTCAGCACGCCACCGACCAGACCGCGCAACGAAGAAGTAACCCAAAGCTGGTCATAATTGCCACAACCGCTGTCGAGCCCAGCGACCAGTTTGACCTGGCCGAGTCGTGCGGCCAGCGCCTGCAGATAGGGTTGCAGATCAGGACTGCCGCTCTCTTCGGAGGTTTCGATCAACCCCACGCAGCGGCAGCGCGGCACCGCCTGCTGGTCCAGCCCGGCGATGACGGTGAGCGCCGCATAAATGGCATAGCCGTCGTCGGCGGCGCCACGACCGAACAGCCGGCCGTTTTCGATGACCGGTTTCCACGGACCGAGATCCTCGCGCCAGCCTTCCATTTCGGGCTGCTTGTCCAGGTGGCCGTAAAAGAGCACGGTGTCATCGTTGCCCAGTCCGCCAGTGGCAGGAATATCGAAAAACAGGCACGGGGTCAGCCCTTCCAGCGCAATGATCTCGAATTTCGCGCCGACGATGCCTTGCGCCTCACACCAGGCGCAGGCGTCGCGAATTACCCGCTCGAGATGGCCATGGGCGGCCCAGCTGGGGTCGAACAGAGGCGATAACGCCGGCACCCGTACATAATCGACCAGACGCGGCACCAGATCATCTGTCCAGCGCTTTTCAACGAATCGCTTGAGCTCGGAAATATCCATCGCTGACCTCTTCCTGTACGCGCGGCGGCAATGCCGCAAAGAGGTAAGTGTAAGGGTTTGCGTTGCGGCCCGGGAAGTGACCGGGCAGCAACGCCAGGCCGCTGCGGCTCAGCCGGCAGCGACCTGCCTCAAACGGCGCTCAGGTGATGTGGGCGCCGCGGGTTTCGACGTAAACCGCATACAGCGACTGACTGCCGGTCATGAACAAGCGGTTCCTCTTGGAACCCCCGAAACAGACGTTGCTGATGATTTCCGGCATCTTGATCTGACCAATTCGGGTGCCGTCGGGATGCCAGACATGGACGCCGTCATAGCCATCTCCGACCCAGCCCATGCCGGCCCAGATATTGCCCGATTCATCGCACCGAATGCCATCGGCAAAGCCCGACTTGCCATCCATTTCGGTGCTCGTGAAGATCTTGCCGTTCTTGAGCGATTTGCCCTCAACGTCGTACACCCAGATGGCGGCTTTGGCGTCGCCATAGTGCGAAGGGCCGGTATCGGCCACATAGCATTTCTTGTAGTCGGGTGAGAAGCACAAGCCGTTGGGTTTGTAGGGCTCGTCGGCAACCTTGGTCACCACGCCGGGCGCGTCGACCCGGTAAATGGCCTCTTTTTGCAGCGGTTGCGGATTGCTGGCGCTTTCCGGCAGCCGGTTGCCTTCATAGTCCATCAGGCTGCCATAGCCCGGATCGGTAAACAACAGCCAGCCGTCCGGGTGCACCGCGCCATCATTCGGGGCATTGAATTCCTTGCCCTCGAACTTGTCGGCCAGCACCGTGACCGAGCCGTCGTACTCGTAGCGAATGACCCGGCGCGTGCCGTGACAAAACGCTATCTGACGACCCTGCCAGTCAAAGGTATTGCCGTTGGAGTTGCCCGACGGGTAGCGGAACCGCCGCCCGACCCGGCCGTCTTCTTCGGACCAGCGCAGACATTCATCGTTGGGAATGTCGCTCCAGACCAGATACTTGCCCACGCCATTCCAGGCCGGCCCTTCGGCCCACAAGGTGCCGCGATGCAAGCGCAGAATCGGCGAGTTGCCCAGCTTGGCCTTGAAGCGGGGGTCCAGTGAAATCACATCGGGTTCGGGGTAGCGCACCGGCGGTGCGCCAGGTGAATAACGGTCAATATTCTGAGCAAACACATCGGCCGTCGCACTGGCAGCAAATGCCGCCAGCCCGGCCTGACGCATGAACCGACGCCTCTCCCGTAATGCGGGGGAGGCGTCGGCCGGCAAGGTGTCAGTCAGATCAATCAGTCGTTGCGATTGGACACTGCGCATAGTTGTCTCCTTGTTGTTGTGCTACGCAGGCCTATCGTACGTGCCAATCAGGTCATTTGGCGACCTTTGCGATCTCGCCGCTTTTCAATTTCTGCTGATAGTCACGCAACAACTCCTTGACCTTGCCCATCAGCATGTACAAACCGATGATGTTGGCAATAGCCATCGCGAAGATCATCGCATCGGAGAAGTCGATCACGGGGCCGAGGTTCATTGACGCACCGATGACCACGAACACGCAGAAGATGAACTTGAAGATCAGCTCCTTGATCTTGCCCTCGCCAAACATGTAGGTCCAGGCCTTGAGGCCGTAGTAAGACCAGGAGATCATCGTCGAGAAGGCAAACAACACCGCAGCGACGGCGAGCACATACCCGAAGCCCGAGAAGCTTGCGTTGAAGCCGGCCGCCGTCAGGGCAATACCTGTGACGCCGCTGTCGGGCACCCATACGCCGGTGATGATGATGACCAGCGAGGTCATCGTGCAGATGACGACGGTATCGATGAAAGGCTCAAGCAAGGCCACATAGCCTTCGGTAACCGGATGCTTGGTCTGTACCGCGGCGTGAGCAATGGAAGCAGAACCAATGCCGGCCTCGTTCGAGAAGGCGGCTCGCTTGAAGCCCTGAATCAGTGCGCCAACCACACCACCGGCAACCGCCGTCGGTGCAAAAGCCCCATCGATAATGGCCGAGAACGCAGCGCCAATCTTGTCGTAGTTGATCAGAATGATGATCAGCGCCGCACCCACGTAAAGCGCGGCCATGGCCGGCACGATTTTCTCGGTAACGCGCGCGATGGATTTGATACCGCCGATGATCACGAAGCCGACAATGCTGGCCATGATCAGACCGAACAACCAGCCCTTGCCCTCAAAGAACGGGATGATGGCCGAGATCTGCGCAAAGGACTGGTTGGCCTGGAACATATTGCCCCCGCCCAACGCACCGCCAATGGCACAGATCGAGAAGAAGATGGCCAGAAACTTGCCCAGCCCTGCCTTGCCCTTCTCGGACAGACCCTTGGACAGGTAGTACATCGGACCGCCCGACACCGTTCCGTCCGGGTATTCGTTACGGTAGTGCACACCAAGAATACATTCGGTGAACTTGGAGGCCATACCGAGCAAGCCGGCCAGAATCATCCAGAAGGTTGCGCCTGGCCCACCAAGATAGACCGCCACCCCCACCCCGGCGATATTGCCCAGGCCGACCGTGCCGGACAACGCAGTGGCGAGCGCCTGAAACGGCGTCACCTCACCGGCGTCTTTGGGATCGAGATAATCCCCGCGCACCAGTTCGATCGAGTGTTTGAAGCCCCGAAATTGAATGAAGCCGAAATAGACGGTGAAGACGAGGGCCGCAATGACCAGCCAACCGACAATAAGCGGAAACTGTGTGCCGCCAAGGGGCACGGAATAGAACACGGTATTGACGATCGGATTGACAAACGGGGCGACGGCGTCGGCAATCGCCTTGTCGATGCCGCTGTCCTGGGCGACAGCCGTGGCTGACATGAGTGGCACGCTGGCAGCGCCGAGCAAAAGCTTGCGTAACATCAGAGGTTCTCCGGAATTTTTAATAGTGTGTGCCCGTAGGGCGGTCGACACTGAGGCCAGTGTCAGGGCACGATGGTCAGCGGCACCGGGGCCACCTGAGCCAGCGAAATGGCGAGACTGCCCAGCAAGCGCTGCGCCAGTACGCCGTCACCACTGCGGCCGATCACGATTTGCGTCGCATCGACCTGAGAGGCAATCTTGCACAGCAATTCGGCAGGGTGCCCGTGCTGCACATCACTCGTCACCGTCAGCCCACGACCAACAAGCTCTGCGACCACCGGATCAACCACTTCTCGCGCGCGCTTGACTTCGTTGGTGCGTGCCTTCTTGCGCTGCGCCAGTTCTTCCGCTGAGTAAAAGCTGTAAGGGGACCACTCAAGAATGTTGACTATATGAATGGTGGCTCCTGCCTGATTGGCACGCGCGGCAGCAAAATCAACGGCGCGCTTGGCAGATTTGGATCCGTCGTAGCCGACGAGATAAGTATCGGACATAGCGTTTCTCCTTATGTTTGGTGTTCTTCTATAGTGCGCCCGGCTGGTGCACTACTCGGATCACCACGGACGCCTATGCACGGTCTGTGCCATCAGTGTGGCAGAACTCATTGGAATTTCCTAACAACCGCCGCCCTCGCCCCTTTCAGTCCCCGAATTCGGGGACAAGCAAGCGAATGAAGTCGCGTACGAATTTACGCCGGGCCGTGCCTATCCGCACTGCAACATAACTGGTCTTGTGTCCGAACAGATGGCCGCAGTCGCGAGCCACAAGCGGACTGTCGGCGCTGGCTTCATAGGCAACGCTGGCCACCAGGCCCACGCCGAGACCGAGCCGCACATAGGTTTTGATCACATCCGCGTCGAGCGCGGCCATCGCAACGTTTGGCTCCAGGTGATGTTCGGCGAACACGCGATCGATCGAGGTGCGGCCGGCGAATGCTGCGTCATAAGTGAGCAGCGGGTATTGAGCAAGCAAATCGAGGCTCATCATCGCGTTCTCGGCCAAGGGATGCTCTGGCGGCATCAACGCCACATGCGACCATTGCATGAAGGGCCAGGCCTGCAAACCGTCGATATTGGCCACCACCTCGGTCGCCATCGCCAGATCCGCTTCACCATCAAGCGTGCGTCGTGACGCTTGCACCGGATCACTCTGCTTGAGAATCACACTCACATTGGGGTAGCGCTCACGAAACGCCATGATGATGGGCGGCAAGGTGTAGCGTGCCTGGGTGTGCGTGGTGGCAATCGTCAGTTCACCAGCTTGCTCGTCGTCGTGGTCGGTGGCAATACGCTGCAGATTCTCCACCCGATCCAGCGCTTCACTGGCCAGTTTAAGCGCGGTTTCCCCCGCCTCGGTCAGCGCCACCAGACGTCGGCCCTTGCGCACAAAGATATCGACGCCAAGTTCGGCTTCCAGTTCGAGAATGCGTCGACTGATGCCAGGTTGCGAGGTATGCAGGCGCTCCGAAGCGCGGGTCAGGTTCAGATCGGAGCGAACGATTTCGCGCAGATAGCGCAATTGCTGGAGATTCAACGGTGCAATTCCTGTAGAGCCGGCTCAGACGATTTTCAATCGGCTTGCGCGGCGCGGCGGCGCGAAGGCGGCGTCGAGTTCGGCCAGATCATCGGCGCTCAGTTCGATACGCAAAGAATCAAGGTTTTCCAGCACGCGGCTGGCATGCGCGGACTTCGGAATCGCCAGCGCGCCGCGCTGGCGCAACCAGGCCAGCGCAATCTGCGCGCAGTTGGCCTGATGGCGTGCGGCCAGCGGCAACAGATCGGGGTGCGTGGCCAGGTCACCCTGGTCGAGCGGGCAATAAGCAATGGTGGCAATGTCATGCTGCGCGTGCAGCGGCAACAAATCAAACTCGACGCCGCGCTCACCGAGTGAATAGTAGACCTGGTTGGCCGCGCATTGCTCAGCTCCGGGCTGCGCGAGCAACTCGCGCATTGCCGCGGTATCGAAATTCGACACGCCCCAGGCGCCGATCCGGCCGCGCTGCTGCAACTCGCGAAAGGCCTCGATGGTTTCAGCCATCGGCACCGACGAAGGCCAGTGCAGCAAATACAGATCGATGCAATCGACACCAAGGCGCTGACGCGAGCGATCGCAGGCAGCAAGCACATCGGCAAAGGCAGCATTGGAGGGCAACACCTTGGAAATCAGCAACACATCGTCGCGGCGACCGGCAATGGCCTTGCCGGTAATGATTTCGGCCTGGCCGTCACCATACATTTCGGCGGTATCAATCAGCCGGGCGCCGGCATCAAGGCCGGCCTGCAAGGCCTTGATTTCCTGCGCGGCCAGGCGCGGCGATTCGCCCATCATCCAGGTCCCCAGACCCAGCGGGGGCAGTTGCAGTGGTGTCGTTGTCATGGTGGTAGTCGTTGCAATCCAATGACCCTTACCGGGTCGGTTCAGCAGCATCGGCGGGCAGTGACGAGGCCAGTATGGCCTCAAGCACCGCCGGATTTTCCAGCAGAGTCGGCATCGCTTCAAAGCGCACGGCCGGCCAGCGCTGGCGCGCCGCCTCGATCAGCGCCGGCAGATCACGGCGCGTGTGCCGACCGGGCGCCAGAAACAAGGGCACAACCCGAACCAGCGCCACATCAGGGGTGATCAGGCCGGCAAGTGCGGTCTCGAAATCAGGCTCCATCAATTCGAGAAAACCCAGCGCCACCGGTTCTTGCGGCCGGGCCCGCCCGAAGCGGGCAACAATCGCGTCAAATGGCGCACGCCAGCCCGGCTCGCGCGCCCCGTGACAGAAAAACAGGTGCGCCACGCGTGACGGCGTGACGGGTGAAACGGTAGTGTTCAAAGCCAACTCCGGTACGGCGGCGAAAAACCGATGATAACGGGCCACTCATACCCTGCCGTTATCAGCTAAGCACTACTCGGTCGTTGGATTGGCCACGCCTGCGGACTATGGTTCGTATCCGATCATTGCCGTGAATTGCCCGCATGTACCGATACGACACCTTCGACGAGAGCTTTGTTCAGGCTCGCGTTGAACAGTTCCGAGATCAGACCCGCCGTTACCTGGCGGGCGAGCTGAGCGAAGACGCTTTCAAGCCATTACGCCTGCAAAACGGGCTGTATATCCAGCGCCATGCACCGATGTTGCGCATCGCCATTCCGTATGGCGTGTTGTCGGCCAATCAGTTGCGGGCGCTGGCGCAAATTACCGAAACCTATGATGAAGGTTATGGCCACTTCAGTACGCGCCAGAATCTGCAACTGAACGGCCCCAAGCTGGAGCGTGTGCCCGATATTCTGGCCGACCTCGCCCGGGTGGAAATGCATGCCATTCAAACCAGTGGCAACTGCATTCGCAACACCACCACCGATCAGTTTGCCGGTGTGGCCGCCGATGAAATCGCCGACCCCAGACCGTATGCCGAACTGATTCGCCAGTGGTCATCACTGCATCCGGAATTTGCCTTTCTGCCGCGCAAGTTCAAGATTGCGATCTCGGCCGCCGGCGAAGACCGCGCCGCAGTGCAGGTACACGACATCGGCCTGGAACTGGTGCACGACGCCGCCGGCGCCATTGCCTTCGACGTTTATGTTGGCGGCGGACTCGGACGGACACCGGTCATCGGCTCGCGCATCCGGCAGGCCTTGCCGGCCGCGCAGTTGCTCAATTACCTCGAAGCCATCCTGCGCGTCTACAACCGTCACGGCCGCCGCGACAATCTGTACAAGGCCCGCATCAAGATTCTGGTGCGCGCGCTGGGCGCCGACGAATTCGCCCGCCAGGCCGACGATGAATTCACCGCCATGCTTGACGATGCCGAACGCGGCACGCCCAGCGGACCGGGTCTGGTGGACGACATCAACCTGCACGCAATGCAGGCGCACTTTGCCGACCCGCCGCGCCAGCCCTTCAGCGCCGATGAGGTTGCGGCCATGGAAGCGAGGCTGGCCACCGAAGGCGCGGCCGATCCGGCCTTCAGGCGTTGGCTGGCGCGCAGCCGTCATGCCCACAAGAGCGCCGGCTACACCGCGGTTTCCATTTCCCTGAAAAACGGCCGTCTGCCGCCCGGCGACTGCACGGCCGAACAGATGCGGCTGGTTGCCGATGCATCGGAATGGGCTGGCTTTGGCGAGATACGCGTCACCCATCACCAGAATCTGGTGCTGCCCGATGTGCGCTTTGATCAGTTGCGCGAGTTGTATCTACGGCTCAAGAGCGTCGGTCTGGCGACGCCGAACATCGGCCTGCTGACCGACATCATTGCCTGCCCGGGTGGCGACTTCTGCCAACTCGCCAACGCCCGCTCGATTCCGATTGCGATGGCGGTACAGGAGATGTTCGAAGACCTCGACGAATTGTTCAGCATCGGCGAACTTGAACTGAACATCTCGGGCTGCATGAACTCCTGCGGTCACCACCACATTGGCCACATCGGCATTCTCGGCGTGGACAAGAAAGGCGATTCGTTCTACCAGATCTCGATTGGCGGGCTGCAAGGACGCAACGCCTCGATCGGCAAGATCATCGGACCGTCCTTCAGCGAAGACGACGTTCCCGACGCAATTGAACGACTCATCCGGTTTTACCTGCAAGTGCGCACCGGCCCCGACGAGCGCTTTGTGAGCACGGTCAACCGGCTGGGCATCGAACCCTTCAAGGAGGCGGTATATGAGCACGTTGATTAATACAAGCACGGTTGTGCAAGACACCTGGGTGACCTTCGATGGCGACGCGGCCGACATTCCGGCCGGCAGCGATGTGGTGTTGCCGATTGAAGAATGGCTTGAACGCACCAGCGTCTGGCGTGAGCATGCCG
>CAXBNM010000156.1:0-10731 GCA_963976885.1 uncultured Burkholderiaceae bacterium
CAATTTCCCTGCTCGATGACAACCCCAAGCCCGACGAGGAGCAGATCCGGGAAGCGCTTGAAGGCAATATCTGCCGCTGCACCGGCTATCACAACATCGTGCGCGCCATTCAGCAGGTATCAGAAGCCGCTTGAAGTCCTGAAAATAACGACGTACGGAGACACACATGACGGATATGTCCAATTCACCGATTGGCAAATCTGTCCTGCGCCGGGAAGACGAACGCTTCCTGACAGGCGCCGGACAATACACCGACGATATCGTGCTGCCGGGCCAGAGTTATGGTCACTTTCTGCGCTCACCCCACGCGCACGCCAGAATCAAGAACATCGACCTGACCGCAGCGCGCGCCGCGCCTGGTGTCATCGACATCATCGTCGGTGCCGACCTGGCGGCCGCCAATGTGCAAGGCCTGCCCTGCGGCTGGCTGATTCACAGCAAAGACGGCACGCCGATGAACGAGCCGCCCCACCCGGTGCTGGCCATCGACAAGGTGCGCTATGTCGGTGATCAGGTTGCGCTCATCGTCGCCGAAACGGCCGGTCAGGCCCGCGATGCGTCCGAGTTGATCGAAGTCGACTACGAACCCCTCGACCCGGTCATTGACACCGGCACTGCCGATCAGCAAGCGGCCAGCGTGCACGACGACGTACCCGGCAACGTCTGCTACGACTGGGGTCACGGCGACAAGGACGCCACCGACGCGGCATTTGCCAAGGCGGCCCATGTCACCCGGCTCGATCTGGTCAACAACCGGCTGGTTCCCAACGCAATGGAGCCGCGCGCGGCCAACGCAAGCTGGACCCGCCACGACGACAGCTACACGCTGTATGTGGCCAACCAGAACCCGCACGTCGAGCGACTGCTGATGTGCGCCTTCGTACTCGGCATTCCCGAATCGAAGATGCGCGTCATTGCGCCCGATGTGGGCGGCGGTTTCGGCTCCAAGATTTTCCTCTACGCCGAAGAAACCGCGCTGGTCTGGGCCTCCAAACGAGTCGGCCGGCCCATCAAATGGACCGCCGATCGCAGCGAAGCCTTCCTGAGCGACGCCCACGGCCGCGACCATGTCACCACAGCCGAAATGGCGATGGACAAGGACGGCACGTTCCTGGGCATGCGGGTCAAGACCACCGCCAACATGGGCGCCTATCTGTCCACCTTCGCCTCATCGGTGCCGACCATTCTGTACGCGACCCTGCTGGCCGGTCAGTACAAGACACCGGCGATCTATTGCGAAGTGAAGGCGGTGTTCACCAACACCTCGCCGGTCGATGCCTATCGCGGCGCCGGTCGCCCGGAAGCCACCTATGTGGTCGAACGGCTGGTCGAGCAGTGCGCGCGCGAAATGAAACTCGACCCGGCCGATATCCGGCGGCGCAATTTCGTCACCGAGTTCCCCTACGCCACTCCGGTCGGACTCACCTATGATGTCGGCAACTACTCGGCCTCGCTCGACAAGGCTCTGCAACTGGCCGACGTTGCCAACTTCCCCGCCCGTCGCGATGCGGCCGCCAAGCGTGGCAAGAAGCTTGGCCTGGGCTACTCCTGCTACATCGAGGCCTGCGGTCTGGCTCCGTCCAACATCGCCGGCGCCCTCGGCGCTCGCGCCGGTCTGTTCGAGGCCGGTGAGGTTCGGGTCCACCCGACCGGCACCGTGACGGTATTTACCGGCTCGCACAGCCATGGCCAGGGCCACGAAACCACGTTTGCACAAGTGGTGGCCGGCCAACTGGGCATTCCGGTGGAAAACGTCGAAATCGTCCACGGCGATACCGGCCGCGTGCCCTTCGGCATGGGCACCTACGGCAGCCGTTCGCTGTCGGTCGGTGGTTCGGCCATCGTCAAGGCGGTCGATAAAATCATCGAAAAAGGCCGCAAGATTGCCGCGCACATGCTTGAAGCCGGCGTCGATGACATTGAATTCGTCGATGGCGAGTTCCGGGTGTCGGGTACCGACAAAAAGCTGGCCTTCGGCGAAATTGCGCTGAGCGCCTATGTGCCCCACAACTATCCGCTCGAAACGCTCGAACCAGGTCTGAACGAAAATGCGTTCTACGATCCGACCAACTTCACCTACCCGGCCGGCACCTATATTTGCGAGGTCGAAATAGACCCGGAAACCGGTACCTCCAAGGTGATGCAGTTCGTCGCGGTCGACGACTTCGGCAACATCGTCAACCCGATGATTGTCGAAGGTCAGGTGCATGGCGGTCTGGCGCAAGGCCTGGGTCAGGCCATGCTTGAACAATGCACCTACGATCCGCAAACCGGTCAATTGCTGACGGGTTCGTATCTCGACTATGCAATGCCGCGGGCCGATAACTTCCCATCCTTTGTCGTGGACACCACCGTCACCGCTTGCACCCATAATCCACTGGGGGTCAAGGGTTGCGGCGAGGCCGGGGCCATCGGTTCGCCGCCGGCGTTCATCAACGCCGTCACCGATGCCATTGGCGTCAAAGACATTCCCATGCCCGCAACCGCCCCGAAGGTCTGGAAGGCACTCCAGAGCCAGGCTTGAGCAACTTTTCCAGGAATCCAGAACATGTATGAATTCAGCTACCTGAAACCCTCAAGCGCACAGGATGCGCGTGGCGCCAGCAACGAGGACACCCGGTATTTGGCCGGCGGCCAGAGCCTGGTGCAATCGATGCGGCTGCGACTGGCTTCGGCCAGCACACTGATCGACCTGGGCGGCATCGCCGACCTGCGCGGTATCAAGGTCGATGGCTCAACCCTGACCGTGGGCGCGATGAGCACCCATGCCGAGGTTGCGTTGTCGGCCGATGTGCGCAAAGCCATCCCGGCGCTGGCCGAAATGGCGGCCGGCATTGGCGACCAGATGGTGCGCAACATGGGCACGATGGGCGGTGCGCTGGCCAATGCCGATCCGGCAGCCTGCTATCCGGCGGCCGTGCTTGGCCTGGGCGCCACCATCCATACCGACAAGCGCACGCTGGTGGGCGACGACTTCTTCCTGGGTCTGTACGAGACGGCCCTCGAGCCCGGCGAACTGATTACCAAAATCTCGTTCCCGATCGTCGACAAGGCCGCCTACGTTAAGTTCAAGCAGCCCGCTTCCCGGTTTGCGCTGGTTGGCGTGATGGTCAGCAACAGCAGCAGTGGACCGCGAGTCGGCGTGACCGGCGCCAAGTCTGCCGCGTATCGCTGGCAGGAAGCCGAAGCCGCGTTGGCCAAGTCGTTCACGCCCGACGCGCTCGACGCGCTGACGGTGTCCGAGGCCGACATGAACGCCGACTTGCACGGCAGTGCCGAGTATCGGGCGTCGATGGTCAAAGTCATGGCAAAACGTGCGGTCGCTGCCGCACTGGCGCGCTGAGACCGGTCGTCGCTTGTGCTTGACTCTGTTGATGCAACCGTTGCCGCTCTCGGCAGTGCCGGCTATCTGGCCAGCCGAGAGCTGGCAACCTCGGTCTTTCTCGCTACCCGCCTGCAACGCCCTCTTTTCCTTGAGGGTGAGGCAGGCGTGGGCAAGACCGCGCTGGCCAAGGTGCTTGCCAAGGTTCTGAATACCGAACTGATCCGCCTGCAGTGCTATGAAGGGCTGGATATCGCGCAAAGCGCCTACGAATGGAATGTGGCGCGCCAGATGGTCGAAATCCGCCTGGCCGAGGCATCGGGCAATGCCGGCAACTCGGGCTTTGTCGATTCGCTGTACCGGCGCGAGATGCTGCTCGAGCGCCCGCTGCTCCGCGCCCTGACGGCGCCGCGTCCGCCGGTGCTGTTGATCGACGAGCTCGACCGGGCCGACGAACCCTTCGAGGCATTTCTGCTCGAGGTGTTGTCGGAGTTTCAGATCACCGTGCCCGAGCTGGGCCCCATCGTGGCCGCCCAGCCGCCGCTGGTAATCCTCACCTCCAATCGCACCCGCGAAATTCACGACGCGCTCAAACGGCGCTGTCTGTACAACTGGGTCGATTACCCCGACGCCGAGCGCGAACTCGAAATCGTGCGCCTCAATGCGCCCGATGCCCCGATCGACTTTGCGCGCCAGATCGTCAAATTCGTGCAATACACCCGCTCGCTCGATTTGTTCAAGGCGCCCGGCGTGGCCGAAACCATCGACTGGACCAACGCGCTGATTGCCCTCGATGTGATGGCCCTCGACCCGGACAGCGTCAGCGATACGGTTGGCGTGTTGCTCAAGTATCAGGATGATGTGGCCCGGATGAAATCGGGCGATCTGACGGAGATTCTGGCCCGGCTTGAAGAACCAGCCACAGATCGCTGACGGTCATGGCTGAGCAGTTCGTTGCCAACATCGTGCATTTCGGGCGCATTCTGCGCCGCGCCGGCCTCACCGTCGGCACCGATCGCATTCAGGGCGCGGTCGATGTCCTGCAACACGTCGGCATCAGTCGGCGCGATGATGTGCATTCGGCCCTGGCCGCGGTGCTGATCGACTCGCACGAACACCGGCCCCTGTTTGATGCCGCGTTTGATGCGTTCTGGCGCGACCCGCAGTTGCTCGAGCGGATGATTCAGATGTCGTTGCCGTCGGTCATCGACGCCACCGGCAAAAAGGCTCCCGAGCGCCCGAAGCGCCTGCGCCAGGCCTTGCAGCCCAGCACCGCGCCCAAGCCCAAAACGCCGCCCCCGGAGCGTGAAGACACGCCGCCCGATACCTTGCTCGGCTACTCTGACCAGGAAGCCTTGCGCAAGGCCGATTTCGAATCGATGAGCGCCGAGGAATTCCAGGCCGCCAAGCGCCTGGCCGAATCGATTGCACTGCCGCTGCCGCCAGTGCGCACCCGCCGCCAGAAACTGGCCAGCCGCGGGCAGATCGACATGCGCCGCACCGCGCGCGAAATCACCCGCTCGCCCGACTCGTTGTCGCTGGCTTACCGGGCACCGCGCCGCCGCCCGCCCAAGGTCATCATCCTGCTCGACATCAGTGGCTCGATGGAGCGCTACGCCCGCTTGTTTCTGCATTTTGCGCACGGGCTGACCCGGCGCGATCCACGCACGCAGACCTTCGCCTTCGGCACCCGCCTGACCATGCTTACCCGCGCACTGCGCCATCGGGACGCCGACGAGGCCAGCGCGCAGGCCTCGGCACTGATCGAAGACTGGCAAAGCGGCACCCGCATCAGCGGTTGCCTGACCCAGTTCAACCGCGACTGGGCGCGCCGCGTGCTGACCGGTAACGCCACCGTATTACTCGTCACCGACGGGCTCGATCGCGATACCGACAACCAGCTGGGCAAGCAGGCGGCGTTGTTGTCGCGCTTTGCCGCCCGCCTGGTCTGGCTCAACCCTTTGCTGCGCTTTGATGGCTTTGAGCCCAAGGCCAGCGGCATCCGGGCCATCCTCCCCCATGTCGATCTGTTCGTGCCGATGCACAACCTGCAAAGTCTTGAAGATCTGGGCCGGGCCTTTGCTCAGGCCACCCACCACCGCTAGCCGATGCGTACGCTGACGCCTTCACCGCCCCCCATGCTGCCGCCCGACACGGTCGCTGCTGCTGACGCCGCTGATGCCGGCAGGACAGACGCCGCCCCAATCACCGCCGCAACGACGAGCAACCCGACCGCGCGCTCGATCGTGCCCGTGTCGCTGACCTATGAATTCGGCCCCGGTTCTGAAGCCGGCTTCGGCAATCGCTTTTTCGACACACTCGCCGCGGTCCGCGACGAGCGCTCGGTGGCGGCAGCGGCCCGTCATCTGGGCGTGTCATATCGGCATCTCTGGGGTTATCTGAAAGAGCGCGAGGAATGGCTGGGCCGGGCGCTGATCGTCTGGGAAAAAGGCCGGGCCGCAAAACTCACCGATTTCGCGCAGCGCCTGCTCTGGTCGGAAGCACAGATCAAGGCGCGTCTGGCGGGCAAGATCGAAGCGCTGGCCACCGAAATCAGTCGCGAACTGACTGCCGCCTTCGATGAATCCATTCCGGTGGCCCGTTGCATTGTCAGTCATGATCTGGCGCTGCCGATGCTCAACCGGTTGTGCCGCGAACAAGACCGCTTGCTGCTCGATGTTTCCTATGAAGGCAGTATCGATGCGTTGCGGGCGCTGCGCGATGAGCGTTGCGATTACGCCGGCATTCACCTGCCGCTGGGTACGCCACACCTGGCCGCACGCGGCACAAACGTCCATGAAGCCTTCGGCCCGCTGCTGCGCCTGGGCCGGGAAAAACTCATTACCGTGGCCTGGCGCACGCAAGGCATCATGACCGCGGCCGGCAACCCGCACGGCATTCACAGCCTTGCCGACCTGAGCCGCGTGCGCTTCATCAATCGCCAGCCCGACTCGGGCACCCGGGCGCTGCTCGACACACTGACCCACGAGGCCGGCGTGCCGACCGGAACGATCGACGGCTATGATCGGGCCGAGCCGACCCATCTGGCCGCTGCCGCCGCCGTCGCGGCCGGTCAGGTCGATGCCACCTTCGGCATCGAGGCGGCTGCTGCGCATTTCGGCTTGTTCTTCGTGCCCGTCGTGCGCGAGCAGTATTTTCTGGTCTGCCGGGCCGACACGATTGATACGCCAAACACCGCTGTTGTCATTGAGGCGCTCTGTTCGGCATCATGGCGCCAGGCACTGGACGCGCTACCCGGCTACAGCGCCGAGGGGGCTGGCGAGGTGGTGTCACTGCGCCGCACCCTGCCCTGGTATCAATAAATGGCATGATCACACTCTGTCCCGACGCCGCAGCTCAGCCCGACCACCTTTGCGCCGTCACTGGCACCCGTCAAATCATCAAGAGGATTCACCGCAATGAAACTGTCCGGCCAACGCACTCTGCCCGCCTCCGTCGAATTCACCTGGACTGCGCTTAACGACCCTGAAGTGCTCAAAGCCTGCATCAAGGGCTGCGAATCACTGGAAAGCACGGCCCCCGACGAATACATGGCCGCCCTGAAGGTCAAGATCGGCCCGGTCAATGCCCGTTTCAAAGGCAAACTGAACCTCGAAGACGTGCAGGCGCCCTCGTCCTACACGATCCGTTTTGAAGGCCAGGGCGGCATCGCCGGCTTCGGCAAAGGTCAGGCCCACGTGAACCTCGAGCCGCAGAACGACAATACGCAAACCCTGCTCACCTACGAAAGCGAAGCCCAGGTGGGCGGCAAAATTGCCCAGATCGGTTCCCGGTTGGTCGACTCTGCGGCGACGAAGATTGCCAATGAATTCTTCACGGCCTTTGAAGAGCACATCACCAAAGCCCAGACTGCCAACTGAGGAAATTGACAGGCCGGCGGGCTCGTCCTACCTTGAAATACTCGGATAAGCCCCCAGTTATGGCGCTCTGCGCCATCTGGCCACCTCTTCTACCCGCTGCAGGAGAAACTCATGGATAACCTCGACCGACAGGTATTGACGCAGGCACTGCAATGGCATGCCGACGATCACAAGGTCTGGCTGGTGACGGTCGTCGAGACATGGGGCTCGGCGCCGCGCCCGCCGGGGGCGCTGCTGGCGATGCGCGACGATGGACTGGTGGTTGGTTCTGTATCGGGGGGCTGCGTTGAGGATGACCTCATCGACCGGGTTCGTCAGGGTGAGCGGGTCGATAAACCGTCAATGATTCGCTATGGCGTCAGCCGCGAAGAAGCTGCTCGCTTCGGCTTGCCCTGCGGCGGCACCTTGCGCCTGGTACAAGAGCCTTTGCTCGATCCGACCTGGGCTCAGGATGTTCTCAAACGCACCGCCGCCCATGAACTGGTGACCCGCACGCTCGATCTGAACACAGGCAAATCGGTTGTCGAGGCCGGGGCGCGGGGCGCGGAATTCAGTTTCGACGGCACCACGATGCGCTCGGTGTTCGGGCCACGCTGGCGGGTGCTGATCATTGGTGCCGGCCAGCTGTCACGGGTGTTTGCCCAAATGGCCCAGGCCCTCGACTTCGAAGTCATCTGCTGCGATCCGCGGGAGGAATACCACCTGACCTGGGACGTGCCCGACACCATTTTCTCGAAGGAAATGCCCGACGACCTGGCAGCCTCGATGAACCTGGATGCGCACAGCGCCGTCGTTGCCGTCACGCATGATCCCAAGCTCGACGACATGGTGTTGCTCGAAGCCTTGCAGTCCGACGCGTTTTATATCGGCGCGCTCGGCTCCCGCGGCAACACCGCTGCGCGCAAGAAGCGGCTGGCCATGTTTGACCTGACCCCTGAACAGATCGACCGGCTGCATGGACCGATCGGGCTCGATATCGGCAGCCGGACGCCGGCCGAAATTGCGGTGTCGATCCTGGCTGAGATTGTGGCGGTCCGCAACAACGTCACCTTGCTGCAGAAAAAACCGCAGCTTGCCCAAGCCGCCTGAGCGCGCCCAGGCCTGTCCGGTGACCAGCCCCGCCTTACTCAGTGTCCGCATCCGCTTTCACGACGATGCGCGGCTGGGGCCGGGCAAAGTAGCCTTGCTCGAAGCACTGCAGCGCACCGGAAGCGTCAAGGCCGCCGGCGCGGCGATGGACATGTCGGCGCGGCGCGCCTGGCTGTTGCTTGAATCACTGAACAAGGCGTTTGACGAACCGGTCGTCACCACCGACAACACGAACACTGACGCCACTGACCCCGATGCCGGCGAGGCACAGCTTACCGATCTGGGCCAACAACTGATTGCCGCCTACCGGGCCGTGGAAGCCGATACCGAACGATCCGTCAGTGAGCGCTTTGCGACACTCGTTGGCCGCCTGCGCCAGCGCTGAGCCGCTCAGCGCAATCGCGGCGCCGCGGCAAACGCACGATCATCAAGCGCCGTCGCCTTGGTCATCGCAAAAACCTGATCGCCAACATCGATAGCCAGCGCATTGACTGCCTGTCGGGTGATCAGCGACATCAGCCGCCCATGTCCGTCGAGAGCCAGACTGACCCGCACCAAAGGCCCGTCGCCACCTTGCATATCGGTGATGCGAGCGCGCAGCACGGTGCGGTGACTGACATCGCGCGGGCGCGAAACGGCAAGCGCTACATCGGTGGCGCGCACTAGAATGCGATACGGTTTACCGGCGTCACCAAGGCGGCCCGGCAGACTGATGCGCCCGGCCGGATGGTTCAGCACCGTCATCTGATCTTGCGCATCGAAGTGTTCGATCTGCGCTTCCAGCACCGCCACATCGCTGAAACCGGGCTCGTCACTGCGCTGATGAAACACGAACTCGGCCACCGGACTGACGGCGCTCACCGTGCCTTCGTCAAGACAGACGACGTCTTCGGCCAGCCGCACGACTTCTTCGAGAGCGTGCGAAACGACAACCATCGGAATGTGCAGACTGTCGCGCAGCGCGATCAGATACGGCATGATTTCGGCGCGCCGCGCCACATCGAGCGAGGCCAGCGGTTCGTCCAGCAACAGCAACGCAGGGTCGGCCAGCAACGCGCGGCCGATGGCCACCCGCTGCTTCTCGCCGCCCGATAACGCGGCCGGCATGCGGGTCAGCAGATGACCGATGCCAAGCAGTTCGATCAGATCCTCAAAGCGCACCCGGCCCTCGCGGCCGCGCGGCATGCCGTAGCGCAGATTGGCCTGCACTGTCAGATGCGGAAACAGCAAGGCATCCTGAAACACGAGGCCGATACGCCGCTGCTGCGGGCGCAGAAAAACGCCGCTGTCGGTACAACTGAACACCTTGCCGTCAACGACAATGCGCGATTGCTCGGCCCGCTGCAAACCGGCCAGCAACGCCAGCACCGTCGATTTGCCGGCCCCCGATGGACCGAATAGAGCCAGCGCATGACTGCTTGAATTGAAGGCCACATCGAGCACGAAGCCAGGGCGGGCCAGACGAGCGCTGAATTCGATCATCCCCGCAGCTTCCGTTTGAGTCGAACGTTGAGCCACTCCGAGGCGCCGAGCGCGAGCATCGACAACACGATGGCCCAGAGACTGAGCCGCAACGCGGCGGTTTCGCCGCCGGGCACCTGCAGCAGCGAATAGATGGCCGCCGGCAGGGTTTCGGTCTTGCCCGGAATGCTCGACACGAAGGTGATGGTGGCGCCGAACTCACCAAGCGACTTGGCAAACGCGAGAATGGCCCCGGCGGCCACGCCGGGCAAGGCCAGAGGCAAGGTGATGGTGGCAAACACGCGCAGCGAGCTTGCCCCCAAGGTGGCGGCAGCCTGTTCGATGCGGGGATCAATGGCCTCGATGCCAAGTCGGATTGCCCGCACCATCAACGGAAAACCCATCACCGCACTGGCCAGCGCCGCGCCGGTCCAGTTGAAGGCAAACGTAAAGCCGAACCAGCTATCGAGCCATTGCCCGATGGCACCGTGGCGGCCGAACGCGAGCAGCAACAGATAGCCGGTCACGACCGGTGGCAGCACCAGCGGCAGATGCACCAGACCATCGAGCAGCCATTTGCCCCGAAACTCGCGGCGCGCCAGCAGATGGGCCACCCAGACGCCCAGCGGCAGCGCGCAAACGGTGGCCACCAGCGCCACTTGCAAGCTGAGCGTAATGGCTTGCCATTCCTGCGGGCTCATGGAGCGCGAAAACCAAACCGGGCCAGAGTGTCTGCGTGCGTCGGCTCGAGCAGCCAGCGCAGAAAGCTTGCCGCCTGCGGGTGAGCGCTGGTACTCACCAGAGCGGCAGGATAGACGATGGGGGTGTGGGTGTCGGCCCCGAAACGGCCAAGGATGCGCACCGCCGGTTCGGCCGAGGCATCACTGGCATAGACGATGCCGAGCGGCGTTTCCTGCCGCGCCACCAGCGCCAGCGCCAGGCGCACATTGGCCGAATACGTAAGCCGTTCTCGGACCG
>CAXBNM010000157.1:0-10728 GCA_963976885.1 uncultured Burkholderiaceae bacterium
CGACAGTGGCGAGAAGATCTCCATTCTCGCGCCGATTGGCAGCGCCTTGCTCGGCATGTCGCAAGGCGATGAAATCGAATGGCCCAAGCCGGGCGGGGGCAACGTGCGGGTACGGATCGACGAGGTGACCTACCAGCCCGAACGGGCTGGCGATCTGCATCGTTAAACGGCGGTATCGCTGGCGCCGGTACGCGTTTTGCGCAGCCGGCCAAACACCAGCCGGCCGATCGTATAGAGCCAGAGCAACAAGGTGATCGTGCCCAGCACGGCCGAGATCGGCCGCTCGAAAAAGCCGAGCAGATTGCCTTGCGTGCTGATCATGGCCTGCACCAGGTTCTGTTCAACGATCTTGCAAAGCACGATACCGAGCACGATGGGCGCAATCGGAAAGCCGGCCTCTTCAAGCACGTAGGCGATAACGCCCAGGCCGAGGACGCTCAACCAGAAAAACTCGAACACACTGAATGTTTGGGGAGCGCGTAATTTACACGACCCTGACAAGCCGCCTGATTTTCGCCAGTTTGCCGCAATGCTTCGCAGGTGTATGCACTTTGGGCAGATCTGGCAGCGCCGCTACACTCGTTGTCACCACCCATGACAAGGAGACAACTCAGATGGCAACGGTCAAATTACTGACGGACGAACAGGCCAGTCCGCGGGCGCGCGAAGTATTCGACGACATTCGCAAAACCCGCGACACCGACTACGTGAACAATTCCTGGCGGGCGCTGGCCAACCACCCCGAGATGCTCAAACGCAACTGGGACAAGGCCAAGCTTGTGATGGGGCCGGGCGAACTGGATCCGGTGGTCAAGGAGTTGATCTACCTGACGGTGTCGATCATGAATGATTGCGAATACTGCATTCATACCCACACCCATTTCGCACGCCAGAAAGGGCTGACCGATCAGCAGTACAACGAAATGCTCGACATCATCGGCCTGGCTACCGAGGGCAACCGGATGATGACCGCCATGCAGGTGCCCGTTGACGAGCGCTTCAAGGTCGGCGACTGATCACATCGCCCCCTCCCGGTGACGGGCCGGTGTGGGGGCGCTGAACAGGCTGTCGGAACTATCGGTCTGACTGGTCGTCCGGCCGATACGGCCGTTTGTCGGCCTGGGCTCGGTGACCCGGATTCAAACAGGGATATCGCTTGAAACTATACCAACTGGTCGGTATGATCCAAATCAGTCAGCATTGATGCGCTGCAACATAATTTCACGATACGAATCTCCTCGATTAATCCGATGTTCCTGAACGGACCCCTAGCGATGAATGTGACCCGTGACTCTCTGCCCGCGACCCGCCCGGTCGCTTCGCGACGCTGGCCTTTTGCCCTGCTGCTTGCCGCCAGTCTGGTGCTGAGTGCGTGTGATCAACTCAATGTGAATGCCAACGAAACGGGCGCCATGGCCACCGATGAGACGGCCGAATCGCAGCCGTCCAAGGTTGTCATTGCCGAGCGCCTGGAGATTGACCCGATGCTGGCCGGTCGCCGCTTTGTGGGTGAGTTGATGCCGGTCAGTACCGTTGATCTGTCGTTTCGGGTTGGCGGGGAAATGGCCGAGTTGCCGGCAACGCCGGGGCAGATCATTCCGAAAGGCGAATTGATTGCGGCGCTTGACCCGACCGATTTTGATCTGGCCGTCCGCCAGGCTTCGGCGCGTTATGTCCTGGCCAAGAAGTCTCGCGACCGCCTGAAACGGCTGCAAGGCAGTGCCGCGTCGGCGTCGAGCTTCGATCAGGCCGATGCCGAATACCGGGTGCAGATGATCGCGCTTGAGCAGGCGCAACAGAACAAACTGCACGCGACCATCAAGGCGCCCTTTGATGCGCTGGTTTCGCGGCGTCTGCTGGATAAGCATACGAATGTGCAAGCCAATACGCCGGTAGTGCGCATTCAGGATGTCACCGAGTTGCGGGTTGAAATCGCCTTGCCGCAGGATTTGATCGGCTTGCTGGACGATCCGTCGGCCTATGAGGTGACGGGGGTCATCGGTGAGCGTGACGGCATGGCGGTGCCGCTGAGCTATCGCGAGCATTCGACCCAGACCAATGTCGTCGGACGGACCTACACGGTGGTGTTTGGCGTCGATCAGCCGGGCAATGGGGGTTTGTTGCCCGGCATGACGGCAACGGTGGTCATCAAGCCGCGGGCCAATGCTGACAAGGAAATCGTCAGCGTGCCGGTGCAGGCGGTCGATCCGATCGATGATCGCAAGTTTCAGGTCTGGGTGGTCAATGATGAAGATCACAAGGTCACGCCCCGAGCGGTGACGCTCGGCGTGGCCTATGGTGAACGGGTGGCGGTGCTGGCCGGCCTGCATGCAGGCGAGCAGATCGTTACCGCGGGTGCGCACATGTTGCGCGATGGCATGGTGGTTGAACCCATCGCCCGTCGCTGATCCGTCGCCGTTCATCAAGGAAACCATCATGGATATCGCCGGTTACTCCATCCGCAAGCCAGTCAACACCTGGTTGATTACATTGATCTGTCTGCTGGGTGGCATCTGGGGCTTGCTGACGATCGGCCGCCTCGAAGACCCTGCGTTCACGCTGAAAAACGCCGTCGTGACCACACAGTACCCGGGCGCGACGGCCGCCGAGGTTGAGCAGGAAATTACCGAGCCGCTGGAAACCGCGATTCAGCAATTGCCCGAACTCAAGCGCATCAAGTCCAAGTCGATGCCCGGTGTGTCGCAGATCGAACTCGAAATCGAGGACACCTACGACGGCACACAATTGCCCAGAATCTGGAGCAAGCTGCGCCACAAGATCGACGACGCTGCCGTCAGCCTGCCCGATGGCGCGCGCACGCCGATGGTCAACGATGACTTTGGCGATGTATTCGGAATCTTCTATGCGGTGGTGGCCAAAGGCTATTCGGACGAGCAAAAGCGTGAGGTTGCCGATTATCTGCGCCGCGAACTGCTGACCGTTGACGGCGTGGCCAAGGTGGAAACCCGCGGCGAGCCGACCGAAACCATTTACGTCGAAATTTCCAACGAGCGCTTGATTGCGCTGGGCTTGCCGTTGGAGCAGGTGATTGCGGCGATCAGCGCCGAGAATGCCGTCGTCGACGCCGGTTCTTCGCGCAGCGGTGATCTGCGCGTGCGCGTCGCCCCGCCCGCCGGACTCGATTCGGCCAGCGCCATTGCGGCGCTGCGCGTTGGCCGGGCCGGTTCGTCCGAGCAGATCAGTCTGCTCGATGTGGCGACCATCCGGCGCGTGCCAACCGAGAATCCGAGCACCCTGATTCGCTTCAATGGCGAGTCGGCGTTCACGATTGCGGTCGCCGGTGCGGCCGGTACCAATATCGTCGAAGTCGGTCAGGCAGTTACCGCGCACCTCGATGACATCGCCGCGCAGATTCCGCTCGGCGTGAGCCTGGAGCCCATCTACGAACAACACGTGGTGGTTGAAGAGGCGATGGACGGCTTTATCGTCAATCTGGCGGTGTCGGTTGCGATCGTGATTGGCGTGTTGTGTGTGTTCATGGGCTGGCGCGTTGGATTGGTGGTGGGCGTCACCCTGTTGCTGACGGTGTTCGGCACCGTCCTGATGATGCGGCTGGCCGATATTCAGATGGAACGGATTTCGCTGGGCGCACTGATCATTGCCATGGGCATGCTGGTTGACAATGCGATCGTGGTCGCCGAAGGCATGCTGATCAATATGCAGCGTGGCATGGCCGCCGTGCCGGCTGCCAGCGATGCGGCGCGCCGCACGCAGGTGCCGCTGCTGGGGGCTACCGTAATCGGCATCATGGCGTTTTCAGGCATTGGTCTGTCGCCCGATGCGACCGGCGAGTTTCTGTTCTCGCTGTTTGCGGTGATTGCGATGTCGCTGCTGCTGAGCTGGATTCTGGCCATCACCGTAACGCCGTTGTTCGGCACTTATTTGCTGAAAGTCAAACCCGATTCGGCCGAACAAGATCCTTATGGTGGCGCCGTGTACCGGGCTTACAGCAAAGTGCTGCGGGGCACCTTGCGGGTGCGGACGCTGACCATCATCGCGCTGATTGCTGTCACCGGGGTGAGCTTTTACGGCTTTGGTCAGGTCAAGCAGCAGTTCTTTCCCGATTCCAGCACGCCGATGTTCTTCATCAACTACGAGTTGCGTCAGGGCACGGATATCCGTGCCACCGAACGCGACATGGCGCGTATCAGTGAAATCGTGCGCCAGCGTGATGGCGTGGTGTCGGTGGCCAGCTTCGTGGGTCAGGGCGCCAGCCGCTTCATGCTCACCTATGCGCCCGAGCAGCCGACCCCGGCTTATGGGCAACTGATCGTGCGCACCGAAAACATCGAGCTGATCGATAATCTGGCGGCCGACCTGAAACACACTTTGTTGCGCGAGTTCCCGGGTGCAGAGATTCGCACCGAACGGCTGATCTTCGGTCCGGGCGGCGGGGCCAAGATCGAAGCCCGTTTGCAAGGCCCCGATCCGCTGGTGCTGCGTGAGCTGGCCGAACGCACGGCAGCCATTTTCCGAGCCGATGGCAGTCTGATTGATATCCGGCAGAACTGGCGTCAGCGTGGTCTCGTGGTGGCGCCTGTGGTCAATGATGAGCGGGCCCGCCTGGCCGGCGCGAGCCGGACCGATATCGGTCAGTCGCTGCTTTACGGGTCGGACGGTATTCGCGCCGGGACGTACTGGGAAGGCGATGAGGAAGTGCCGATCATCGTGCGGGCGCCCGAGGTCGAGCGGCTGCAGGCCAATGCCCTCGATAATCGTCTGGTCTGGAGTTCCAGCGCCGCAACCTATCTGCCCATTACTCAGTTGGTCGATTCCTTCGAAACGCGCTCGGAAGAAACCCTGATTCGACGCCGTGACCGGGCCCGTACCCTGACGGTAATGGCTGATCCCGCCTACGGCCTGACGCCTGATTCGGCGCTCAAACATGTCAAGGCCAAGGTTGAGCAGATGGAATTGCCGGCCGGTTATTCGCTGGAGTGGGGCGGTGAGTTTGAGCAGGCCGGCGAAGCGCAGGCGTCGCTGGGCGGGCAGATGCCGGTGAGTTTCCTGGTCATGCTGATCGTGTCGGTGCTGTTGTTCGGCAAGATCCGCCAGCCGCTGATCATCTGGCTTGTGGTGCCGATGTCGGTGTGTGGCGTGGTGGCAGGCTTGCTGGGTACCGGCTTGCCGTTCAGCTTTACCGCCTTGCTGGGGTTGCTCAGCCTGTCGGGCATGTTGATGAAAAATGCCATTGTGCTGGTCGATGAAATCGATGTGCAGATCAGCGAAGGCAAGGAACCGTTCACCGCCATTGTGGATGCCAGCGTGTCACGACTGCGGCCGGTTTTCCTGGCTGCCGGCACCACGATTCTCGGCATGATTCCATTGCTCGGTGACGCCTTCTTTGCCAGTATGTCGGTAACCATCATGGGTGGTCTGGCCTTTGCCTCATTGCTCACCCTGATCGCCGTGCCGGTGTTCTATTCGGTGCTGTTCCGGATTCGACCCGGCCCGCGTCAGCCGGCGCGAACGGCATCGGATCCTGATCTTCCCTTTCAAGCAGCACAGGCCTGAGACATGTCAGCAAGAGATCGAATTCTGGAGGCAGCGGTCGAGATAGCGGCGAGCGAGGGTGTATTGAGCCTCGGTGTCGACAACGTCAACCGGCGGGCCGGCGTCAGCAAGGGCGCGTTCTTCTATCACTTCAAGTCCAAGGACGAGATGGTGATGGCGATGCTCGAGAAGGTGTTGCAGGACTTTGATACCCGCATCGACGCCAGAATTGCCGAAGGCCTGCCCTTGCTTGAAGTGCTGGTCGATGTCGCCATCGGCGAAGTCAAGGAACGGGGGGCGTTGATCGGCTCGCTGGTGGCCGCCATTGCCATCGATCCCTCGCTGGCCAAGCGGGTGATTCACAGTTCCAGATGCTGGCAGGACAAGGCCTGTCATCAATCGGGTCTGGGGCCACGGGCGTCGGTGTTGTTGCACTTGTTGCTCGACGGCTTGTTCATGAGTACCGTCAAGAAGGACACCGAGCGCACTGAAGCAGAATTTCGTGAATTGCGTGCCGTGATTCTCGATGCGGTGCGTTCGTGCCCGGAAAACCCGGTCAGCGGCGAAAACAAGCCGAGCTCAGGTACATCGGGCGGGTCCTGAACGTCGCACCAGAGGCACGGCTGGTGCGGGTCGGTTTGTCCTCCGCGCTGCCCGGTAAGCGGGCAGCTTGGCGCTCAGCGCGAGGGCGGGGCTGCCGGTTTGCCACCGCCGGCTTCGGGAAAGACCCACAAGCCGAGCAACATGATGGCGGCCACGGCGCCGACGATCCAGGCCAGCCAGGCTTGCGAACCGGAGGCTTCCCAGGCGGCAATGATGCTGCTCAACACAAGCACGATGATGCTCAGGCCGATTTTGAGATGCTTGGGCATGGTCGGTCTCCGGACTCAGACAGTTTGTGCATTGCCGTCACGAGCAGGCTTGCTGACGGTCGGGGTTTTGGAAACGCGGCGCATGTCGGTTTTTACGTACTTGGTGCTGTAACCGTTGAACAAGTGACCAAGCAGGCCGCGGTTCAGGTCACTGGTGCCAAAAAACCAATCGGCTATCGGGAAGGTCAGGTTCATGTTGCGCTCCATCATGATCGACTGATCGTGATGCGCAAAGTGATGCCGGCGCAGCGTGTTGACGAAAGGCATGTTGGCCACAAAGGCGTTTTCCTCGACGTGGCAACAAAAGTGCATGAACTCATAGATCAGGTACATCGCGGTGGTGGTCGAGATGAACAACCAACCCACGTTGGGGCTGACCAGCCAGCTCAGGACCAGCACGCCCGGAATCGACATCATGATGAATACGATCATCGCGTAGGGCGGGAAGAAGGTCACCCGCCAGTCGCGTTGATCGGCAAAACGCATTTCGGTGTTGGTGAAAAACTGATGGTGTTGCAGGGTATGGCGCTGGTAGATGGCGCGGGCGCCGGCGGCGCGTTGCGGCCGGTGCATGATTTCGGTGTGCAACCACCACTCAAAGAAGTTGCTGGCCAGAAACACGATCGGCCATTCCCACCATCGAATGTTGTCCAGATGGGCGGCGTAGTAGAGCATGCTCAGCCCGCCAATGGCGTAAATCATCGCCACGTGCAGATAGCCGTTGTACCAGCCATTGATCCGTTCGCGGTAGATTTTGCGATAAGTGGTTTGTCGTTCGCTCATCGGCGTGTTGGTCAGTTCCATCACGGTCTCCGTTGTTGTGTAGGCGCATGCCGTCAGGGGTGACAGGCTGATATATCAGTTATACATCACAGCTTTGCCGGCCGTCAAGATCCCTTGCCGGCGCGCTGCTGAAGTTCAAATATTGAGGTATAACCGCCGCTCCAGTCGGGCGGCAATTCCATCGCGCCCGGCTCATGATGAGCAAATCGTGCCGTGTCGCCACGCACCATTGCCCCTTGATAACGGGTTTTGAGGGGCTGGGCGGTGTAGGGCATCGCATCGCCGGCGCTCAGCACATACAGCAGCAGCGGGCGTGGCCGGTTGCCGGTATTGGGCTTTGAGCCGTGTACGGTGCGATAGTTGTGCGCGGTAACCGAACCCGCCGGGCCACCAAACACTTGCACGTTGTTCGTGTCGAGGCCGCTGGCATCGGCCCGGCGGATCTCGCCGCGCCATTCGCCTTGTTCATCGTAGTGGGTGTAGATGGGGCCCTTGTGGCTGCCGTTGAGGGTTTCGAGCGGGCCTTGTTCGGGTGCACAGTCTTCAAGATAGACGCCGATGGTCAGCACCGCGGCATTGGTGTGCGGGAAAAACGGCGCATCCTGATGCCAGCGCACTTCGGTGCCACCGGCGGCGGCTTTCAGGTTGAGCTTGGACTGAAAGAACTTGACCTGCGGACCAAGCAGATCGGCGGCCAGGTCGCCGACCGGCCCTTCGGTGAGCAATTCCCAGAACACCGGATCATGGTCGCAAGGACTGTTGATGCGGCGCAGCCGTGGATTGCTCGCGCTGTGATCGGCCTCGAGGTCGAAAATGTCGCCGGAGGCGGTTTCCTGGCGGCTGGCCTCGACCAACCGGTCGATGGCGGCGCGGCAGCGGGCCAGCCAGTCGGGGCCGACCAGCGACTGAATGCCGATCGCGCCGGTGTCAAAGTAATGCCGCCGCTGCGCGTCGGTGAGCAGTATGGCGGGATGTTCAAGAATCTGTTCAGGGGTCATGAGACGATGCCTCGCATGGAATCAGTTGAAGCCCAGGAGTTGTTGCGGCAGCCAGAGCGCGGTTTGCGGAAAGGCGGCCACGATGATCAACGCAATGATCTGAATGACAATGAACGGCACGACCCCGGCGTACATCTGCCGCAAGGTGATGCTCTCGGGGGCGACGCCGCGCAGGTAGAAAATGGCGGGCGCCATGGGTGGGGTCAGATAACTGGTTTGAATCATGATCAGCAGCAACATGCAGAACCAGACCGGGTTGAAACCGGCTTGCAGAATGAACGGCATGAACAGCGGCACGAAGATCAGCAGAATCGAGATCCATTCCAGGAAAAAGCCGGCAATGAAGATCAGCCCCAGAAAGACGCCAAGCAAGCCCCAGGGGCCAAGATCCAGACCGGTAATCATCGTACGCATGATGCTCATGCCGCCCGAGCCCACGAACACGCCGGTAAACAAATTACCGGCCAGCAGCACGAACATGATCATCGAGGTGATGGTCAGCGTCTTGACCAGCGCCTCGCGGAAGGTGGCGATGCTGAAGCGGCCATAGGCTACGGTCAGCACGAACGCACCCGCGGCACCAATGGCTGCGGCTTCGGTCGGGGCGGCCCAGCCGAACATGATTGAACCGAGCACGGCAAAGATCATCAGCATCGGCGGCACCAGTGCCTTCATGGTGATCTTGATTTTCTCAGCCAGCGTGGGGTCGTCGTCGGTGACTTCAACCCTCGGGCCGGCCTCCGGGCGCAGGATGCACAGGCCAACGATGTAGACGATATACAAGGCCGACAGAATCAGACCCGGGAAAATCATGCCAACCATCAGGTCGCCAATCGAGACGTTGGCAATCGGGCCCAACACCACCACGACTACCGAGGGCGGAATGATGGTGCCCAGCGAGCCGCCGGCGCAGATCGTGCCCGAGATCAGGCTCTTGGAATAGTTGTACTTCATCATCGCCGGAATGGCGAGCAGCCCGACCACGGTTTCGGTGGCACCAATCACGCCGGTGGAGGCCGCAAAGATGATGCACATGATGATTGTGCCCACGGCCAGGCCACCGGGCATGCGCCGGGTCCACAGATGGACGGCGCTGAACAGCTGCTCGGCAATGCCGGAGCGCTCCAGCATGGCGCCCATGAAGACAAACAACGGCACGGCGGCCAGTACGAAATTGGTGGCGACGTCTTCGATTTTCTGGGTGAACTGAAAGAACACCGCATCGCCAAAGGTAATCAGTCCGAACACAAAGGCAACGCCGAGCAGCGCGAAGGCCACCGGGAAGCCGAGAAAAATCAGCACGAACAAGGCGGGGAACATGGCCAGCGCAGTCATGCGGCAACTCCGGTCGGGCGATTGCGCAGCACTTGAATGCACTTCAGGCATTCAGAAACAACTTGCAGTAACAACAAGACAAAGCTCACGGTAATGACGGCACGCAGTGGCCAGATGACCGGGTTCCAGGCCGAATGGCCGGTGGTTTCACCCGAATGCCAGGCTTCCAGTGCGTAGCTGCCGAGGCGATTGCTCAGCATGCCGAGCGCGGGCACGATCAGCAGCAGGTACAAGGCCAGGTCGATCATCGCCTGCTTGCGCTTGCTCAGTTGGGCGTAGATGAGATCGATCCGGATGTGGGCGCCGCGCTTGAGCGTCATGGCGCCACCGAGCAGGAAGTGAAAACCCATCAGCGTGTAGCCCAGTTCAAACGCCCAAATCGTGGGTGCGCCGAATACGTAACGGGCAAACACCTCATAGCAGGTCGCCAGGGTCAGCGGAATCACGATCAGGGCGGCCAGTCCGCCAACTGCCTCGGTGATGGTGTCTATGGTTCTGATAATAAATTGCATGGTTGGCCGCAAGCGACCGGTAGCGCTGAGCGCTACCGGTCGCCGGTTCTCCTGATGAAATGCTTTGAAACGAGATTACTGACCGCGCGTCTTCACGTTGCGATAGCTTGGTGCGTCGGCCCAGAGTTCACCGAAAGCCTTCTGGCTTTCAAAGACGCGCTTGAACCATTCGTTGTCGGCGGCTTTTTTCTCGGCCCAGGCCAGTCCGGCTTCGCGTGCTTCGTACTGCACTTCCGGATCGAGTTCGATGATCTCGTTGCCAGCGTCACGGAAGAACTGCAGCGCTTTGGCATCTTCCTGGCCCAGGGTCAGCCAGTAGTTCATCGTGGTCATGAAGGCGACATCTTCAACCAGTTTCTGGTCGGCTTCAGACATTTCCTGCCAGGCCTTGGTGTTGATGACCAGTTCAAACGGTGCGGTCGGCTGATGCACGCCAGGCACAACAACGTACTTGGTCACGCGATGGAAACCCGGTGCCTTGTTTTCCCACAGTGTGCCCCACTCGGTGGCGTCAATGGCGCCCCGTTCAAGAGCCGGATAGACGTCGCCGCCAGGCATCGTCACGGGCGCAGCGCCCATACCCTTGGAGATTTCCAGCCAGGCACCGGCGGTACGCAACTTCAGCCCTTTCAGATCTTCCAGTGTCTTGACCGGTTTGCGTGAATGCAGAAACACCTCGGCGGTACGGATGCACAGCGGAATGGCGACAAGGTT
>CAXBNM010000158.1:0-10691 GCA_963976885.1 uncultured Burkholderiaceae bacterium
GCGCCGACCGGGAGAATTTGCCGCTGTTGCGTCTAGCTGACGATATAGGTGCCAGTCGCGGTGGCGATCTCGCGCCCGTTCTCGTTGGTCAGCGTCATCCGGGTGGTGGCAATGCGCCGCCCCAGGCGCACCATGGTGGCGCTGGCGGTAAAGCGCTCACCGATGCCCGAGCGCAGATAATCGACCCGCAGATCGATGGTGCCCAGATGTGCGAAACGGTCCATGGTGGCCGCCGCGGTCTCGTCGGCGTGTTGCTCGCACAGCGCCCACATCACGGCCAGCCCGCCGGTGGCATCAAGCACGGCCGAAATGACGCCGCCATGCAGGCGGCCATACAGGTAGTGCCCGACCAGCTCGGGGCGCATGTCAAAACCGAGCTGCACCAATTCGGTGCCAAGAGTCTGCACCTGAAAGCCAAGAAACTCGTTGAACGAGATGCGTTTTTCAAAGACATCGACAACGGCCTCGTAAACCTTCTCCTGCTCGGCGGTCGAGCGGCGCTCGGGTTGCCCGGCGCCGCTGCTCTGGGTGTAATCCGAGCCCATTTACCGCCCCTTGAAGTCCGGCGCGCGTTTTTCAAGAAAGGCAGCCACCCCTTCGCGGAAATCTTCGGTCTGGCCGGCCTCGGTTTGCAGATCGGCCTCGACCTGCAACTGCGCGGCCAGGTCATTGCTGCTCGCGGCGTCCATCGCCTGTTTGATCAAGGCGAAGGCGCGGGTCGGCATCTTGGCCATATGCTCGGCCATCTGTCGTGCGGTGTCGGCCAGGTCCGCGTCGGGGACGACCTGCCAGACCAAACCGTATTCCTGCGCGCGTGCGGCGGGGATCTTCTCGGCCAGCATCGCCAGCGCCCGTGCCCGCATCGAGCCGGCATAGCGGTCGAGCAACCAGGTGCTGCCGGCATCGGGCACCAGCCCAATCTTGGAAAAGGCTTGCAGAAAACTTGCCGACTCGCCCGCCAGCACGATGTCTGCGGCCAGCGCCAGACTCATGCCGGCGCCAGCGGCTGCGCCGTTGACGGCGGCAATCACCGGTTTGGGCATTTCCCGCAGTCCGAGAATGATCGGGTGGTAACGCTCGATGAGGCCGTCGCCAAGCCGCGTATTGGCGCCGCTGCTGGCCGACTGGGTGGCGGCCAGGTCGGCGCCCGCACAGAAGCCGCGGCCGGCGCCGGTCAGAATGACTGCGCGTACCGATGGCTCGGCAGCGGCTTTTCTGACCGCGGCAAGCAAGCCCGAGGTCATGTCGAGATTGATGGCATTGAGCACATCGGGCCGGTTCAATGTCAGGGTTGCCACGCCCCCCGCCTGACTGTAGAGCACTGCTTCGGTCATTGCTTTTCCTCGCTTTGAGTCGCCTGTTCCGGGTATCGATGCACCCTGTTTGCGGAGCAGGTCCGAGGGGGGATTCTGCCGGAACGTGAGCGCAGCGCCAAAAAGACCTTGGCCCTGTTCGCGGGCGGGCTCGCAATGCCATAATGAAACGCAATTGCAGTGGCTGGAGTGGCATGTCAGACAACCCTAGTGCGGCGACCTCTCTGTCGTCCCCTTCCGAACCCGATATCAACGAGCCGGTGCTGGTCGTCGACCTCGATGGCACGCTGATTCGCTCCAATCTGCTCTGGGAGAGTTTTGCGGCGGGTTTGCGGGCCAACCCGTGGCGTTGTCTGCTGGCTTTGTTTGCGGTGCTGCGCGGCCGCGCCGCTCTCAAACGTGCGCTGGTTCATGTCGGCCCGATCGATCCGGTTGCCTTGCCGTATCGGCATCGCTTTGTCACCTGGTTGCGACGCGAACATGCGGACGGGCGGTTCATCGTGCTGGCCACGGCGGCCGATGAACTGCTTGCCGAAGACGTCGCCCGACATCTGCAGGTTTTCGATCAGGTGCTGGCCAGTGACGGGGCCAGCAACAACAAGGGCGACGCCAAGCTGCAATCGGTGCGGCGCAGTTTCCCGGGGCAGGCCTTCGACTATTGCGGCGACAGTCAGGCCGATGTGCCTTTGTTTCAGGCTGCCCGGCGCGCCTATGTGGTTGGTGCCAATCGCAGCGTCGCCGTTGCCGCTACCGCTGGCGGTAATGCCGATCTGCGCTTTGCCGGCAGTGGCGATGGTTTGCGCTTGACCCTGACCTACTGGATTCAAGCCATCAGACCGTTTCACTGGCTCAAGAATCTGCTGGTGTTGATGCCTTTTTTCTCGGCGTTTCTGGTTACCGATACCGGCGCCTTGTTCAATGCGCTGCTTGCCGCACTGGCCATGTGTCTGGCCGCGTCATCGGGTTACCTCATCAACGACTTGCTGGACATGCAGGCCGATCGGCATCATCCGCGTAAACGCCACCGACCGTTTGCGCACGGCCGGCTGACCGCGGCCGAAGGATTTGCCGGCGCGCTGGTGTTGCAACTGGGCGCGTTGTTGCTGGCCAGCCTGGTCAATTGGCTGGTGTTGTTGTGGGTGTTGATCTATCTGCTTGGCACCTTCAGCTATTCGGTGTTTTTCAAGCGTGAGCCCATCATCGATGTGATGCTGCTGGCCGGGCTTTATACAACCCGCGTCATCGTTGGTGCCAATGCGGTCGAGGCCGATCGTTCGCTCTGGCTGCTGGCGTTTTCGGTGTTTTTCTTTTTCAGTCTGGCCACCATGAAGCGTTGCGGTGAACTGGTTCTGCGCGAACGCACCGGCGAGCAAACCACCGCGGGCCGCGCTTACGAACCTGCCGATTTGGCCATGTTGTGTCCGGCAGGTATCTCGGCCGGTGTGGCGGCGGTGCTGGTGCTGGCCTTGTATGTGCAGTCACCCGGTGTCGAGGCCCGCTATCCGATTCCGGAGGCCTTGTGGCTGGCGCTGGCAGCATTGTTGTTGTGGCTGTGTCGTGCCTGGCTGGACACGATGCGCGGCCTGATGCACGACGATCCGCTCATTTATGCGCTGAAGCATCGGCGGGGCCGCTTGTTGCTGATTCTGGTGATTGCCTCGTTCAGTCTGGCCTCGCTGTGGGGCCTGGGGACCGATCCTTGAGCGGAATGCTGCAGGCCTGAATGGTCAGAACAGGCTCAGAGCGGTCTGGTTGTCCGTGCGCTCAGTGGTGAGCCGCCATTGCCGGGCCAGCCGTTCGGCCTGACGAATCTGTTCGGGCGACATTGATTGGCGCAATTTGTTGGTGACATCGACAATGCGCCACGGGCCGCGCTCGACACTGGCATGGCGTTCGGCCAGCGTCAGCCACAGCAAAGCCTGCACCGGATCGGCCTTGACACCGCGCCCATCCTGATAAAGACGGGCCAGCTGATATTGCGCCCAGGGCTCGCCCTGGGCCGCCGCCCGTTGATACCAATCCCGCGCCTGGCGCAGATTGGCCGGCACACCGTCACCGCGTTCATGGAGCAAGCCCAGAATACGCTGCGACGTCGCATCGCCGCGGCGCGCGGCGCGGCGCAGCCAACGAATACCTTCTTGCATGTCGACCGGCATGCCAATGCCGCGAATCGCCATGACCGCCAGGCGTAACTGAGCGGGAACCAGCCCGTTCTGAGCTGCCATCTGATACCAGTGCACCGCTTGCTGCTGTCGTTCCGGATCGTCCTCAAGCGTGTCGAATTGACGGGCCAGCGCGAGTTGGGCGCCGGCGTCTCCGGCCCGTGCGGCGGTTTCCAGCATGCCGATTGCCCGTTTGCGCAGCGGTTGGCTTGACGAGGTGTTCAGCACCGTACTGCCCCATGACGCCATGGCCGGAATGTGACCCCCCTCGGCAGCCCTGGCCAGCCAGAAACGGGCCAGTTCGGCATCTTGCGGCGCGCCGCGACCGTCGCGATAGATCAGCGCAAGCAGATACTGGGCATTGCGATCGCCCTGATTGGCCAGTACCCGAAAGCCCGCTACCGCTTGATCGAAGTTGCCGGCGCGGTAAGCGGTGGCCGCCTTGGTAAAGGTGACCACCGAGGCGACCGAGCTTGAGGCGGCGATGGCTGGCGCGGCGAGCGGCATGCCAAGCAGCGAGGCGCTCAGCACCAGCCGGATCAGCGCGCCGTGCGCGCGGCGCTTGGAGTCAGGGTGATTAGATGTCATCGGGACTTTGCCAGGTACGAATGTGAAGGCGCCTCAGGCATGAATCGTATCAATGAGATCCCGGGGACCAAGCCAGTTAATGCCAGGGCAATGGTTCGCGAAGGACATAGGCCAACCCGGGATCTGGCTCTGAAAGACAGATCAGGAGTCAGGCGAGGGCATGCGATTCATAGAGGGCCGAACTGCCGCAATGATAGACGATAGGGGCGAGGACTCGCACGATTGCTTCCAGGCAGGGGCCGAGCCTGGGCCTCGGTGGGCCGGAAGCGGACTGCGGCGCCGGAATCGGCAGTCTCGAGTGGTTTCCAGCACCATCGGACGGCCGATTTGGCGAGGTAGACTCGCCCAATGAGAAACGGTGGTGTGGGGCTGGTGGTAGCCGCAGCACCGGATTCAATCAAGGACAGCTCATGCAACAAACATACTCTCGCAAACTTGAGCAGGTGATCGATCTTGCCAGGTATCCCCTTGACGATGCCGCTTTCAGAGCCCGTTGCAAGCAGCAGGTCGACTTGAGTGGGGTGCTGGTAATGCCCGACTTTCTGCAGCCGAGCGCTGTTGCGTCGATTCGTGCGGAAGGAGAGGCCAGCAAACATCTGGCTTTCTACACCAGCAGTAATCACAACATCTATCTGAGCCCGCCTGATCCAGCATTTCCAGCCGATCATGCGCGTAATCGCGAAGTCGCCTCATCGAAGGGCTGTATCACTACAGATCAGGTGCCGGGTGACTCGGCTCTGCACATTCTTTACGAAGATGAATCCTTCAAGGCCTTTCTCTGTGCGGTGCTTGGCGAAGACCGGCTTTATGAATATGCCGACCCGCTGTCCTCCATCAACCTGCACTTCGCCGATCGTGGTCAGGAGTTGGGCTGGCATTTTGACAACTCGTCGTTTGCCATAACCTTGATGATTCAGAGCGCCGAAGAAGGCGGCGTATTTGAGTACGTCAGCAATGTTCGCGATGCCGATGCAGGTGAGATGAACTACGCCGATGCGGCGAAAGTGCTTGATGGCGAAGTGCCTGTAAAAACACTTGCGTTGGATGCCGGCGCACTGGTGTTGTTCCGCGGCCGTAACTCCATGCATCGCGTGACACCCAATGCAGGCTCTCGCACTCGCATGCTGGCAGTGCTTGCGTATAACACTGAGCCTGGAGTAGCGCTTTCTGAAAACGCGCGAATGACTTTCTTTGGGCGGCTGGGGTGAAGGTTCGAGTAGAACCGATTTGAACCCGACCGTGCGGCGTCGCATCGGTCGGGTTATCGGTCTATCGGGCTATCGGGCTATCGGCGCTCAGATCGAAGTTCCGATTCTTACTCGTCCGTCAGATAAAACCGCGTGCCGCAAATCAGCACCTGATCATCTGACACATAGCAATCGCGGCGCTTGGCTTCATCCAGGATAGCCTGGCGGTTGGCCGCTCGGATGTCGAGCCCCGATAAACCGGGGCCACGATCATCGGCAATAGGCACGAAGCGCAACACCACGTTGGCCAGTGGCACTGTCACCGTCGTGCCGTCGGCGGTACTGGTGGAGCCGACAATATGCGCCCACTTGCTGGCCAGTGCAGCAGGATCGTGGCACTGCAATTCAACGCCTGTAATGTCGGAGGTGACACTCCGATTCACCTTGTCTTCCCAGCCCAGTCCGCCAACCGGCATCCAGTAACCGTCGAAGTCATTGTGCTGGTCGGATTCGAGCTCAAGAAATGCCGCTTCGAGGTCGCCTGGGTGCAACTGCGTGAGATGCCAGCCCTCGCGTGTTGATTCGTGCGCAACTCTTACGCCGATATCGAGCGCGCGTTGTCGGGCTGCCAGTTGGGTGTCTCGGCTGTCCGTCTGGGTGATGACCATGTAGCCACCGTCACCTTTGCGACGTGCCAGATAGCGACCCGCTGCCGTACCGTCTTTGATCGGCGCGACAACTTCAAGAAAGTTGCGGCCAACAGGCATCAGAGAGTTTTCCAGCCCGAACTTGCCGACGTTGGGATCGATATGGCAAACGTTGATGCCAAGAATGGCGGTCAAATCTTCAACGACAGGTTTGAGGTGTTCGGCAACAAGACAGATTTGACGAAGTTGTATGTTCATCGGGTCAGACCTCAATCCTGGAAAAGTTGGGCGCGCGTCGCTCGACAAAGGAGGCCACGCCTTCCTTGAAATCATCGCGCTGCAAACTCTCGGCCATCCACTGCCGAGACTCTTCCATGGCTTCGCCGAGTTCGCGATTCAGGTGCTTGTAGACCTGACGCTTCATCATCATGATCGACGTCGGGGCTGAAGTGGTGGCAATGTCTCGCAAATACTGCTGAGCTTGCGCACATGAGCTACCGGGCTCGCAGAGACGGTTGGCGTAGCCAACGCGATAGGCTTCCTCGCCATCAATGCGTCTGGAGCTCCAGAGCATGTCGAGCGCATTGGCAGGGCCGACGATGCGCGGCAGCATCCAGCTGGTGCCGTGTTCGGCAATCAGGCCACGGGGACCGAAAGAGGTCACCAGTTTGGCGCTGCGCTCCATGAAGCGCATGTCGCAGAACGTGGCGTAGCTGAAACCGAGCCCTGCGGCTGCGCCGTTAATGGCCGCAATCAATGGCTTGCGCAAACCGAGAAAATACGTCGGCGAGCCGTGGTAGTTAGGGTCATTGTCCGGGTTGCCGGGGTCTGCCTGCAGATGCTCAAAGCTGGCTCGTACATGCTCGCCGGCATCGCTGATCGAGCCCAGTGCCTTCATGTCGACTCCGGCGCAGAATCCGCGGCCAGCGCCGGTCAGCACCGTACCGATGATTGCCAGGTTCTTCTCCGCCTGGTCGAGCGCATGGCGGATCTCCGCTTGCGTCAGTTCGGTCAAGGCGTTGAGTTGGTCGGGCCGGTTGATGGTGAGCGTGGCGACAGGGCCATCTTCCTCGTATTGGATTTCGCGATAGTCAATCATGATTTGTCTCCTGCTGTTTTCGACGGGGTGCTGTGAGCATCTCCGTCCTGCATTGGTCCACCAGGCTTCGGGCGTATGACACCATCCTCTGGCGATGCGATGTGTCGAGCCGCATCCTGCGTTGGTAGGCCTGAATGTTCATCAGTCGGTTGCTGAACTCATGAGCATTATCCGCGATTATGATTTTGGGCTTTTTGTTGGTCGGGTGTGCGAGCAATCTTTTCAGGTCAGCCAGCCGATGTTGCCCTGTCGGTGATCAGCAGTACTATCTTGCAATCAATGGGCCGCTCGTTTGTTTCTGACGTTACTTCGAGCAGGCAATCCGCCGAAGAGCCGTGCAAGCTGACAGGAGCCATACCTTGACCAATAAAACTCACGTTCTGCTTTGGATCGATTCCAGTACCGCCTACGTTGATGCCGTCAAGGCCGCCGGTCTCGCTGACCGGGTCGTGCTCGATATCGTGCCGCGCAAGGAAACGCCTTCTGACGAGCAACTCGCTCGGGCCGAGGCGCTGATGTCGTATTCGGTGCCGCCGGGCGTGTTTGCGGCAATGCCCAGACTGCGCTGGGTGCAGGCAATGACCGCCGGCGTTGATGGCTGGATCGCAATGCCCGACTTGCCGGAGACGCTCACGCTGACTTGCGCGCGCGGCACGCACGGTGAATCGATGCCGGAGAACATCATTGGCGCGCTGATGTATATCGCCAAGCCTGTCGCTCAGGCGGTGGCCAATCAGAAAGAGCGCAAGTGGGTGCAAAAACCTGCCGAGCCGCTGAGCGGCAAGACACTTGGCATTCTCGGGCTCGGCGTCATCGGTCTGGAGGTTGCGCGCATTGCCAGCGCCCTCGGCTTGCGGGTAGTGGGCACGCGCCGTCGGCCGCAACCGGCGGATCATGTCGCGAAAGTCCTGCCGCCCGAGCGGACCCCCGAGGTACTTGCCCAGTCTGATTATGTGCTGGTGTTGCTGCCGGCCACACCGGCAACCGATCGCTTCATCAATGCAGAACGGCTTGGCATGATGAAGCCCAATGCCTGGCTGTTGAATTTCGGTCGTGGTCAGCTGGTTGACGATGAAGATCTGATTGCGGCCGTGCAGGCGCGCAAGATTGCCGGCGCGGTGCTGGACGTTTTCCGGCAGGAGCCGCTGCCGCCCACCGATCCGTTCTGGTCAACGGATGGCATTATCGTGCTGCCCCACATTGGCGGCCCGCATCCTGAGCGCGACAAGATTGTGGCGCGTCTGTTTGTCGCCAATCTGGAGCGCTTCCTGAACGGGGAGGGCTTGCAGGAGGTGGTGGACCGGGAGGCCGGTTACTGACGGTAATCCTGTCGGATCACTTTTGTCGGCTGCGTGGTCAGCTTGGCGTAGCGGCAAGGTCTGCGGGAATGGCGCCTCCGGCACGGATCGAACGTGCGACCCCCCGCTTAGGAGGCGGGTGCTCTATCCACTGAGCTACGGAGGCAGGCCAGCGGGTATTGTACTCACGCAAAGCCGGCGTGTTCCGCCGGCCGTGCAATACCCCCGCGTTCTGTTGCATGCGCCTCGCAGGCCGGCGCTCCAATCCCTGATTTCTGGTAGTTGTGCACCATCAGGGCGATTGCGCTGCTTTCCACGCAACAACCGGTCGAAACCAACAAGAACTGTTACCCCGACACGGGGACGTTTCGGGCACACTTATCCGGTGTTGGAGAATCATGTCATTTTTGCTGTTCCGCCGACCCAGCGGACACAGATCAGTTGCGCCGTAGCCACCGAGGCTCGTGGCGTTACGCCATTTCGTCTGCAGCAAGTGGTTTTTGACACCGCAGACGGCAGTTGTGTCGAACGCGGCCTTTATCTGATCGTTCATGCGGGCTCCACAACAGGGGCTGAGGGCGTGCATCGCGCCGTCCAACCGCTCACTGTCTGTACCAACCGTGAACATGCCTGGCCGCAAGCCCATCGGGTGTTCAATGCGACCCGTTTGCAAGAGCTGCTCGCCAGCGATGACGCCGGCATGGGGCCACCGTTTGAAACGCCACCCGTGTTGTTGCCGCGGGGGCGGATTGTTTCGCGTGGCCGGCGCGGCTTGTTCAATGTGCCTGACGGCAGTGCCGGCGAGGCGGTTGTTGAGGTGATTTTTCAGCGTAGTGAATTGCGCACGGCAACGACCGGGTTGTCGATGTATTCGCTGACGATGAATCTGCTTGCCGGCGCGCCGAGTGATCTGTTCGCGGTGGCCGCCGACTGGCAGCGTCGCTTTGCCCTGACCCTCGACCCGCATCCGGCGTTTGTGCAGGCCGCCCGCCTTGGCGCCGGCAAGCGACGGCGCCCGCGCCGCTTCAATGCGCCAGTCTGGCTGCCTGGCCGGACGATGGCCGAGACGGCGAACTATCCGGCGGTGAACGAGGTGAGTCTGCTGGCCGCGGCCTTGTCTGATCTGGTGCTCACGACTTGTGCGATTGCTGAAGGCGACGCTGACGAGCAGCGATTGCAGGGCTTTGAAAATACCGTGCATGCAATTGCCTGCCTGCTTGATTTTCGGGCCCCGCTGGGCGGCAACGGGGCGGCGGCTGACCTTATTCCGGCCCGTTTGTACGAGCCTTTGCAAAAATTGCAGGCCCGGCGCCTTCAGGAAAGCTCGTTGCATTGGCTGCAAAGTTCGTTGCAGGCCGAATCATCACAGCCGCTCAGCCCGCTGGCGACTTCCTTGCTGCAGTTGGCAATCGAGCACACGCCGACCAGCCTGCGTACGCTGGCCGTGCAGCCGGAAACGCGCGCATGGGTGTTCGAGTTGCTGGCCTGGGCGAATGCCAGCTTTGGCTTCAACGAGGGCGAGCAATCAGCACCCGATCTGACCGATCAGGCGGCCTGTCGGCATCGTCTGGAAAACTGGCTGCTTGAATTGCAGCAAACCGGGCTGCGTGCGGTTGACGGTGATGCCCGTACCCGGCGCGTGCTCTGGCAACAACTGAGCCGCTTTGATGAAGCCTTGAATCAGTTTGGCTCGATTCTGCCGCGACGCCTGATGCTCCGTTATCGCATGGTTGCGCGTGCGGCGCTCGGTCCGTTGACCGAATGGTTGAACGCGCACGCGATGATCATCCAGTTGCCGGCACTCATTGAGGCCCAGACGGCCGTTTTTCCGGGCGCCGCGGAAGACTTCCAGCGTCAACTGCTTGATCGCTGGCACGCGGACAAGGAAGCGCTGGAGCCGCGTGTGGTGACGCAACTGCAGCGCCTGGCTCAGGCTGCCGGTCAAAGTGAAGAGCGGCGCATGCCGCGGGTGATGTGAGGCGCTGGCGGTCATGAGCACCCATCTGCTCATCGTCTGGCATTCGGCCACCGGCGCCAGCGAGCAACTGGCACAAGCGGCGCTGCAGGCGGCAAGCGCACAAATTGATGCCGCTACGCCAGAGCTTGCGCCTCGTTGCCTGCATTGCCAGCAGGCCGGCCCCGATGATTTACTGCAAGCGGGGGGATATCTGTTCATCTGCCCGGAAAATCTCGCCACCATGGCCGGGTTGATGAAAGACTTCTTTGATCGTTGTTACTACCCGGTGTTGGGGCGCATCGAAGGCCGGCCCTACGCCAGCATCATCAGTGCCGGCTCGGACGGCCATGGCGCCGCCACGCAACTGGCCCGCATTGCTACGGGCTGGCGGCTCAAAGCGGTGGCCGAACCCTCGATCGTCATGGTTGACGCGCAAACCC
>CAXBNM010000159.1:0-10644 GCA_963976885.1 uncultured Burkholderiaceae bacterium
TCGTCTTCCTTGTAGCTGCGGAGCCGGCTGTAGAGCGTTTTCTCGCTGATGCCCAACTGCATGGCGGCTTCCTTGCGGTTGTCGTCACAGGCCGCGAGGGTGGCTTCTATCAGCAGGCGCTCGGCGTCGGTGATCGAGGTGCCGATTGGAATCGAAACCGAGGCCGCCGAATCTGCGCCCGTTTGCCGGGACCGGCCCGCGGTGTTCAGGTCTTGATCCGACCAGCCTTCGATGCAGTCGCCGTCGGCGAGGACCGCGGCGCGTTGCAGGAGGTTGCGCAACTCACGTACGTTACCGGGCCAATGGTAGCCGCGCAATTGCTCCAGCGCCGCTGGAGTAATGGTGAGTTGCCGGTTTTCCCGCTCGCTCATCTGCGCCAGGATGTGTTCGGCCAGCGCCTCGATGTCTTCCAGGCGCTCACGCAGCGGTGGCAGACTGATTTGAAAGACATTGAGCCGGTAATAAAGATCTTCGCGCAACACGCCTTCGTCAACGGCATTGGCCGGATCGCGGTTGGTGGCGGCCAGAATCCGCACATCGGCGTAAATCGGATCGGACGAGCCAACCCGGCTGAAGGTGCCTGTTTCGAGCACGCGCAGCAGCCGGACCTGCAAATCCATCGGCATCTCGGTAACCTCATCGAGAAACAAGGTGCCGCCATCGGCTTGCTCGAAGATGCCTTTGTGCTGCTTGATCGCGCCTGTGAAACTGCCCTTCTCGTGACCGAACAATTCACTCTCGATCAGCTGAGCCGAGATTGCACCGCAGTTCAGTGCCAGAAAAGGGCCGCCGTGACGCCGGCTCTCGCGATGAATCTGGTTGGCGACCAATTCCTTGCCGGTGCCGCTTTCGCCCACCACCAATACGCTGACGGATGTAGGCGCCACCTTCTTGATCTGCTTGAAGATGTTCTGCATCGCGGGCGAGTCGCCGCGCATCTGGCTGCCGGGCTTGCGTTTGCTGCTGCGCTTGTCACCGCTCGCGGCGGCGGTCTGCGTCGTTGCTGATTCAGCGCTTTGCGGCTCGGCATTTCGCGAGCCCGGGTTTTCGATCGTCCGCTGAATGACTCGGAGCAGCAACGACGGTGACACCGGCTTGATCAGATAGTCGGCAGCACCGAGTCGCAGTGCCTGCACCGAAGTGTCAACGCTGGCATGCCCTGTCATCAGAACTATCTCCGCATTGCCGCGCAACTTTTCATCGGCAAACAGTTCCAGCCCCGAACCGTCGGGCAGCATCAGATCGAGCAGCACGACATCGGGTTTGTGCAACACCAGTTGCTGGCGGGCGTCACTGAGACTGGTGGCCATGGATGCGGTGTAGCCGCCTTCGGTCAGGCGCTCGGTCAGCATCTGAGCCGCTTCATGGTCGTCTTCAACAACGAGAACTGAGCGAGCTTTGACCATAAGTGACTGTTAACCCCGGATTTTTTAGTATTTGGTGCGTCGATTGTACGCTGGGCGTTGCACGGAACGCCTGATGTCGACGGTCGATGGATGTCGTGGATGGCGAGCCGGCGACGGGCCCGCACGGTGTGTGCCGGACGGGCCCGCGGGCTCGATATCGGGTGAGTGTTGTCGGCTTTCAACTGCCGCGTTTGTTTTTCTCTGCGGAGCGTTCCAGTTTCTCGCCGCCGGCTTCAATGTCCTGACCGAGACCAGACATCGTATTGCATCCGGCCAGGCCCACAACAAAGAACAATCCGCTTAATGCTGCCATTAGTTTTTTCATCAAAGCTCCTGTGATCCATGTGGATCTGTGCTGGTTGTACTGCTCGTGTTCCATGGATTGGATCCGGGCGTCTGAGTGCGGACGACTCTGTTGGTGAATCCCGCCCGGCCGCCCCGACGCCAGGTACAAGGCGAGGGCAAGTCTCATGCCCGAGACTGAAAAAATGACTGCCCAATGCCCAAATTTACCGATTCGGTACGGCATTGATTTAGTAGATTTCCATATAAATCAATGGCTTATACGGTGGCACGCGGATTGCTTAATCGTTGTAAACCGCAATGAACAGCGGCGCCCGAGCGCCAGCCACCCGAGAGGAGTCTCATGAAGCCAGGTCTTATGCCCATGCAAGGTCGTCAGATGACGATCAGCCCGATGTTGCAGAAATCGTTGCATCTGCTGCAGCTCAATGCCGTCGAATTCACCCAGGCGATCAACGCGGTTCTCGACAGCAATCCATTGCTGGAAACAGACGGCGATGAGCCGCTCAGCCCTGACGTTGATGAAGCAGTTCCCGAGCCGGTCGCCGCCGTGGCCGAGGCTGCTGACGATGACGGCGATGCCGAGCGCACCACCGAGTATGACGCGCCGGTTACGCAGGAACCCTGGGGTGCGGCGCCGTCCGGGGCGAGTGGCGCCGCATCCAGTTCTTCGAGCAGCGGGCCCTCGGAGTCGGACTGGACGGCCAATGTTGCTGACGCCGATACTTTTCGCGACCACCTCTCGATGCAGATTCTCGAGCGCCAGCTCTCAGTGCGTGAGCAGCAGGGGGCCATGGCCATTGTTGAAAGCCTCGACGATCGCGGTTACCTGACGGAGTCTCTGGACGATCTGGTTGATCAGTTTGACCGGGTGGGTATCAGTTTGACCGTCGAGGAGTTACGTCATGCGCATGCCGTCGTGCGCTCGTTGGACCCGCTGGGGGTAGGCGCAACCAGCACTGTTGACTGCCTGCGCATGCAACTCGACGCGCTGCATACCCAAGAGGCGGCTTACGAACTGGCCAGTCGTGTGCTCAGTGAGCATCTCGAAGATCTTGGTCACGGTAACTTTCGGCAGATGGCGGCCGAACTCGGTTGCAGCAACGAAGCCTTGCAGGCGGCCGTCACCTTGATACAGGCGCTCGACCCTATTCCGGGTCGCCGTTTCAGTGTCGATCGCATCAATTACGTGGTGCCTGATATCACCGTACGACGTATCGGTGATAAATGGACGGCATTGCCGGCGGGCAGCAGCTTGCCGCAAATAAGAGTGAACGAAACCTACGCGCAGATTCTCAGTGAGCATCAGTCGGGCGACAGTGAAGTGCTGAAGGAAAAGCTGCGGGAGGCACGCTGGCTGCTGCGCAGTATCGACCAGCGCAACCGGACGATTCTCGCCGTTGGTCAGGCAATCGTCGATCGGCAACAAGGTTACTTCGAATACGGTGACATTGCGCTTGAGCCGATGACGCTTACCGATATTGCCGAGGAAATCGGCGCGCACCAATCCACGGTGTCGCGAGTGGTGACGAGTAAATATCTGGTGTATCCGGGCGGCCTGCGACCGATGAAGATGTTCTTCAGCAGTCATGTGCAAACCAACGCCGGTGATGCGTGCTCGGCGTCGGCGGTCAAGGCAATGATCAAACGCCTGGTGCAGGAAGAATCGGCCGATGATCCCTTGTCGGACCACAAGCTCGCCGAGTTGCTGGCTGCACGAGGCATCAAGGTGGCGCGGCGCACGGTCAGCAAATATCGCGGTGCGCTTGGGATTCAATCGTTTCAGCTGCGGCGCCGGGACGTGCCGGTCACTTAGTCAGCAAGCAACTCACACCGTCGATCAGGCCTCAGCCCATGCGCGCGTGGATGTTCAAGCTATTCAAGATGAGTCGCCGACTGTGGTTGCGCGCCACGCTGTTTTCGTTGCTGGCGCTGCTGGCGGTCGCGCTGGCCATCTGGATCGGTCCATGGGTGCCAAAAGGCCTGGCCGATCGCTTTGGCGGCGATGTTGCCAATTCGGTGCTATCGGTGTTGTCGTCAAGCATGCTCGTCATCGCAACCTTTTCGCTTGGCACGATGGTCAGCGGCTACACGGCGGCTGCAAACTCTGCCACTCCCCGTGCCGCCTCGTTACTGGCCGCCGACGATTATGCGCAGAATGCGATCTCCACCTTCATCGGCACCTTTCTCTTTGCGGTAGTGGCGCGCATTGCGATCGATGCCAATGTGTTTACGCCCGGCGGACTGACGGTTCTGTTTTTCATTACGCTGGCCATACTGGCATCGGTGATCGCAACCTTGATTCGCTGGATCGATGATTTGAGCCGCGTCGGTCAGGTTCGCGAAACGCTTGCCAAGGTAGAGCAGGAAACCCGGCGCGCCATTGCTCAGCGTGCCCGTCTGCCCAGTTATGGCGGTCTGGCCTTCGACAGGTTACCGGCGGGCCAGGACATCGTTGCCAGCCAGATTGGCTATGTGCAGAGCGTGGACCTGGCGGAGTTGGAGCAACTGCTCGATACCGATCACTGGCAGTTGTACCTGCTCGCTGAACCGGGCACGCTGGTGCATCCCGAAACCGTACTGGCGCGCATTTGCGGCAGCCCGGACGAGCTGGGTGCGGCGTTGTGCACCGGATTGCGTGGCTGTTTCACCGTGGGCGATTCGCGCACGACCTTGCAGGACAGCCGCTTTGGGCTGAGCGTGCTGGCCGAAGCGGCAAGCCGGGCCTTGTCGCCCGGCGTCAACGACCCCGGTACGGCCATTGATGTGGTGGTGACGGCCGGGCGCTGTATTGATTATTGGTACCAGCAGGCAAGCGCCTGCGATCAGACCGTGCATCGCCCCTGGTTGTATGCCAACCCGTTGCCGGTCGAAGAGTTGCTCGAATGCGCGTTCTATCCGGTTATCCGCTACGGTGCCGCGGAAGTTGATGTGATGCGATCATTGCTGACCGTCCTCGATGGTATCGCCAGCCTCGATGAATCGGGTCATCGCGCTGCGCGCGAGTTCTACAACGAGCTGCTGGAACGAGCCAGCAACGAGATTCACTATGCGAGCGATCGGGCACGCCTTGATAAAGCTCAGCAGCGTCTGATTACGATCAAGGCTTGAACCCTGCGCCCGGTGTGTCTGCATGGGCATGGCTTATGCAGGATGAGGACAGACGCGGCACGTTCAGCAGTTGCCGCCATCCAGTCAATCAACGCCAGGAGAAACGCGATGAATCAGACTCAACCTCATCAACCGCAAAATCCCGCTGTCAAACGTGAATCCGAGGGTGTCGTGAAAGAGCTCCGGCAGTCGACCGATAAGATCCGTGACCAGGCCAGCGAGTTCGCTGACAAGGCCCGGGACGCCGGCAAGGCGCACTTGCAATCGGGCGTCGATTCGGTGGCCGCCGGACTCGGTGCCGCCGGCGATTCGGCGCGCAAGGCCGCCGACAGTCTGCGTGAGCAAGATCATCAATCCATTGCCGGTTACGCCGCCCAGGCGGCCGATTCGTTGGCCTCTGCGTCCGAGCATTTGCGCGACGGCTCGGTGGATCAGCTTTATCGGTCGGTGAGTCGCACCGCCCGTCGCAACCCGGTGCTGCTTGTCGCCGGCAGCGTGGTCGCCGGTTTTGCGCTGGCGCGCATGTTGAAGTCCTCGTCGGATCGTGACGAGCGCAGACGGCAGCTACGCGCCGGCGGCGGCTATGCGCGAGTCGAGGGTCATCGTGGCTGAGCGACCGCAACCGCGCAGCAGCGCGCAATTGCAGGCGGAAATTGACGTCGCTCGCACGCGCCTGAACGCCCGGCTTCTGGCGCTGGGCCAGGGGCTCGACCCTATTGAACTGACCGCCGGCCTGTTGGGCTCGGGCGGCAAGCAAGGAGAAACAAACATGGAAAACATTGTCGATACGATCAAACGACATCCCGTCCCCGCGGCGCTGACTGCTTTTGGCGCGGCATGGTTGCTGACCAGCCTGAGTCGTGACCGTGCTGACCGCGACGAACGCCTGAGTTGGGACGACGACTACGCGGCTGACGCAACGGACGATTCGGTGTCCGGTAGAGTGGGTGCCGCCGGGGCTGCACTGGGTGATCGGGCGCAGCAGTTGCGTGAAGCGGCAAGTGCGTCGGTGCACGAAGCCGGAGAGCGTGCTCGTTCCACTATCGGCCAGGTGCAAAGCAAGGTTGCCCAGACCGCCGGCGTGGTCGAAGAACAGTTGAGTGAGAGCGCCGAACGTCTGCGCCAGGGCGGTGAGCGTCTGGCACGTCGCGCGGCCGTCGCACAAGCTCGTGCCTCCCGTCAGGCCGGCCGCTTGCAACGCAAAGGGCGCGCAGCGGGCGAGTCGCTCGAGCAGTCAATGCATGAGCAACCCGTAGTGTTCGGCGCGCTGGGTCTGGTGCTCGGGGCCGTGGTCGGTGCCTTGCTGCCACCGACGCGTATGGAAGACGAGTGGCTCGGTCCGCACCGGGATCATCTTCGCGAGGCGGCGCGCCAGGAGTTGCACGAGCGAACTGAACACGCGCGTGAGCAGATCAAGGCCGGTATCGACGATCTGACCAAGCCGGCGCAAAGCAAAGTCGGCTGACCGGTCTGCCGGTCGATTACCCCTGACGGTGAGCCTGGATCATCAATGCCAGGTAGCTCACCGCCAAGTCGGTCGCAGCACGTCGCGCCGCATCACAGTGGCGCGGCGTGGCTCGGCGACACAATACAAGGCCGACAGGTCCGGTCGCGCCGAGCAGTGGAAACCACAAGGCACCGCGCGCTCCTTGTTCGCCAAGCGCAACGACAGTCGATGCCTTGGGCTGGCGCAACGGACTATGTTGCAACTCGATGTCGGGGTCTTCGTTGTCGGCGGTGCGCACCAGCCACCCCGCATCCTGAGTGTCAACGATCATGCCGGCACTGCCAGGATCATCCACGCCGGGCAGTAGTTGGCGAAAGCTTGTGGCGGACGAAGCCAGCGTGAAAGCCTCGGCGCCAGACTGCGCCAACACCTGGCCGCCATGCTCGCCATCGGTCAATACGATGGCAACATGATCCGATTGCGTAAACATGCGAATCTGCATTGCCGCGCCTTCTGCTATCGCGCTGACGTCGCTAAGAGGGCGCAGCTTATGCAAAAACCGCTGCACCAGGGCGTCACGCGCAATCGTCTTGCCGGGTCGAGCCGGCTCGAAGCTGACGACATAGCGTTCACCGACCTGCGTGATGCTCAGATCGAGAATGCCTGCTTCGCCTTCATGGCGCAGGTATCGGACCATCCCACTATTGGCGTCAAGCCCTTGCGCCCAGCCTCTTGAATCGTGTGCAAACTGGCGACCGAGGCGGTCGGCGAGATCGTCGCCCGGTTCGAGTTCCTGTTCCGCGCCAAGCATGGTTGCCAGATTGTCCGAAAGCGCGTGCAGCCGCCAGTCCGCCTTCAGCACCATCAGGGCGCCGGCTTGCTGGATGGTCAGGGTGGACAAGGACTTGGATAGTTTTTCGGGCATCAGGCAAGGGAGCAGGAAAGAAGGCTGAACAATAGTAGACCCGGCCGGTGACTTTGTCGGCCCGGTTTCGCAGGTGCCGCCGCAAACGGCTATCGGGAAGCCGTGCAATTTTCGGACCCGTGATTCGGGGCGGCGACGCGTTACCATGGCCCGCCATCCCGGCAAGCTCAGACCCCTCTCATGCAAATTCCGCTCGAACCCGTGCAAACCGCTCTGGCCTGGATCGAAGTGATCGGCTTGTTGTCCTTCGCCGTGGCCGGATATCTGGAGGCCGAGCGCCGGGAGATGGATCCGGTCGGGCACTTTGCGATGGCCTTTCTGACAGCTTTTGGCGGTGGAACTTTGCGTGATCTGTTGATTGATCGGCGCCCCTTGTTCTGGGTCGAGCATCAGGAATGGGTCTTGATCGTGTTGCTCATTTGTCTGACCCTGCCGTGGCTGACCCGCCGCAAGCCATTACGGCTTTCGTCACGGCTGATGCAATATGCCGATGCGCTCGGGATGGGCTTGTTTGCGGTCAGTGGCGCGGCGTTCAGCCTGCGCGCCGGGATGCCGCTGTTTCTGGCCTCGATGATGGGCGTGATCACGGCCAGCTTCGGCGGCGTCATGCGTGACATTGTCTGCAATCAGGTGCCCCGCGTGTTTCAGCGCACCGAGTTGTATGCAACCTGCGCCTTTGCCGGCGCCTGGTGCTTCATTGGGCTTGATGCCATAGGGCTGGCGCAGCCGTTGGCGATGGCCGCGGGCACACTGACCGCGTTTGTGTTGCGGGTGGTAGCGATTCGCAAGAACCTGACCCTGCCAAGAGTGCGTCCCTGACAAGCCGGCGGCCAGATACCTACAGCACTGCGGTCATGCCGCCGTCGACATAGATGATTTGTCCGTTGACGTAGTCGGAAGCCCCCGAGGCAAGAAAGACGGCCGCGCCGATCAACTCCTCGGGCTGACCCCAGCGCCGCGCCGGCGTTCGCGAGCGTACCCAGCCGTCGAAAGCCGCATCGTTGATCAGGGCGGCATTCATGTCGGTGACCATGTAGCCGGGACCGATGGCGTTGGCCTGAATGCCTTCGCTGGCCCATTCGGCGGCCATGGCTCGCGTCAGCATTTTGATGCCACCTTTGGCGACGGTATAGGGCGCAATGGTGGCACGCGCCAGATCGCTGGTCAGTGAGCCAATGTTGATGATCTTGCCGCGCTTGCGCGGCACCATGCGGCGGGCGGCTTCACGACCAACGACAAAAGCACTGGTCAGATTGGTCTGCATGACGAGTTGCCAGTTCTCGGTGCTCAGCTCGAGCATCGGTTTGCGCAACTGAATACCGGCATTGTTGATCAGAATGTCGACGGCCAGGCCGCGGGCATCGAAGTCGGCAAAGGCCTGTTGCACAGCGGCTTCGTCGGTGACGTCGAACACCGCTGCTTCGGCGTCATGGCCGGCCGCGCGCAACGCCTGCACGGCCGCAGCGGCCCGGTCGGCGTCAATGCCGTTGATCAGCACTTTTGCGCCGGCCTCGGCCAGGCCTTGTGCCATTGCCCGGCCAAGGCCGCGCGACGAACCGGTAATCAGCGCGACGCGCTGCGACAGATCGAACAAGTTTGTGCTCATGACTAACTCTCCCGTGTGCGGCAGGGGGCCAATGAACTGCCGGTGAGCAAATTGCCGTTCAGGCGCTGGCCGGCACCCTCGGCTGACGCCGGCGCCAGGCAAACCAGGCCGAGGCCACCCAGATCGCGACGGTGACCGCGGCCAGGCCACCGGCAATGGGCCGTTCCACGAAGGCCAGCCAGGAATTGTCTGACTTGATCATCGAACGAATGAAGTGCTCTTCAAGCATGGTGCCCAGCAGCATGCCGAGAATCATCGGCGCAATCGGAAAGCCATTGGCTTCCAGGAACCAGGCCATGACGCCAAAGCCGAGCAACACCCACAGGTCGAAGGTGGCATTGTTGATCGCGAAAGCGCCAACGATGCAGAACAGCAAGATGACGGGCATCAGCACATTGCGCGGCACCTTGAGCAGCCGGCCGGCAACTTTTATGCACAGCCAGCCAAGCGGCAGCAGCAACAGATTGGCGAGCAGGAAGATCATGAACACCGCGTAAACATTCTCGGGCTGATTCACGAAAATCATCGGCCCGGGGTTCATGTTCTTCATGTACAGCACGCCGATGGCAATGGCGGTGATCGAGTCGCCCGGAATGCCGAACACCAGTGCCGGAATCCAGGAGCCGGCGAGTGCGCCGTTGTTGGCGGCACCCGATTCGGCCAGGCCTTCCGGGTGGCCGGTGCCGAATTTTTCCGGCGTACGAGAGAATCTTTTGCTGATTGCGTAGGCCATCCAGGCCGCAATGTCGGCGCCGGCACCGGGCAGTGCGCCCACCAGAGTGCCCAGGACGCTGCCCCGCAAGGCCTGCACCTTGTAGCGATTGATCGCCGCGCCCATGCCTTTGAAGATGGCGCCGACTTGTTGCTCCATCTGCTTGATCGCAATGTCGCTTTGCGCAAAGCGCATCACTTCGGAAACGGCAAACAGGCCAATCATGGCCGGAATGATATTCAGCCCGCCCATCAGGTCGGGGTTGTCGAAGGTAAAGCGCGGATGGGCGGCCGGGTTGTTCAGCCCGACGCTGCCAAACAGCAAGCCGAGCATCAGGGTCATTGAGCCCTTGAGCGGGCTTTCCGAGGCAATGAACACCGCGCAGGTCAGACCGAGCAACACCAGCCAGAAGTATTCGTAGGAGCTGAACTGCAATGCCACTTCGGCCAGCGCAGGCGCCGACAGGCTGAGCACCAGGGTGCCGAAGATGCCGCCAATTGCGGAAAACACCAGCGCGGTGCCGAGCGCCTGCTCGGCCATGCCCTTGCGGGTCATCGCATAGCTTTCATCGACATAGGCCGCCGAGGCCGGAGTGCCCGGCATGCGCAGCAGGCAGCCCGGAATGTCACCCGCAAAAATGGCCATGGCGGTGGCCGAAACGATGGCGCCCACCGCAGCCACCGGCGGCAGGAAGAAGGTAATCGGGACCAGCAGTGCGGTTGCCATCGTGGCCGTCAGGCCGGGCACGGCACCCACAAACAGACCAAACAAGGCGGCACAGAATACGGCGATGAGAACCGTAGGGTCGGCGACCATGCCGGCGGCGGTAATAATTGCGTCCATTGATGCTGCTCCGGCCTACCAGGCGATGGGTTGGAGCACGCCCCAGGGCAATGGCACGCGCAGGAATCGATAAAACCCGGTGTGAATGATCAGGGTCGCAATGATGGCGATGGGCAGAATCCAGAGCGCTCGGACCCGGAACGCGGCCATCAGCACTGACAGCACAATGACTCCGCAGACCACGAAGCCAAGCAGGTCGGACAGCAGGATGTAAAACAGAATGGCGGCGATAACCAACGCCACCGGCAGCAGCCGGGGCGGCATGTCGCCGCCCGCGGCCGCGCCGCTGGT
>CAXBNM010000160.1:0-10507 GCA_963976885.1 uncultured Burkholderiaceae bacterium
CGAACCCTCGTATGCAGCTTGGGAAGCTGCCGTTCTACCATTGAACTACACCCGCCTGGCGTTTCCCGAGTATATCGCGTTGCCGAGCACAAAAAGAACCATTTCACTGTCGGGTGCGACCAACAAGCGGGATGAGCATTGTCGGCCCCGCCTGAGCGGCGCTGCTGAACCCCGCCCCACTTCACGATACGCAACACTTTTCGTCTGATCGGTGCAGGTCATTCGGAAGAATTTCGTGATCGGTGGGGCGACGCGACTGATGTCCCGTGTTTCAGGGATGCGATTCGTCCGATTGAACGGCTCATCGGCTCCGCGCCGGGCCGTGCAGCAATCGGTCCATAGTAAACTGCCTTTCGGCTAACTGTTCGGGGTTTGACGCATGATCGACAGCAACTTATCAGCCACTCAACACACAACGCGTGCCGGTTCATGAGTGTTGCTGCCGTGTCCCCTGTCCTCAGTTTTGCTGCGTCGCTTGGTCTGGTCCGGCGCACGGCTCTGTCCCATCTGTTCCTGTTGGCTCTCGCGCTCGGCAGCTTCGGGCAATTGCTGCTGTTCGCAACACCTGCCCGGGCAGACACCACGCCGGTTCTGGGCATCGAAACCGGTGGCCATTCAGCCCCCATCCGCGGACTCGACGTCAGCCCTGATGGCCGACTGGCCATTACCGTCTCCGACGATCGCAGTGCTCGCGTCTGGGACCTGAGCACCGGTCAGGTTCGCCAGGTCATACGGCCGGCCAGCAATGAAGGTCTGGCCGGCAAACTCTACGGCGTAGCCATTCACCCCACCGAAGATCTGGTTGCAATAGGCGGCTCCACCGACGTGCAACCCGGTCGCCATCAGATTCTGCTGGTCCGACTGTCAACGGGCGAGTTTGTCGGCGCTCTCGATGCCCGCGGCGGCGACGTCACCCGATTGCGCTGGACTGCCGATGGCCAGGCATTGCTGGCCATTTTCAGAGGCGAGCCGGCATTTCGGGCGTTTGCCCGCGACGGGCGCATGTTGTTTGAAGAGCGCTACAAGCAGGCCGCCTACGGGCTCGATGTTTCGGCGCAAGGGCTTATCGCAACGGCCTCGTACGACGGCTTCGTTCATCAATACCGATTCGCGGGCGGGCAAATCAGTGCCGCCGCCAAAATTCGCACCGAAACCCCGGCGCCGCGCGGCGTCGCCTATTCGCCCGACGGGCGCTGGCTGGCCGTGGGTTATCGCGGTGTCGCCGGCAACCAGGGCGCACCATCAGTGCATGACGCATCGACCGGTCAACGCCACTATCAGCTGCCACGCCCCAAGCTGGCAGCCGGCAATCTGGCCACGGTTGCCTGGTCGCCCGACGGCCGCAGCCTGTATGCGGCCGGATCCGGTTACGAGAAAGTTGGCGCTCATGACGCCTACCAGTACGACCTGGCCAGCCGCGCGCTGACCGCTCAGGCCACGATGGCCAGCAACACCATCACGGCCCTCACACCACTGGCCAACGGTCAGATTGCCTACGCCAGCTTCGATGGCAGTTGGGGCCAGGCCAGCGCCACATTGGCCGTCACGCCACGCACCGGCGCCATTGCGGATTTCCGTGGCCCGGCCAATCTGCGCATCAGCGCCGACGCCAGCCGGGTCGGCGTGTTCACCGAACGCAACGCCAAGCCGCTGTGGTTTGATCTTGGCCAGCGCCTGGTCACGGCGGGCGCCCTGCCCGGCGATCTTGCCGAACCGCGCACCAGTGCCGGCTTTTTTGGTGGTGCCGAATGGGAAAACACCCGTCAGCCCAAGGTCAACGGCCAGGCTATCGAACTGGCCAGCGATGAACTGTCGCGGTCAATCGCTTTTCATGCCAACAGCAAAAACGCGGTGCTGGGCACCAGCAAACGCCTGGTCGGTATCGACCCCAACGGCAAGGTGCGCTGGGCCAGGCCGCTGACCGCCGAGGCCTGGTCGGTCAACATCAGCGCCGATGATGGCGTGGTTGTTGCCGCTCTTGCCGACGGCACGGTCCGCTGGTGGCGCACCGACGACGGCACGCCGTTGCTGTCGCTGCTGATGCTTGCCGACGGCCGCTGGATTCTCTGGTCTGCAAGTGGTTTTTACGACGCCAGCGCAGGCGCTGACCGCCTCGCCGGCTGGTCGGTCAACCGGGCCGACCAGCCCACCGCCGATTTCTTCTCGCTCAATCGGTTTCGGGCGCGTTTCAACAAACCGGCATTGCTCGATCAGGTCCTGAGCCTGCGCGATGAAGGTCAGGCGCTGGCCATTCTCAATCGACCGGTTCAGCCAGCCGCGGCGCCGGTGGCTCAAGCACCGGCCCCGCAGGTTGAAGTCCGACCGGTACTGACCGAAGCCGAAAAGCTGGAGTTGCGCAAACTGTTCCTGCCCCCGGTGCTCAGCTCCGAGGGCCCTGCCGTCGTCAGTGCCGATGCCGCCAGTCCGGTCTGGACCATCCCCTTCACCATTCGCGCCCAGTCCGAGGCCGAAGTCGAAGTACGGATCGATGGCCGGCCCGCCCCCGACGCTGATGTGCAATTACGAGACCGAGTCGGTTCGGTCACGCGAGCCATTGCCACGGTGCGCCAAGCGGCGCCCGGCGTTACGGTGCAGCTGATTGCCAAAGATGAATACGGCGTCTCGGAGCCCCTTGGTGTACGCATTGTCAATGTCGTCAATGCGGCTGCCGCCACCGCGGCATCGAGCGCCGGGCTTGCTGAGCCGTCCACACCGGTGCCCGCCCTGCCAACACCGGTTGCCCCGGCGGGCGCCCCGGCTGCCGCGCCCCCGCTGCCCGGCCCGGTCGCTGTTGCGCCGGGCACCGCAGCCGGCACCGGCAAACGGCTGGTCGTGCTGTCCATTGGAATCAGCCAGTACCGCGAGCCCTCGTACCAGCTCGGCCTGGCCGCCAAGGACGCCACCGACTTTGCCAATACCCTCGCCGCGCAGCAAGGCAAGCTCTACGATCAGGTCGACACCCGCTTGCTCACTGACAACCGCGCCACCGGCGAACACATCAAGGCCGGCTTCAAGTGGCTCGAGCAATCGGTCGGGCCCAATGATCTGGGCATCCTGTTCATGGCCGGCCATGGTCTCAATACCCCGCAGGGTGAATACTTCTTCTTGCCCTGGAATGGTGACCATCGCCAACTGGAAACCACCGGTGTGCCCGAAGGCCTGATTCGTGGTGCGTTGAGCCGCATGCGCGGCAAGGCCTTGATGTTCGTCGACACCTGTTATGCAGGCGGGGCGCTGGGCAACTTCAAGACGGCCAGCCGCGAACTGGCCAGCCTGGCCAATGACCTGGCGTCATCCGAGAATGGCGTCGTGGTGTTTGCGTCCAGCACTGGCCGGCAGTTGTCTGAAGAGAATGACAAATGGGGCAACGGCGCCTTTACCCGGGCGGTGATTGACGGGTTGACCGGCAAGGCAGATTTTCGCAATACCGGCCGCGTCACTTTCAAATCTCTGGATTTTTATATTTCGGAGCAGGTCAGCTCACTGACCGAAGGTCGTCAGACACCGGTAACGATTTCACCGATTGGCGTGCCCGACTTTGCTTTGACGCGAACCCTCTGAGAAGGGTTCGCGTTTACTGCCATTGTCCAACCAGCAAACTTACAGCGACACGTCGATTTCGTTGCCGTCGTTGCTGTAGGCCTTGCCATCGGTGCCGATGAAGGCAAGGTTGCCGCCACGATCAACAATGGTCCGCCAGACTGGCGCCGGAATCGGCAATGCCGTCACACCGCTGATCGGCCCCGCCCCTTGCACCGCACCCGACTGATCGGCATAAGCAGGATAGACGAGCCGGTAAGCCGCACCACCGCAAGCGATGGCATACGGTGCCCGCAGCGAGCAGATCTTGGGCAACTCGTTGATGAGCACTGGCGCAGCCTGGGGACGAATCAGCTCACGGGTTTCATCGCCGCTGAGTTCGGTGGCAGGAGCGCCGCCGGGCTCGAGGAAGCGGACCGAATGATTGGCATCAAGATGGTAAACCGCACCAGTGGCCGTCAGACCGAGGCTGATGTCCTGATTGCTGCTCGCTTGTACGATTTCGTCAACTTCCGGCTCTTGCGCAGGAATGGTGTCGCCAGGGGAGAAAACCGGCCGCCAGAGCTTGACCTTACCGGTGCGCGACGTGCCGATACACAAGCCGTTATCGTCAGCACCATTGGTGTCAGGACCCAACGCAGTTTCATCATTGTCGAGCGCACCGGCGTACTCGACGCGGAACGTGAAATTCACCACGCCTTCGGGCACGGGTTCAACATTGAAACCATTGGCCCCGTCCCAGCGCACGAAGCTGCCATCGGACAGACGCAGCACCGGGCTGCCGCCATCCATCAATTCAACAAAGTTATTGCCATTGGGTGGCGTCAGTTCGGATGACGTCGAGCCGTCTGAACCAAGCGGGAACATGCGCACGCTGCTGCCGTCCTGGCGCAGCGCCATCACGACTGATTCGCCGGGCGCACCGTTTGGAAAGCGCATCAGCTTGGAATACTTGACACCTGCTGTCGGCTGCTGAACCTGCGGCGTACCGCCCGTGGTGACTTCAACGGTCAACTCACCGTTGGACTCGAGCACATAGCGCGAAAGCTCGGCTTCACCGATGCCGGCGGCAGCGTTTTCTTCAAGCAGATAAGCCAGCGGCACGGACGCGGTCAGCAGGCTGCCAGAACCGGTTTTCTGAGCAGCTTCACCGGTGCTCACTGAGGTCAGTGTCCAGAGCGAATCGTACGAATAAGGAATCTTGTCGGCCTCGCCAACCAGTTCGCCATTGGCGTCTTTCAGGTTGAGTGTTGCGTCGCGCAGATCGAGGATGAGCGCCTCGGCCACATCAAGAGCCGGACTGGTGCTGTCGGGCAATGTTGTCGCACCGGACTTGGCCAGGCCGGCGAGCAGCGCGCCGTAAATGCCGTTCTGATTATCTGGCAAGGCGTTGGTGCCGACCTGATCTTCTTGTTCGCTCAGGGCATTGGGCAAGCGTTTGAGATCGGTAAGCCGGTAAATGCCCGGCAGTTGATCATTGATGACGGCCAGCAGTTCGGCCTGCGCCTGACCAACAATGGTGGCGTTTTTCCAGCCATCGGCAACGCCTTGCAAACGGCCGATTTCCTGCGCACGCTGATAAAGCGCTTCGCTGAGCGGCGTTACGCCGGTATTGACCGCCAGGTTGGTGATCAGGCCAATTCTGCGCTTGTCGAAAAAGGAAACGTCTTTTTCCAGGCCTTCGTCGTAATAAGTGGCATCGACGCTCTTGCCTTCGAAGGTGACGCGCGCCGGCAACTGCGGCTCGTTACAGTGCACGAAGGTCACCATGCCTTTTTCATCATCGACTGTTGCCGGCCCGTAGGTGCGCCCGCTGGCATCTTCGATGGTAACCGCCACGTTGCGGTACTGGCCGTCGCCGCCGCCCACGCCATTGCCCTCACCGCCACCGCCGCCGCCATCACCACCGCCGCCTTCACCCTCGCCCTCGGTGACAAGAGGAATGGGCTGATCGCCAATGGCTGCCTTGAAGCCTGTTTGCACACCCGGCACGCATTTGCCGGCAACATTATCATCGTCGCCGTCACCGCCACCACATGCCGACAATACCAATGCAGAAGTAAGAACAAGAATGGGTTGGTAAGGTCTTTTCGACCAGAGATTGAAGCCTGGACGAAGCGCCCATGATTTATTTTGATTGGATTGGCAGTGCATGAAAGACCCCCTGGAGAACGTCGACAACATTGACAGCAGTCAGCAACGTGCCGAGCGCTATTCGCAAAAAATTATCTAGGAGGGGTATGGCAATGTCTGTACCAACAATCAGTGACCATCGAAACCACATCTGCCCGCGCTTTTGTGATCGCGATATTTTTGGGTTCTCTTTCTCTGTATGCAGGTCAAGCATGAGGTTCGAATTTCGCCGCCGTGGCCAGACGCCATCGAGGCGGTGATCCTCATTCGCCAATCGCGCTTCTCGGCGTGCCGTTCCAAAATCAGGCATTTTGCAACCGCCCGTCTTGCTTTTCCTGCCAATTCGTGAATGACCAGACAGCCCGCCCGGCAAGTGCCTGGTCCTGCGGCCCGATACAATGCCCACCCGACCAGAACCGATTGCCGCACGCGGCTGCGCCTTGAACACACTGACTACCCAGACCTTCTCTATCAGTGAGGCCCGCCGGCTGGCGCTGGCCGCGCAAGGCTTCGGGTCAGCGCATCGCACCAAGCACGGCAACCCTGGCCGGCAAGCCAGCGTTCAGACCCTGCGCAAAGTGATGGATCGGCTGCATCTGTTGCAACTCGATTCGGTGCCAGTCATTACCCGCACCCAGTACTTGCCGGCCTTTTCGCGGCACGGCCATTACCCGGCGCACTGGCACGACCGGCTTGCTTATCAGGAGCACGAGTGGTTTGAGACCTGGGCCCATGAGGCATCGCTGTTACCGGTGCGCCTCGAACCCTTGATGCGCTGGCAGAAGACCCGTGCACGCAACGGCGAAGTCTGGCCGTCACTGCGCCGGGTTGCGGCCAGAGAAGCGACTTACATCGATGAGGTCTTGCGCGAAGTCCGTCAACGCGGGCCACTGCGCGCCAGCGAGTTGAGTGATCCGCGCCCGGTTGCAGGCGGCGCCGGCTGGGGCCGCGGTTCAATGGGGGCGCTGGCCCTGGACTGGTTGTACCGGGCCGGCGAACTGGGCATTCGGCGCACCGGCAATTTTGAAAAATCCTTCGATGTCATCGATCGCATCGTGGCGCCAGAAATTCTGCGCCAACCGACACCATCCGAGCCGGACGCCATCAGCGCACTGCTGCTGCTCGCCGCGCGCGCCTGCGGGGTCGGCACGGCCGAAGATCTCGCCGATTATTTCCGCTTGCCTATCAAGCCAGCGCGCCAGTGCCTGCAACAAATGCTTGAAGCCGGCCAATTGCAGCGCTGCGCGGTCGAGGGCTGGCCCAAACCTGCCTATTGCCTGCCCGGTGTGCGCTTGCCGGCAGCGGTACAGGCCTGCGCCGTACTGTCACCGTTCGATCCGGTGGTCTGGCACCGGGACCGCAACGAGCGGCTGTTCGACTTCGAATACCGGCTGGAAATCTACACGCCCGAAGCCAAACGGCGCTGGGGCTACTACGTGCTGCCCTTTCTGCTCGGTGATCGAGTCGTTGCCCGGGTCGACCTGAAAAACGACCGGGCGTTCAAGGTATTACGCGTGCCGGCAGTGCACCTCGAAGCGGGTCAGCATGCCGGCCATGTTGCCGAAGCGCTCGCCACCGAATTGGCTCTGCTGGCCACGTTTCTGGATTGCGAACGAATCGTGGTCGGGCGACGGGGAAATTTGCACGGAGCCCTTCGGCAGGCTGTGCGCAGCCTTGCCGCCCAGCACTGAAACGCCGGCGCCCAGCGCCCCGCTCCGGCCCCCGACGACATGCAGACCGGCCGATAATTCAGCTTGATACCGGCATGGAGATGCCGAACCGTAGGTAGGTGTATATTTGCCCCAAAATCAATCATGCCATGATTGAACCGCACCATACTCGAACTTACGTACGGAGACCCGGAATCACATGAAGCGCAAATTTCAACTCGCTGGCATCGCCTCCATTTTTGCGCTGAGCATCAGCTCAGCCTTCGCTGCCACGACCACCATCAAGGTCAGCTATGCCGTGCCGACCGACTCCCACTACGGTGCCGGCGCCGTCGCCATGTGCGACGCCCTCGAGAAAGGCACCGAAGGCCGCTACAAGTGCCAGCACTTTGCCTCGGCAGCCTTGGGCGGTGAGCGCGAATCGATTGAAGCCGCTCAGCTCGGCACCCAGGATCTGGTCGTCACGTCCAGTGGCCCGCTCGGCAACTTCGTGCCGGAAACCAAAATCCTCGACATCCCCTTTTTGTTCCGTGACTACGACCATGCCCGCAAAACACTGGATGGCAAAATCGGTCAGGATTTGCTCGAGAAAATGAAAGCACGTGGCCTGATCGGCCTGGCCTGGGCGGAGAATGGCTTCCGTCACATGACCAATAACAAGCAGCCCATCATGACCGCTCAGGACGCAGCCGGCCTGAAGATGCGCACCATGGAAAACAAGGTGCACATGGAAGGGTACAAATCCTTCGGCATCCTGCCCACGCCAATGGCCTTCCCCGAGTTGTTCACCGCACTGCAGCAAGGCACGGTTGACGGCCAGGAAAACCCCATTCCGGTCATTCTGGCAGCCAAGTTCGCGCAGGTTCAGAAATACCTGTCGCTGACCGGCCACGTTTACTCACCGGCCATCTTCATCATGTCGCCGAAGATGTATAACGCCGCCTCCGAAGCCGATCAAAAGGTATTTGTGGAAGCTGCCAAGATTGGCGCGGCCGCGATGCGCAAGCGCGTCAACGACGACGAAGCACGCGGTATTGCATTGCTGCGCAGCCAGGGCATGGAAGTCATCGAGCAAGTTGATGGCGCCAGCTTCCGCAAAGCCGTGACACCGGCCTACGCTGGTTTTGGCGCCGAGTTCGGTGCTGATAATATTCGCGCCATTCAGGCAGTTCGCTAAATACCTTGAGTAGCCCTATTCAAAAGTTTGTCGCCATCGAGCGGCGGGTCAACCAGTTCGTACTGGGGATGGCCTGCCTGCTCATGGCAATCGTATGCCTGCTGGGTCTGTGGCAAGTGGTAACCCGCTTTCTGCTGTCCCAGCCCTCCACCTGGACCGAAGAGGCCATGCGCCGACTGCTGATCTGGTCGGTCATGTTCGGTGTGGTGGCCGCGTTCCGGCACGGCGCCCTCATCAATGTCGATCTGATGCTGCGCCTGAGCTCGGGCTGGTGGTTGCGTGTCGTTCAGACCTTCATTGCCGTGGTGTCGATCACCTTTCTGGCCATCATCGTCTGGTATGGCATCGATCTGGTCTGGCGCGTGCGCTTCCAGACTTTTGCCAGCATGAATGACATCTCCATGAGCTGGGGTTATGCCGCGCTACCGATTGGCGCCGCCTTCTCCATTCTGGCCATTCTCGGCCGCGCTCTGGACCCGACCCCTGATGAACAGGCCGATAGCGCGGTCTGAACCCGTGGCTGGCCTGCCGGGGCTTGCGCCCCGACGCTGTAAGGAATTCAAGCAATGTCCCTGACCCTGATGATCACGATGGCGCTGTGTTTCGCCTTCAGCGTCTCAATCGCCGTGTCGATCGGCGGTGCGGCCATGGTCGGCATTGCAGTGCACGAACCCGATCTGATGATCATCGCGCCGAAAGAAATGTTTTCGGCGCTCGACAAGTTTCCGCTGGCGGCGGTGCCGTTTTTCATCCTGGCCGGCAACCTGATGCAGGCCGGCGGCATTTCGCGCCGGCTGGTTGAGTTTGCCAAATCGCTGGTCGGTGGCGTGCAGGGCGGCTTGCCGATGACCTGCGTGCTGACCTGCATGATTTTTGCCGCGGTCTCGGGCTCTTCGGTGGCCACCACTTTCGCGATTGGCGCCATCCTGATTCCGGCTCTTATCAAGCACGGCTATCCCGCCTCGTTTGCCGCCTCATTGCAGGCCACATCGGCGGAACTGGGGGTGGTGATTCCGCCCTCGATTCCAATGATTCTGTTTGGCGTATCGGCTGAAGTTTCCATTGGCGAGTTGTTCATCGCCGGTGTCGGACCGGGCATTTTCATCAGCGTGGCGCTGATGATCTTTGTCCATCTGTATTGCCGCTACAAAGGCTGGGGCAAAGCGGATGGCGAGGGCAAACTGCCAGTACTGACGGCCACGATGAAGGCCGGCTGGGCATTGCTGATGCCCATCATTATTCTGGGCGGCATCTACGGCGGCGTGTTCACCCCCACCGAAGCGGCAGTCGTCGCCGTGTTCTACGCGCTGCTGGTTGGCATGCTGATCCACCGCGAGCTCTCGCTGCGCGGCATGGTCGAAGTATTGCGCCGCTCGGTGATTTCCAGCGCGGTCATCATGTTCATCATCGCCAACGCCGGTCTGTTCGCGCTGATGCTGACCCGTGCGGGTGTGCCCGAAGCCATCGGCACCTGGCTGACCTCGGTGCTGCAGTCACCGGCCAGCTTCCTGCTCGGTGTGAACGTGGCCTTGTTCGTGATCGGCATGTTCATTGAAACCTCGGCGGCCATCATTGTGCTGGCACCGATTCTGGTGCCGGTCGGTATGCACTTCGGCATCGACCCGGTGCATTTCGGCGTCATCATGGTTGTCAACCTGGCGCTGGGCATGATCACGCCTCCGTTTGGCGTGAATCTGTTTGCGGCCTGCACGGTGGCGAAGATTTCGGTCGATCAGATCATCGGCCACCTGATACCTTTTGTAGGCGCAATTCTCGCCTGTCTTGCCGTCATTACTTATGTGCCGCCGCTGAGTCTGACCTTGCGCGACGCGGTCTACTCAGACCCGCCACCCGCTACCAGTGCAATGCCCACGCCCGCGCCCTCCAGAGCGCCGGTCACGGGTCCGGCACCGGCTGGCGGCAATAACACCCTGGGGCCGTCTGCTCCGTTGGGGCCGTCTGCTCCGTTGGGGCCGTCTGCTCCGTT
>CAXBNM010000161.1:0-10399 GCA_963976885.1 uncultured Burkholderiaceae bacterium
CCGACCAGCCGGAGCGCCTCGGTGGCGGCCATCGGGTCGGGCGCGATGTCGGTAACCAGCGCGACGTTTTCGCGCGCCGTCAGGCTCGGAATCAGGTTATAGAACTGGAACACGAAACCGACATGATCGCGCCGGTATTCGGTCAAGCCGTCGCTGTCGAGGGTGTCGAGCGCCAGATTGCGATAACTGAGCGTGCCACTGGTGGGGACATCAAGCCCGCCCAGAATGTTGAGCAATGTCGACTTGCCGCTGCCGGACGCACCAAGCAAGACCAGCAACTCGCCGGCCATGATGTCGATATCGACATTGCGCAGCGCGTGGACGGTCACCTCGCCCATGCGATAAACCTTGCTCAGCCCCCGCCCCCGTAATGCCAACTCGGGCTGACGGGGCGGCGCCGGGTACTGCTGATGTCGCGGTCCGCTGGTCATACTCCTGACTTTACAGGGATCAGCCCGCCTTTACTGGGATCAGCCCGCCTTTACCCGGGCCAGCCGCCGCCAGCGCAACGGCCAAGCCGACCGGCTTGTCGCTGACGAGCCAGCCGATGGCACCCATGCAGCCACGCAAGCGCGGCTGCGCCTGGAACTTGCCGGCGCTAAGCCTTGAAACGCCGCTGCAGATCGGCCCAGCAGTCAGGGTAGGCGGTGTCCAGCCCGTCAGGCTTACTGCCATAAGCCGTCGGGTTGAGCGGATAACGGGTTTCAAACATGAAGGCCATCGTGCTGGATATCTTCTCCGGGCTCAGGTCTTTGGTCGAGGCTTTGTCGAAGGCCTCGCGATCGGGGCCGTGCGGAATCATCATGTTGTGCAGACTCATGCCGCCAGGCACGAAGCCGCCCGGCTTGGCGTCGTACACGCCTTCAATCAGCCCCATGAATTCGGACATCACGTTGCTGTGATACCAGGGCGGGCGGAAGGTGTCTTCCATCACCAGCCAGCGATCGGGGAAGATCACGAAGTCGATATTGGCGGTGCCCGGGGAATCCGAGGGTGACGACAACACGGTAAAGATGGACGGATCGGGATGGTCGTAGGAAATGGAGCCGATCGTGGCGAAGCGCTCAAGCGCGTACTTGTAGGGCGCCAGATTGCCGTGCCAGGCGACGACATCGAGTGGCGAAGCAGCCAACTCGGTCACGTAGAGCTGACCCAGCGCCTTGGCAAACAACTGACAGGGTTGCTGCACATCCTGATAGGCCGCTACCGGCGTCAGGAAGTCGCGTTCATTGGCCAGGCAGTTGGCGCCGATGGGACCGCGATAAGGCAACTCCAGCATGGCGCCGTAGTTTTCGCAGATGTAGCCGCGCGCCGGTCCGTCGGGCAGCATCACCTGCATTTTCATGCCACGCGGAATGACCACGATTTCACCCGGCGCGACCTCGAGTACCCCGCATTCGGTGGCGATCGACAAGCGGTTCTGTTGCGGCACGATCAGCATTTCACCGTCGGCATTGGTGAAGTACTGGCCGTCCATCGACCGGTTGGCCACATAGACATGGGCGGCCATGCCCGCGCCCATCTGCGCATCGCCAGCGGTGCTGATGGTACGAATGCCTTGCACGAAAGTGGTTGGCTCGGCCGGGATGGCCACCGGATTCCAGCGCAACTGACTGAACGGCTGGCTGTTCTCGTCGCGGCACGGCGCGGTGCGGATCAGCCCTGACGCAACCGGTACAAAACCGGTGGTGTGTTTGACCGAAGGCAGGATCCGGTAAAACCAGGTGCGCCGGTTGGCCTGCCGGGGGGCGGTGAACGCACTGCCCGACAATTGCTCGGCATACAGCCCCAACGGAGCCTGCTGCGGCGAGTTGCGCCCAATGGGCAACGCACCAACCACCGCTTCGGTGCTGAAATGGTTACCAAAGCCTGTCATGTAGGCAAGACTGCCATCGGCCGGAGACAACACGGCTTCGCGCCGGGTTGCCTGGATCACTGCGTCATTCATGGGCTTCACTCTGATCAGAGTTTAATCATCTAATAATATAGATGATTGGGCCAGCCCAGGCAATCCTTGTCTCAGCCTGGGGCCGGCCCGCCCGTGTTCGCCGCCCTGTCGACCGGCTTGTTGGCCGGCTTGCCGCTTCCCTCGCCCTCGCTGTGGCCGCCTGGGGCGGCAGCGCCAGCGTCGGTGTCAGCACCTTCGGTCAACCTGGCAGCCTCGGCCGCCAGCGCCTGCACTGCGCCGAACTGCGACAGAAATACCCGCCCACTGAGCCGCTTCAGAAACTCGGTGCGCAGCAGCCGATCCATCACCGGGCCTTTCACCTCCGAAAGGTGGAGCGTGATGCCCAGGCCGCGCAAGCGCTGATTGATCGCTTCGAGAGACTCGAGCGCGCTCATATCGATTTCGTTGACCGCCGAACACATCAACACCACATGGCGGATAGGCCGATCGGTTACCACCCGCGCGTAAACCCAGTCTTCGAGAAAGCGGGCATTGGCAAAGTACAAGCTTTCATCGACCCGCAGACTCAGAATATTGGGCTCGACCTTGACGACATGCCGCTCGACATTGCGATAGTGTTCCGTGCCCGCCACCAGGCCAACCTCGACAATGTGCGGCCGCGATGTTTTGTACAGAAACAGCAGTATCGAGACGGCAACGCCGACCGTCACACCCAACTCAACCCCAACCAGCAAGGTCAGCAACATGGTCACCGCCACCGCCGCAAAATCCTGCTTTGCATACCGCCAGGTACGGCGCAGGATCGACAGATCGACCAGACTCAACACCGACACGGTAATGGTGGCGGCCAGCGTTGCCTTGGGCAGGTAATAGAGCAAGGGCGTAATGGTCAACGCGGCAATGGCCAGACCGACCCCGGTGAACGCGCCCGCGGCAGGTGTTTCGGCGCCGGCATCAAAGTTCACCACCGAGCGGGAAAATCCGCCGGTAACCGGATAGCCGCCGGTAAACGCCGCGCCCAGATTGGCCGCCCCGAGGCCGATCAACTCCTGATCCGGATCGATTCGATGCCGCTTGCGCGCGGCCAGTGTTTGCGCCATGGAAATCGATTCGACGAAGCCGATCATCGAAATCAGCAATGCCGGCACGAACAATTCATGCAGCAGGCGCGGCGACAGATCGGGCATTGTCCATGGCGGCAGGCTCTGCGGCACCACGCCCACAACCGCCAGTCCCTTATCAGCCAGCCCGAACTGCCAGGCACTCCAGGTGGTGAGCGCAACCGCGACTACCGGGCCCGCCTTGACCAGACCATCGGCCACGCGTTGACCAATGCCGATGCGCAACAGCGCGGTCTTGAGACCGCTGCGCACGCCGAACAGGAACAAGGTCACCAGCACACCCATCAGCAATGTCAGCCAGTGCGTTTGTGGCAGGTGCTCGATGAGCGAAGAGCCCAGTTCCAGCAGGTTGTTGCCACCGGCACTGACGCCAAGAATGTGTTTGAGCTGACTGAACGCGATGATGATGCCCGAGGCGGTAATGAAGCCCGAGATCACCGGGTGGGACAGAAAGTTGGCAAGAAAGCCAAGCCGGAAGAAACCCATCAGCATCAGCATGACGCCGGACAGCAGCGCCAACGTGAGCGCCGCCGTGGCATAACCGGCGGTGCCGGCCTGCGCGACCTGTCCGATGGTGGAGGCCGTCATCAGCGACAGCAAAGCCACCGGCCCGACGGCCATCGTGCGGCTGGTGCCAAACACCGCATACAACATGATCGGCACGACCGACGCATACAGCCCGGCCTCAGCGGGCAGGCCGGCCAGCAACGCATACGCGAGCGATTGCGGAATCAGCAGCAGGGTACCGATTACAGCAGCGGTCAGATCGCGTCCGAAAATTTCCAGCGTGTATTGCCGGCCCCACTGCAGAATCGGCAGGTAGCGAGTCAACAACGAGCCTGGCTCAGACAACGGAAACCTGCCCGGGACGAAGTTGTCGATGAACAGGGCGAGGCGTGCCAGCAAACGCTGACGGCATGCGGCGGATGTTGAGCTTCAAGGCGGTTCCAGTGTTGGCGGCGCCGGCGGCAACAGGTTCAGCGGCACCTTGGACATCATTTTACCGCTCTTGCCACGAGGCGACGCACCAGCCGGAAGATCGGGCTGATCGGCGCACCAAGCAATTTCACCACCGCGGGCTTGAGATCGATTGGAACCGGATGATCCGTCGTTGCTCTCTGCAACGACTGGCGTCAGTCAGGCCAGAGCCTCACGTACGAAATCGAGCCGGTCCTGACCGAAAAACATTTGCTCGCCAACGAAGAAGGTCGGCGCGCCGAACACGCCGCGAGCAACCGCTTCTTCGGTCGTGGCGATCAGCGCCTGCTTGACCTCGGCATCGCCCACCAGCGAGACAAAAGCCTCGGCATCAAAACCGTGCGCGGTGAGCATGCTCGCGAGCACAGCCGGATCGCCCAGATTCTCGCCCTTGACCCAGATGGCCTCGAACACACAAGCCATATAACGCGCCAGCCGGGCCGGCTCACGCAACTGCAGGCCAACCGCACCACGCATCAAGGTCAGCGTATTGATCGGAAAGAAGGGATTGAATTCGAAGGGCACGCCGTAGCGCTGCGCCCAACGGCTTATGTCCTGCCCCATCCAGCGTCCTTTGGCGGGAATGCTGACCGGGCTGACATTGCCGGTCGCCTTGAACACGCCACCGAGCAACATCGGCCGGTAAACAAGCTCGGCGCCCTGTTGCTGGGCCAGTGCCGGCATCTGGGTATAAGCCAGGTACGAGGCGGGGCTGCCAAAGTCGAAAAAGAACTCTACGGATCGGGCACTCATGTCTGTCTCCTACCAGTTTTCGGTCCAGGGACGCAGATCGAATTCATGCGTCCAGGCCGTGCGCGGCTGTTGATGGATTTGCCAGTAAGCCTCGGCGATATGTTCCGGGTCAAGAATACCGCCCTGCGCCTTGCGGGCATAACGGTCAGGAAAATTCTCGGCGATGAAGGCGGTATCTATCGCGCCATCGATCACCGCATGCGCCACATGCACCCCTTGCGGACCAAGCTCGCGGGCCATGCTCTGCGCCAGGGCGCGCAACGCATGCTTGCCGCCGGCAAAAGCGGCAAAGCCGGCGCCGCCGCGCATGCTGGCGGTGGCACCGGTGAAAATGATCGTGCCGCGCCCGCGCGGCTGCATCACTCGCGCCGCCTCACGACCGGTCAGAAAACCCGCCAGCGCGCTCATTTCCCAGACCTTGCGATAGACCCGTTCGGTCGTTTCAGCAATCGGAAAACGAACATTACCGCCGATATTGAAGACGACCACTTCAAGTGGCGCAATGTCGCGCTCGATCTGCGCGAACAATTCCAGGGTGGCCGCTTCATTGCGCGCGTCCGAGCCAAAGCCGTGTGCCACACCGCCTTCATCGCGTATCTGCGCCAGCAAGGGTTCGAGCGAATCGCGTTGGCGCCGGGTTACACAAGCGATATACCCTTCGCGGGCAAAGCGCCGGGCAATCGCACCGCCTGTTGCATCGCCGGCGCCAACCACCAGCACCGCTTTCTGATCTGCCATCGTATTCTCCGTCGTTGAGCTGGTCCGCAACTTTCTGCCCCCGGCCCACGCCATTACAACTGCGAGTATGCACTGTCCATCAACTTTCTTCGAACGCAAAAAGGGCCGACCCTCGCAAGAGAGCCGACCCCGTGACCTGCCACTGAGAACCCTGGCCTAACTCACAGCGCAGCCGGTTCGGAAGTTTCATCGGACGGAATGGCCTGCATGCCAACACCAACAGGCTCGGAGGTTTCATCGCCGCCAACGGCCATGGTTTTCAGCCAGGCGACGAAAGACTTGCCCGATTGCCGCGCCGCCGACGGCACATCATCGCGCGCCTGCCCGGTCGGCTCGCCGCCCGGACTGATGCCACCGCCGGGACTGCTGCCCGAGCTGCCGTCCGAGCCACCGCCGCCGCCACAGGCGGCCAGCCCGGTTACCACCGCCACCGCGGCGGCCCAGCGCAACAACGTTGCTGGCTTTTGACTGGAGTGCTTGTTCATTCAGAACCTCCTAGTTGGTGGCGCCGGGCAAGGGCGCGACGAGGTAGGGGAAGGTGGTGTAGAACTGGCTGGCATCGGTTTTCACGCCATCGGTGATCGGCGCTCCACCCGCCGCCGCATCGGCCGGCGAGCAACCCACGTTCAGGTCGTCCTGCGGGCCAGTCAGTGCACACAAGGCGCCCATCGCCACCCGCAACGAAATATCCACCACATCGTCGCCCGGTCGGCGCCCGTTCGGGAAACCGGCCAGATCACCAGCGGCCACACCAAGGTTGTTTTGCGCGGCAACCGGGGTTGGCGCAATGGTGGTGTTGAGGCGCAGCATCTCGGCTGCCTGCACATTCATGGGCTGATTGACGACGGTGCCGTCCTTGAGTTTCAAACCGGTCAGAAAGGCGGCCACCAGATCGGTACGCGGGAAGTTGGTGGGTGCGGGGGCACTCGGAAACAGCAACTCCACCAGTGCCGGCAAGGTCGGATTGGTGACGTAGTCGGCAAACTGCGCGTCATCCTGCGGCTTGGACGCATTGAACCGATCCTTGTCGCCCAGGCCGATCACCACTTCATTGACCAGCGGCATCCCAAGCCGTGAGACCTGGGTCCAGGCACCGCCTTCCAGACTGGCCGAGCCAAAGCCGTTCGGTTGCGGATTCAGAATCCGCGCCTGGCGCAGACTGGCCGTCGTCCAGGCGCCAATGACCGGCTCGCTGCCATTGGTCAGACATTCGATCGGCGCTTCGAGAATCAACGACGTGACATTCTTGTCGTTGAGATCGTCCTGATTGCCGCCCTCGGTCGGACCCAGCGGATTCAGATTGATCAAGTCAAAGATGCGCCCGAGCGGCAACATGAAGGGGTCTTTACGCTGGCCGACAAATACCTTGCCCGGTGCCGCGCAGCCCGGCAGCATCACCTCGTAGTTGTGCTGCCACGCGTACTGCACATAGCCCTGGCCGGCACCGAAGGTTTTCTCGCCGGTATTGTCCATCGGCTTGTCGAAAGTGCTGACCCCTGAGCCGACCGCCGTCAATGCCTGACGCGAACCCTGACGGCGCCCGCCGCGGGTCATCTCAACGGTATAGGTTTCCCGCACGTTCTGCGTAGCGGCATTCACCTGACTGATTGCGCCGGCTTGCGACAACGGTATCTGTACCGATTTGCCGTTGATATCCAGCGCAATGGCCTTGTTGGTATTGGTAAAGCGAAAGCCGAAGGTAATGTCTTCGCGCGCATCGCCATCGTTATCGATATGAATTTCGTACAAGGCCTGATCATCAAGCCGGAAGTAGTTGGGTCCGCCGTAGGCATCTTGCAGCGGCAGATAGTTGGCGATCATCGTCACATAGCCTTCGCGGCCAGGCTCGTAACTGCGAAACATGTAGAAGTCGGTCGCGTCGACCTTGGGCATGCCGGTAATGGCCGGCGCTTCGCGATGGCTTGATGCCCACAACGCCGGGCCGGGCACACTCAAGCCCATCATCAGCCCGATCGCCGAGACGATCTTCAATTGTCGGGGAATTGGTTTCATGAATGCTCCTTGGATGGTGATGAAAACCCGCGCAAAATGCGCTGGTTTCTATCACTACGGGCGAGCGAACCCTATGGATGCATGCCAACCGGGTTTATTTGCTGACCGGTGACGAACACCGGCCAGCGGGCGCGATCAGAGTTGCTGCGTGTTGCCGGCAAACAGAATCGGGCCGGTCGGCAAACCTGTTGGCGACCCGCCTTCCGGCTCCAGCGAGATGGCAAACAATTGCTCACCAGCCAGCCCCGGCAACTGATCGGCCGGGATCTCGAACGACTGGCCGGGCTCAAGCAAGCCAATGGGAATCGGCGCGCTGGCGCCAGCCGGTTGGGTCCACAACTGCAGCGACTTGTTGCTGGGCACGATGGTATTCGGGTCGATCGGCACCAGCCGGACCGTGCCGGCACTGCGTGCCTGCACCAGCCAACCGGTTTGTTGTTCGGACGATTTGAGCACCGCCATGTAAACACGGACCTCGGGCGGGCGCTGCACAACATAGGTGGCCAGCAGAATGGCTACCGCGGTGGCCAGTGCACTGACGCCGCGCCACAGCCGCAAACTGTGCCAGAACGAATGACGGCCGTGCCGCGAACGGCGCAAGGAAGGATGCGAGGGCACACCGAAGGTGGATACCGGCCGTACTGGTTCAGTCGCTGCAGCCGCCACAGCCGGCGCAGCACCCTGTTCGGACGGCGCAGCATCAGCCGCCGCAGCGACACCCACACCACCGGGTAACGCGGTTTCGATGCGCGTCCACAATTCGGCCGACGGCGCGACGGCAGGGTTGCGCTGAGTCAGGCCCAGCAAGCGGTCGGACCAGAACGCGACATCGGCCTGCAGCTCGACATCATTGGCCAGGGCAGCTTCAAAGGCTGGCAATTCATCGGCGTCGAGCTGCCCAACGACATAGAGCGCACTGGCGACATGACGGTCTTCGCGATCGGTCAAATTCAATGCAAACACTCCCGCAGCGTCAACAGACCACGCCGAATCCAGGATTTGATCGTGCCCAGCGGCTTGTCGAGCCGCGCAGACAACTCGGCCTGAGTGTACCCCTCGAGAAAGGCGGCCTCGATACATTCGCGCCGCGCCGGATCGAGTTGCTCAAGACACTTCTCCAGCTTTTCGAGGCCGTCGATCGCGCGGTCTTCGGGGGACTGCTCGGTCTGCCAGACCAGCGATTGCACATCCTCGACCTCGACCTTGCGCTTGAAGCCGGGGCGACGCACCTCGTCGAGCGCCCGATGCCGCACGATGGTGTAGATCCAGCCGCGCGCCGAACCGAGCGAAGCATTGAAGGTTTCGGCTCGCTGCCAGATCAGCAAAAAAGCATCCTGAACGATGTCTTCGGCCAGTTGCTTCTCTCGAACGATTCGCAAGGCGACGCCGAGCAACCATCGCGCTTCCCGGTCATAGAGACTCTTCAGCGCTTGCCGGTCGCCTTGCCCGCAGGCCTGCACGGCAGTTTCATAATCGAATGACATGACAGTCCTGTCGTAAAAGATGAGGCTCTGGTGCACTGTGCCACAGCCCGGATGAATCGGGCGCACTATCGAACAGCGCTCCCACCGCCAGCATCAACCGGGCAGCAACTCCCAGCCCCCCAGGCGCTCGGCAAACCAGACCGAACCCACCAGTATCAGGCTGGCCGATAAGCCCGGTCCGACCCAGCGCCCCACGCCGGGCGCTCTGACCAATAGCCACAACAGAGGAAAAAGCAGCCCGACAAAAAATAGCTGGCCTATCTCGACACCGATGTTGAAGCCTGCCAGCCCCACTATCAGGCCGTGCCCCGCCGCGCCAGTCGCCTGCATCACATTGGCAAAGCCGAGGCCATGGACCAGACCGAACCCAAAAGCCAGTCGGGCAGTCGACACCCGGCCGTAACCGAGCAGGCCCGCCACCGCCGCCAGCACGATGCTGGCCGCGATGACTGCCTCGACCGGGCCGGCCGGCAAAGTGATCCAGCCGGTAGTGGCCAGCAACAGGGTCAGCGAATGCGCCAAGGTGAATGCCGTGATCGTGAGGGCAAGAGACATGCCCGCTGCCTTGAGAGTCATGCGCGTGCGCGAACCATCCGCGCGGCGGCGAAGCATCAGCGCCGGCACCATCAGGGTCAGCAAGAAGGCCAGATGATCCCAGCCGATCAGGATGTGACGCACGCCCTCGCCGACAAAGCCGGTAAAAGCGTGCCAGCGCCCGCCTTCGGCGTCATCGGCCGACATCAACAGTATCGATTCGCCCGGCGTCACCAGCCACTGACTCCCACCACTGTTCACGAGCACACGATGATTGGCATCAAGACCTTGAAACAAGCGGTAATCGAGTTGCAAGGGGCCGGCGGCCTGGTCGCAATCGAGCCAGAAGGCAAGCTGACCATAGCTGGCCCGGTCGCCGTAGGCACGACCGGCAGTCACATCGACAGGCGTACACACGTGCCCGCCGACATCGAACGTCAGGCTCGATTCGGTCAGACGGATCATGGCCGCCCGGCCCGCATTGAACTCATCAATCGTCAGCGCGCCATCAAGATTCCGATCCAGGTCGAGCAAGACATCCAGATCAGCAAGAGCAATCTCCCAGACCACCGACATCGCCTGGCCGGGCGCTTCGGCCGGGGTGATTTTGAGTGCCGCCCGACTGGTTTCGTGGGCCTGAACCGACCCCACCCAGAGCAGCGCCAGCAGACATGCAGAGAACAGCTTTTTCATCAGACCAGACCCTCGCGAACAAGATTGTCGAGCACGCCTTGCATGCCAAGACGACGCAGTTCGGCACGCAGTTGATCGCTGACGTCGGCAGCGCGGCTCTGCGCGGCCGCCTGCGCCAGCAACCGCGCATCGACAGGCTCTTTCTGTCTTGCCCAGTTCTCGCGCGCCAGCGACAG
>CAXBNM010000162.1:0-10226 GCA_963976885.1 uncultured Burkholderiaceae bacterium
CGGCCAGTACATAAGCTCAAATCGATATGTTGCCGCGAAGACACCACCGGCCATATCTGCCTCAACCGACCTGACCGACTCAATGCCTTCAGCGGTGAACTGGTCGACGCCTTGTCGGCGGCTATCGCTGAGGCAGCAACGCAAGAGACGCGGCTGCTCGTCTTCACTGGCGCCGGCAAGGGCTTCTCAGGCGGCTTTGATCTGAGCGACCTCGACACGATGACGGACGGCGACTTGTTGTTGCGCTTTGTGCGTGCCGAGCAGTTGTTGCAACAGGTTTATCACGCCCCCTTTGCCACGCTGGCCCTGGTACATGGCGCCTGCTATGGCGCGGCGGCCGATCTGGTCGCAGCCTGTCAGTGGCGAGTGGCCGCGCCTGGCGCACGGTTCCGGATGCCGGGTCTGCGCTTCGGCATCACGCTGGGCACCGCCCGACTGGCCCGACTGGCAGGCGCCGATGCGGCGCGATCACTGCTGTTGCGCGATGCCCCCTTCGATACCGAGGAAGCGCTGCAGACCGGCTTCATCAGCGCAGTAGCCGCGCAAGAAGACTGGACCGACACCATTGAGCAATGTCATCGGGATGCCAGCGCACTGACCGCCAATACCTACGCTGCCATGCTTGATCGCACCCGGATTGACACGCGCGAGGCCGATATGGCGGCGCTGGTGCAATCGGTAGCGGTCGGCTCCATCAAGGAGCGCGTACAGGCGTATCTGGCCTCGGTGAAAGCAGCCAAGGCCGCTCGCTGAGCCTGGCTTTCAACAGCGCACGGCCCGCCCCGATACCACCGGGGCTGCCGCTTTGCTCATTGGTTCGCCGGTTTCCGGCTGGTGACCAGCCTTTATCCAGCCGTAGCCGGCGCCGTCTGCAAAACCAGATCGAACTCACGCTGACATAGCTCAGCCAGCTTGGCCACACCCTCGCGAATGGTCTGCTCCGACGGATGCGCAAAGCACAGCCGCAAGTAGCGAGTGGCGGTGCTGCCATTGACCGACCATTCGGCCCCCGGATTGAACGCCAGTCCTTCGGCCAATGCGATGGGCGCCAGGCGGCTGGTGTCCACACTTTCAGGCAGGCGCACCCACAGGAAGATGCCGCCAGGCGGCACATCAAATTCAGCCGCGTCGCCGAACTCTTCACGGAGCGCTGCCACCAGGGTGTCGAGCTTGACCTTGAGCCGTTTGTTCAGCTCGGTCAGGTGCTCGTCGTAATGTTCGCGCATATAGTCGGCAACGATCATCTGCGACAACGAACAAGTGCCTGAATCATCTTTCAGCGACTGCAACTGCGCCAGCACCGGTTCAGGTGCGGTGATATAGCCCAGGCGCAGCGCCGGTGCGAGAAACTTCGAGAATGATCCGATGTGGATCACATGCTCGGCGCCGTCCATCGCACACAATGAGTCGGGCCACTGCCCGTCCCACAACAGATCGGCATAACACTCGTCTTCGATGACCGCCACGCCATACTGACGACTGATGTCGAGCAGGTCGCGGCGACGCTCCACCGGCATCACGGTAGCGGTCGGGTTCTGGACGGTAGGAATGGCATAGATGAACTTGGGCGTCACGCCACGCTGCTTGTGCTCTGCCAGAATTTCAGCCAGATGATCACAACACAGGCCGTCCTTGTCGAGCCTGACCGCCACTACGTTGGCTCCACGCTTGCGGAGCCGACCGATCATGTTTGAGTAGCTGTGCTCTTCGGCAATCACGGTGTCGCCCGGATTGATCATCGCCATGCACAACAGATCAAGACCGTGATTGGAGCCTGACGTTACCAGCACGCGCTCGGCGGTGGGGGTGAAGCCCCGATATTTGCCGAGCTTGGCGGACAGGAACTCGCGCAATCCGATATCACCGCGAGGGCCGCCGTTGGGATAGTAAATGGCCAGATCGCCGCCATGCTTGCGAATGACGCGCTGCGCCGACTCGGCCAGGCCGGCAACCGGCACGCCTTCCGGATCATTGTTACCGCCAACAAAGTGGTATTTCGCCAGGCCCTTGTACGGCGCGGCAGGCGCCGGCAGGTTATCGGCCAGCAACTGCTTGAAATCAAAAGGCTGTGTCATCGTGTCTCTCCGTGAAGATCTTCAGTATCAAGTAACAACTCAGACGCCGGCGGCTACGCCGTCGCCTGAAGGATCGGCGCCCCCGTCGAGCACTCCGTCGCGAAGACGAATCGCGTGCACAATCGGCATGTGATAGCTGTACGGCAGCCGGCTGGTCGGATACCCCATCGTCTGCAACTCACGCTCGGCAGAGCGCAGAATCCGGTTGGTGATTTCAATGGTGTCGGAGGTTGCGCAAAAACGCGGCGCCGACACAGCCTCCTGCGCGCTCATGTCGAAGTCGACGACATTGAGAATGGCTTGCAAAACGCCCATCGTGATGGTCGTGCCGCCCGGCGCGCCCAGTGCCAGAAAGGGCTTGCCGTCCTTGAGCAACATGGTCGGACACAATGCGGTGAACCTGGCCTTGCCAGGGGCCAGCGAACCCGGATTGCCCGGACGCGGGTCGAACACCATCATGCAGTTGTTGTACATGAAGCCCAGCCCTTCGGTAACCACCCCGGAGCTGGAGCCCAATGAATGCGTCATGTTGACGATGTTGCCCTGCTCGTCGGCCACACAGATATGGGTGGTGGTCTTACTGACCGGACCGCCCGGATTGATGCGGGGCACATGAGCTTTCTCGCCGCGCTTGATCGCCGCAGCCAGGGTCGCTGCGTACTCCTTGGACATCAACTCATCCATCGGAATATCCACGAAGCGCGGATCACCCATGCGCTGGTCTTTGTCGATGGTGGCCATCTTCATGGCTTCGCTGACGGTAGCGATATATTGCGGTGAGTTGTGCCCCATCGCCGCGAGATCGAAGTTCTCGAGAATGTTGAGCATCAGCACCACCATCAATCCACCACCGGGCGGTGGATTGGTCACAACCTCAAAGCCGCGATAACTGCTGCGCAAAGGCTCATTGCGCTCGGTCTCGCAACTGGCCAGGTCTTCGAGCGTGATATGGCCGCCATTGGCGCGCATATCAGCATCGATGGCGTGGGCGATTTCACCCGTGTAGAAATCTTCGACCCCGGCCTCGGCAATGCGGCGATAGGTACGCCCCATATCGGGATTCTTCAGCGTTTCGCCCACGTCATAAAGGCTGCCGTCCGCTTTGGCGTATATCCTGGCGGTGGCCGGCTGACTGGTCATCGCCTCACGCCGCCCGATGCGCCCGGCAGTAGGTGGCAGATTCCAGAAATTGCGCACAAACGGGCGCACCATGAAGCCTTGTTCACAATATTCGATGGCCGGTTGCATCAACTCGGCCAAAGAACGTGAGCCAAAGCTGGCCAGACCTTCGGCAAAGGCCTTGATGGTCAGCGGCGTGGTCATCGAGGTGTAACCCACTTCATTGATCCGGCCCTTCAGAATGAAGCCGAAACCATCGTCGGATTCGCGTTCGATCAGTGACTCCCACTGCTCGGGGCGCACCGACAACGGCGCCCGCCCATGAAAATCGATGACGGTGATCTTGCCAGTTGCCGCCTCGTAAACCTGCATGGAACCAAAGCCCGCCACACCGCACATTTGCGGGTCAACGACGGTCTGCACCAAGGCGGCGGCAATTGCCGCATCCATCACATTGCCGCCTGCCTTCAGGACTTCCAGCCCAGTATCAACCGCTTCGGGTTGAGGGGCCGATACCATGCCATGGGTCATCGTCTGCCTCTGTAAGAGTGGGGATACAACTCCCGTTGATTGCAATCATGCCATGGGCGTTCAAAAGCGGAATTTTCATCCCGACCGGCGCCGCGCCGACGACCCGGGCACATGTCAACAGGGGCTCGCGCAAGATACTGTTAGATTACCGGCCTGATCCCGGCGCGGACAGCCGCATACACATCGAAGCCGGGCTTAACTTAAAAGAAGGCAATCATGAGTTCGATCACCCCATCTGTACACACTGGCGATGACGCCCCGCTGGCCGGCTATTTCGTTGTAGATTTCACGCGAGTTCTGTCGGGCCCGTATTGCACTCGTCTGCTCAGCGATCTGGGGGCGACCGTCATCAAGATTGAGCGTCCGGGCGAAGGTGATGAGGTGCGCTATGTCCTGCCGCAACTCAACCCCGAGCGCAGCGATCAGAGCGCCTACTTTGCGCGCCTGAACGCTGGCAAACGCAGCATTGCCATCAATTTTGCCAATCCGGCCTCCCGCGAAGTCGTGCTTGAGCTGGTGCGCAAAGCCGACGTTGTGGTTGAGAACTTCTCGCCGGGCGTGATGGCCAAGTACGGCTTTGACGAGCCGAGCCTGCGCAAAGTGAAGCCTGATCTGGTCTATTGCTCGATTTCCGGTTTCGGCCAGACTGGCCCCTTGAAGGGCTTGCAGGCCTACGCCCATCTGATCAATGCATTCTCGGGCATGATGGAACTGGACCGTGGCGGCGACACCGCGCCGCGTGCGTCCAATCTGCAAGCGGCAGATGTGCTGGCCGGTGGCCAGGCCTTTGGCGCGATTTGCGCGGCGCTGCTGCGCCGGGCCCGCAACGGCAAGGGCGCGCATGTTGACGTCTCCATGCTTGAATGCCTGGTGGCCGCCGATGACATCAACTTCCCCGCCCTGCTCAATGGCGAACCCGCGGCCCGCCGCCCCCGCTCGGGCATGCTGGTGCGCCCAGTGGGCGAGCGCCACGTGGCCGTCCAGGTCGGCGGTGTGCCCGCCATGTGGACCAACCTCACGACATTGATGAACCGGCCCGACCTGGCCAAGGACGAACGTTTCGCCACACCAGGTGCCCGACGCCAGAACTGGCCGGTGCTGGCCGAAATTCTGGGCGAATGGCTCAACACCTTCGCCAGCGTCGACGAGGCCATCAAGGCTCTGAACGGCGCTCGCGTGCCAAGCGTACCGATGCTGACCCCGGAAGAGATCGTCGACCATCCGCACATGGCCGAGCGCGGCGCCTTCCCGAGCGTGAACCATCCCGTCTCGGGCACGGCCAGAGTTACCGCCACGCCTTTCCAACTTGATGGCCAGCCAATTACCCCCACAGGCCCGGTGCCCTACGCGATTGGCGAGAACAGCCGGGAAGTACTGACTGAACTTGGCTTTTCCGAAGAGAAGGTGCAGGCACTCATCTCAGAAGGGGTTGTTACCGCGGCAGACTGAGCGGCACAACACAGGACCCTCCTCCACAGCCGGCGCAATTCGCCGGCTGTTTTATCATTGCCACCCGTTCATCCGGCGACAACGCTCCGGGTGCGATGGAGTGACGCCGTCGAGTCTCTGTTCCGCAGACACGCTCGTCCCACATCCACAACATAGAGAGACTGATATGACATTCAAAGCCTGCCTGCTCGCAGCCGCAACCGCGACCGCATTGCTGAGCCAACCCCTGCAAGCGCAAACAGCCTTGCGCTTCGCCAATACGCTGTCGGCCAACGACACCCATAACCAGGCCGCCCGCCATATGGCCGAACAGCTGAAAAAGCAGTCCGGCGACAAGGTGACGATGAGCGTCCATCCGGCTGGCGAACTCGGCAACGACGGCGCCATTCTGGAAGGCGTTCGACTCGGTTCGATCGATCTGGCAATCCGTTCTTCACCAAGTTTGCGCCGCGCCTGAACGTTCTTGATCTGCCCTACCTGTTCCGCGATGCCGAGCACGCCCACAAGGTCATGGACGGCCCGATCGGTGCGAGCTTGCTTAAAGATCTCGAGCGCAACCGCATGAAAGGCCTGGCGTTCTGGGAGATTGGCTTTCGCCACGTGACCAATTCCAAGCGTCCGATCAACGCGCCGGCCGATCTTGACGGCATCAAGATTCGCACCACGCCCAACAAGGCCCACCTGGAAGCTTTCAAGATCTGGGGTGCCAACCCGCTGCCGATGCCGTTTACCGAGCTGTATCTGGCGCTGCAGACAGGCACCGTTGATGCACAGGAAAACCCGGTCAACAACATCTACGCCAATCGCATGTACGAGGTTCAGAAGTACATGTCCTTCACCGGCCACGCTTACACCGCGTCGATCCTGGTGATGAATCTGGCCAAATACAAGGCGTTGCCGGCGGACCAGCAGGAATTGCTGATGAAGGCAGCCCACGATGCCGCGCTGCACCAGCGCGAGCTCAATGCCCAGCAGGAAAGCGACAACCTGGCCAAGATCAAGGCAGCCGGCGTTGAAGTTGTTGAGAAAATCGACGTCGCACCGTTCCGTGAAATGGCCTACGAGAAGGTCACCAAGACCTATACCGACGAGCACGGCACCGAACTGGTCGAGCAAGTCCTCGCCACCAAGTAAAGCAGTCAACGGGCAGGTGTTGTACCTGCCCGCCTGAAGGAGATTTCCCATGACCTGGCTGCTCGCGCAGATACGGCGCGTTCCGGATATCGTCGCGGCGGCCCTGCTCGCGACCATCACCGTCCTCATTGCCGCGCAGGTGCTCGTGCGCTATGTGCTGGGCGGCTCACTCGTCTGGAGCGAGGAGCTGACCCGCTTGCTGTTCGTCTGGATGGTTCTCATTGCCGCCGCCAGCACCCCGCCCATGCGCGTCGACATGTTCGTCGAACTGTTACCGGCGCATGGCCAGGCTCTGGTGCGCCTGCTCGGCGAAATCGTCGTAATCGCGCTGACCCTGCTACTCATCTACGGCGCCTGGGGCATGATGGACCTGACTCAGTACGACACCTATATGGCGCTCGGCATTTCTCTGTGGTGGCTTTACCTCGGACTGTTTGTCGGCGCCGGGCTTTGGCTGCTCCGTTCGCTGACGACGCTCGCCGGGCATTTGCTCGCATTGTTCAAGAGGTCAGCATGACACTTTTCGTTTTGGTCGGCGGCCTGATCGCGCTGAGCCTGTTCGGGGTTCCGCTCGCCTTTGCCATTCTTGGGGCGTCCGTCGCCACCATCCTGATTTACCGCCCCGGCCTGCCACTGGAGCTGGCCGCACAACACGTGGTCAGCGGGATTGATAATTTTCCGCTGATTGCGGTTGCCTTGTTCCTGTTTGCCGGAGAACTGATGAACTCCGGCGGCATCACGCGGCGCATCGTCGACTTTGCCGGCACCGTGGTCGGCCATATTCGCGGCGGTCTGGGCCACGTGACGGTGCTGGCCAGCATGATCATTTCCGGCATCTCCGGCTCGGCAGTGGCTGACGCCGCGGCCACCGGCTCGGTCATGGTGCCGGCGATGAAGCGTGGTGGTTTTCCGCCGGCTTTCTCGGCCGCGCTCTGCGAAACCTCGGCCGTGATGGGGCCGATCATTCCGCCATCCATTCCGATGGTGATTTACGCCATTCTGGTCGAGCAATCGGTGGGCCGAATGTTTGTGGCCGGCATCATTCCCGGCCTGATGATGGGCGTGCTGCTGATGGCAGCGGTCTGGATCATCAGCCGCAAGCGCGGCTATGCGATTGGCCGCTGGGGCGGCATGGCCGCCGTGATGGCAGCCTTTACCGCCGCAGCGGCGGCTCTGGCGACGCCGATTGTCATCCTGGGCGGCATTCTGGGTGGCGTGTTTACCGTCACCGAGGCCGGTGCCATTGCCTGCGTGTATTGCATCATCATCGCCACCCTCGTCTACCGGCAACTCGGCTGGGCCGATCTGGGGCGGGCGCTCGTCAATGCCGCCCGCGGCACGGCGGCGGTGATGCTGATTGTCGGCGCCTCGGGCCTGATGGGCTGGCTCATTGCCGATCTGCAAATCAATCAGCAAGCGGCCGAGCTGATTAACCGCCTGACCGACAGCCCCGTCGTTTTCCTGACCATCGTCAATGTGTTTTTCCTGATCATTGGCATGTTCATGGATCCACTGGCAGCGCTGATTGTCTTTGTGCCGATCCTGATGCCAGCGGTTGTGGCACTAGGCATCGATCCGATTCATTTCGGCGTGCTGATTGTCATCAACCTGATGATCGGCCTGTGTTCACCACCGGTGGGCTATCTGATCTATCTGATGGCCAATGTTGCGCATGTGCCGCCGCAGCAAGTGATTCGTGAGTCGTTGCCCTTTCTCGGCGTGCTCATTCTGACCTTGCTCGCAGTGACCTACATACCGGCACTGACGCTCGCCATGCCGGCCTGGATACTGGGCGCAGCCTGATCACCTGCTGACTCAGCCAAGCAGCACTCTGCAGGTGTCGCGCGCCAGGCGCGGCACCTGCTTACGTCTATCGGTATGCCGCGTCCACATCATCAAGCCGATAGAACGTCGCCGCATTGCCCACAAAAAAGCCGTGCTGCTCACGCGCCGTGAAGCCGCTGATCATCCGCGCCACCGAACTGACCAAGGTGTCGTAATCGATCCGCAATCCGGCGACCGGAAAGTTGCTGGCAAACATGCAGCGCTCGATGCCGAAGATATCAATTGCGGCCAGCACGATTTCGCGGTTGGATTCATATTCCCAGGGCGCGTCTTTAAGCCCGAACTCTGACACCTTGAGCCAGACATTCGATTGACGAGCAATGACTTCCATTTGCGCCCGCCAGGCGGCCAGCCCTTCGGCACTACGGTCCCACGGAAAACCGGTGTGGTTCAACACGACAGGCGTGGCCGGAAACGCCGCCGCCACTTCGGCAGCCTCTGACAGATGCCAGTACGGCACCCGCAAATCCCAGGAAAAACCGTGTTGCTGCAAGCGCTCGAAGCCGGCCAGCCATCGCGGATCCTGCATGGTGCCCGGCGCGCCGGGGGTAATCGAATCGGGGCTCTGCGAGGTGACCGGCTTGGACCTGATGCCGCGTACCAGCGGGCAGCTCGCCTGCCGGGCCAGCACCTCGGCCGAGTTGTCAGTGTGAAACCAGGCATGTCCGACAATGGCCGCCGGCAATCCGGGGGCTTCGCGGATGCTCATCAGCCACTCGGTTTCGCCGGCCTGATCGTTGCGATCCCATTCGGCCTCGCAATGCACGGTCGCAAGCACATTGTGTCGTGAGGCGTCGCGCCTGTAGTCGACGGGCAGATAGTTATGCTTCATCGCATCGTAATTGCCGAGAAAGAAATGCGTCTCGGGCTTATCGGCCAGCCAGGGGTAGTAGCAGTTGTCCAGATCCCAGAGATGATGATGCGCGTCGATCAGCGTGACCGCATGGTCGTCATCAATCCATTGGCCATGGATGGTTGTCGGGTGTTGCATGCTCTGCTCCATAGAGTCGGGCCGACAGCGGCGCGCCGGCCATTCAAATGATGGGCGAGCATACCGCGACGGCTGCGTCGCGGTTTTTTCGGGCAGGCGAGTCAGTTCAGGTCTGTGCCCACTGCCTGATGAGGTTGTGATAGATCCCGCTCAGGCGCCGGACTTCGTGGTCAGCGCTGCCACGTTCCATCGTCAGCGTCTGAATGCTCTGATCGAGTTCGAACAACAATTCGCGTTGCTCACCGCTGCGCACCAGGCTTTCGACCCAGAGCACCGCGCAGACTCTTTCACCGCTCGTGACCGGCGCCACCTGATGCAAACTGGTGGACGGATAAAGAATCAGATCACCAGCGGCCAGCTTGACCGCCTGATCGCCAAAGGTGGTCTGCACGACAAGCTCACCCCCTTCGTATTGATCGGGCTCGGTCAGAAACAAGGTTGCGGACAGATCGGTGCGCAACATGCCGGTTGCGCTGCCGGTATTCATGATGGCGCTGTCAACATGCGCGCCGTAGGTTTCGCCGACGCCATACCGGTTGAACATGGGCGGATAAATCCGGTTGGGCAATGCCGCCGACATGAACAAGAGATTGCGCCGCAGCGCGCCGGCAATGCTTGCGCCCAGTTTGCCCGCCAGCTCGGACGCCGCGTCCAACTGCTGGTTACGCTTCACCTCGGCAGCCTGGCTACCGGCCGACGCGGCCCCGTCCCGCCACTCGCCCTCGTCCAGCGCCGCGCGCATTGCCTGCACCTCGGCGGGTTCGAATAAGCCTTGAATCGGAAGCAACACGTTTATCTCCGTTTGCTGACGACTGCATCGCGCCGGATGTGCGCCACCGTCGGGCACCCCGCGAGCGCCATCGCAATTTCCAGTTCATCACGCAGGATGCGCAGCATATGCGCAACCCCGACCGCACCGGCTACCGCCAATGCAAAAACCTGCGCCCGGCCCAGCAGCACCGCATCGGCCCCACGCGCCAGCGCGATGAAGACATCGGTCCCACGACGCACACCGCCGTCGAGCAACACCGGAAACGATTCGCCGAGCGCATCACGTATGGCCGGCAAGGCATCAATACTGG
>CAXBNM010000163.1:0-10201 GCA_963976885.1 uncultured Burkholderiaceae bacterium
CCTGGCGATCACCGTTACCGTGGCCTTGAAACGCCCGGCCATGAGTCTGCTGGCCGTCATGTTGCTGTACGTGGCGGGCCGTGTCATTGCCGTGATCGATCGACTTGCGCAGAGCGGTATTTCTGAACTGGCCAGCGGCGGCATGGCTGAAGTGCTGACCGGTCTGCTGGCAAGATTACTGCCACAGACCGCACTGTTTGCGCCAACCAACTGGTTGCTGACCGCAGAATTGCCAGCGGCAATGGGCTGGGGTATTGCTCAGGCGGCCGGACAATGCGCGATCTACTTCGTATTGCTACTGCTGGTTTGTCAGCTCGATCTGTCCAATGACCTCGATTAGAGCCACTTTCGCCCGCAGTTCGGCCAAGCCCTGGTTCGTGCTGGCGACGGCCTTGCTGGTGCAATGGCAGTTCGGCGCCGCGCATCAGACGGCGGCCCAGTTGCAGACCAGGCCGGCACCGGCACCATCGGCAACCGTCTTCGAGTTGGCCGCACTGGGCGAAACACAAGCCGCCGCGACCGCCGCCGTGCTCTACCCGCAATCATTCGACGCACAAAGCGGCCAGTCCGTATCGCTGCGCAGCCTCGATATCGGGGCACTCTCGCAATGGTTGAAACTGGCTGGAGATCTGAATCCGAGCGCGCAATACCCAAGCTTTCTGGCCAGTCGGATATACGCCGAACTGGCCACGCCGGACGAGGCGCGTCGCCTCCTCTACTGGATTCGAGACCAGTTTGCGCGTGCGCCGCAGGCGCACTGGCCATCACTGGCGCATGGCGTGCATCTGGCTCGCTATCGCCTCAAGGACATGACTTTGGCCCGCGAACTGGCGACCGCGTTGCGGCTGGCCGACCCGCAGGCAGTCATTCCGCCCTGGGCCCGCCAACTGGAAATTTTCATGTTGCGCGAATCGAATGAATTAGCCGCTGCCCAGGCATTGTTGGGCGGACTCATCGAAAGCGGCCAGGTCAAGGATGAACGTGCCCTGGCAGTGATGGTTCATGACCTGCAAGACATTGAACGTCGGCTGCAGCAAGACCAACGGTCTATGAATCCCCCGGCAATTGCCGATATCACCCATGAGGCGCAGTAAAAATCTGTCTGACCTCTTTATTGATCAATCCACAGTGGAGTAACCCATGCCTCATTTGAAACCAGCCCGACCGCAAAAAATTCGCCCCTCAGAACGGCCCGCCAGACAACAAGGCTTCACCCTGGTAGAAATTGCCATCGTGCTCGTCATTGTTGGCCTGTTGCTGGGCGCTGTCCTCAAGGGTCAGGAACTGATCTTCAACACCAAGATCAAGTCCACCTTCAATCTGAGCCGGGAAATGTCGGCTGCGCTGTACGCTTACCAGGATCGCTATCGTGTGATTCCGGGTGACGACTATAAGGCTACGACTCGCTTTCCGAGCGCCAGTCCGGCCGTGCGCAACGGCAATGGCGACGGCAACATCGCAGTCAGCACGACCTGTTCAACTGGCGCAACGACCGCGGCCAGCGAAAACTGCTCGGCATTGCAACACCTGCGTGTAGCCGGCTTTATTGCAGGCTCGGATGGTGAAGCGCTGCGTACCCCGTTCGGTTCGCTGGCCTATCCGGGCGGTGCGTTGTACTTCTTCACTGGCGCTGGTTACGCACCTGCATTGGGTTACTACTCAATGGGCATGACGCACAAGATCATGAGTTCGATCGACTCATCGTTTGACGACGGTGACCCGACCACCGGCGTGGTTCGCTGCCAGACCATTACGGCTTATGACTATGCCGATCCGGATAGTCGCATGCCGAGTTACTGTTCAGCCACGCTGTAAAGGCTCAGCTGACGGCACGAACCGGCAGGCAACCCGAGGCGGCCTGCCGGTTCGTCATGCAAAAAAGCTTCGCAGTGCTGAGCCGGGTTCCGGGGCTCGCATGAATGCCTCACCGACCAGAAACGCATTGACGCCTGCCGCGCGCATCTGCGCCACATCGACAGGCGCAAGAATGCCGCTTTCGGTCACAACAAGCCGATCATCGGGCATCGCCGCGAGCAAATCGAGCGTCGTCTGCAAGCTCACTTCAAACGTGCGCAGATTACGGTTGTTGATGCCAATCAACGGACTCTGACAGGCCAGCGCGGTTTGCAGCTCCTGTGCGTTGTGCACCTCGATCAGCACATCCATACCCAACTCCAGCGCGTGCTGCTCAAGCGCCTGCAATTGCGCCGACTCGAGCGCCGCCACGATCAGCAGGATGCAATCGGCCCCCCACACTCGCGCCTGGTCGATCTGATAGCGGTCGATGATGAAATCCTTGCGCAGCACCGGCAACGCGCACGCTGCCCGCGCCGTGCGCAGATACTCGCCACAACCCTGAAAGAACTGTTCGTCGGTAAGCACCGACAGGCATGCCGCACCGCCGGCCTCATAGCTGGCGGCAATGGCGGCCGGATCGAAGTCGGCGCGGATCACGCCTTTGCTCGGACTGGCCTTCTTGACCTCGGCAATCACGCCGGCCTGGCCGGCCGCGATTTTCTGCTGCAAGGTGCGCACGAAACCCCGTGGCGCGTTATCGGCACCGTTTGCGAGCGTGGCGCGCGCCTGCGCGGCCATGGTGTCGGCCGAAGTCTGCTGCAAGCCATGGCGGATCTCGTCCGCCTTGACGGCCAGGATTCGCGCCAGGATGTCAGAACCCGTAGAGGTAGCGCCGATCATTTGGCCACCGCATTGGAAACGGCTACGTATTGCTCAAGCTTTTGCATCGCCGCGCCCGAGGCAATCAGCTCCTGCGCCTTGCTGATGCCGTGCGGAATATCGTCGGCCAGACCACAGGTATAGAGTGCCGCGCCGGCATTGAGCACCACGATATCGCGGGCCGTGGTGTTGGTGCCGGTCAGTGCGTCGAGCAACATCTGACGCGACTGCTCGACATCGTCGACAGCTATCTGGCGATGGCTCTGCATGGCCAGTCCGTAGTCTTCGGGGTGAATTTCATACTCGCGGATTTTGCCGTCGCGCAATTCGCCAACCATGGTGGTCGCGCCGAGCGAAATTTCATCCATGCCGTCCTTGCCCCACACCACCAGGGCCCGACTGGCACCAAGCTGACGCAAAGCCCGGATATGAATACCGACCAGATCGGGGTGAAACACACCGACCAGCAGATTCGGCGCACCGGCCGGATTGGTCAGCGGCCCGAGAATGTTGAAAATCGTGCGCACGCCCATTTCCTTGCGCACCGGCACGACGTTTTTCATCGCGGGGTGGTGGTTGGGCGCAAACATGAAGCCCAGGCCCGTCTGCTCGATACAGCTGCGCACCTGATCGGGCGTCAGCATGATGTTCACGCCGAGCGATTCAAGCACATCGGCGCTGCCCGAACTGGACGACACGCTGCGATTGCCATGCTTGGCCACCTGGGCACCGCCAGCGGTGACCACGAACATCGACGCGGTGGAAATGTTGAAGGTGTGCGAGCCATCACCGCCCGTGCCCACAATATCGATAAAGTGCGGTCCGCCATCGAATTCGACCTTGTTGGCAAACTCGCGCATGACGGTCGCGGCAGCGGTGATCTCGCCAATCGTTTCTTTCTTGACGCGCAAGCCGGTCAGCAAGGCGGCGGTCATCATCGGTGACATCTCGCCTTGCATGATCATGCGCATTAAATGTTCCATCTCGTCCGGGAAGATATCGCGGCTTTCGATGCAGCGCTGGACCGCCTCCTGAGGTGAAATCGGCATATCGGTTCTCCTGATTGTCTGTCGGTTGGTGGGCGCGCGCCCGGTTCAGCCTGCCGCTACGGCGGCGCTTGCCTTTCGGACCCTGGCGAGGAAATTGTCCAGCATCTGGTGGCCGGCCTGCGATGCAATGCTCTCGGGGTGAAACTGCACGCCTTCGATATCCATGCTCTGGTGCCTGACCCCCATGATCTCACCATCGTCCGACCAGGCCGTACGGACCAGCGTATCCGGCAGATCGGAAAGCGCCAGCGAGTGATAACGCACGACCGTCAGGGGATCGGGCAAATCGGCAAAAACGCCGCTGCCATCGTGCCGGATATCGTCGGTCTTGCCATGCATGACCTGGCGGGCCGACCCGAGTGTGGCGCCAAAGGCCATGCCAATGGCCTGATGGCCCAGGCAAACCCCCAACACCGGCAAGCGGCCACCGAAATGCTCGATGGCGGCCAGCGAAACGCCCGCCTCACGCGGCGTACACGGGCCCGGTGATATCACCACGGCCTCGACGGACAACGCCGCCAACTCGGCAAGACTCGCCTCGTCGTTACGAACCGTCACAACAGAGGCGCCCAATTCTTCCAGATACTGGACCAGGTTGTACGTAAATGAGTCATAGTTGTCGATCATCAATATGTTCATGCCCGCTCCCGCTGCAAAAAGTACCCGATCTTCAGATCCGTTGCCTGATGTTGTAATGTCAACCCTGCCCAGCCCAGCCAACCTGACCCATGACCACAACCCGCCCTTTGCGCCTTGCCGCCTCGCTTCTGATTCTTGCCGCCCTGGCCGCCGGCTGCGGCGACAGCGACGACGACGCGCCAGCCGGCAATGACACCGGCGGTCAGGACGCTGGCCAGTCCCCGGTCACCGACCCGACCGCGCCGTCGACTTTTCTCAGCGCCGATCAGGCCTTTATCGATGAGGCCTTGCTGCGCATCAACACGGCCCGGCGCAGCCAGCAGCAATGTGGCGACACCTCGGTGCCGCCGGTTAATGAACTGATCTGGCATCAGCAACTTGAACAATCCGCGCTCGGCCATAGCCAATGGATGCAACAAAACAATTCGTTTGGCCATGATGGCGAAAACGGCAACGACACCGGCGACCGGCTGACGGCCACCGGTTACGAGTGGCGCATCGTGTCCGAAAACGTTGCCGGCGGTTATCCCGATCTGCAGGCCGTCATGGCGGACTGGCTCGCCAGTCCGTCCCATTGCCTGACCCTGATGAACGGCAGCGCCATCCATATGGCCGTGCGCGTGGTCGACGGCACCTCGGCCAACGAGTACAGCAACTACTGGACGCTGGTGGTGGCCGCCCCGCGCTGACCGCCCGGGTGCGAGCGCGGCAGCCTCAGAAATCATCGCTCGCCCCTTCCTCGACCAGCTCGGCCGCCCGAATCAGCGCACGTGCCTTCGATTCGGTTTCCTGCCACTCGTTGATCGGCACCGAGTCGTAGACGATGCCGGCGGCAGCCTGCACGTACAGCGTTTCATCCTTGACGACGCCGGTGCGAATCAGGATGGCCACATCCATATCGCCTGAATAACTCAGATAACCGCAAGCACCGCCGTAAAGACCGCGCCGGGTGGGCTCCAGTTCGGAGATGATTTCCATCGCCCGCACCTTGGGAGCGCCCGTCAGTGTGCCGGCCGGAAAGCTGGCCCGGAACACATCGATGGCATCCAGACCGGGCTTCAACACGCCCTCGACATTGCTGACGATGTGCTGGACGTGCGAGTACTTTTCGATACCCATCTGGTCGGTCACCCGAACCGTACCGGTCGCGGCAATGCGACCGATGTCGTTGCGGGCCAGATCGATCAGCATCAGATGCTCGGCCCGCTCTTTCGGATCGGCCAGCAACTCCTCGGCCAGAGCCTTGTCCTGCGCCGGCGACAGACCACGCTTGCGGGTACCGGCCAGCGGCCGGATCGTCACCTTGCGCACCTGACCGTCGACCGCCTGATCACGCACCGCGGCGCTGTCCTCGTCGGTGACCGGCACCTGCTCCTGGCGCACCAGAATTTCCGGCGACGCGCCAACAACATGGAAGTCGCCAAAGTCGTAGTAATACATGTACGGCGACGGATTGACCGAGCGCAGCGAGCGGTACAGCGACAGCGGCGAATGCGGATACGGCTTTTGCAAGGTCTGGCCAATCTGCACCTGCATCAGGTCGCCGGCGCAGATGTATTCGCGGGCGCGTTCGGCCGCGCGCAGGTAATCGGCCTGATCGAAGTCACGCCGGATCGAGGCCTCGGCCTCGCGCCGCTCGTCCTCGGGCGGTTGCACCACAGCCCGGCGCAGCCGCGCATCGAGTTCGCGCAACCGGCGCCGCGCCTGACCGTAGGCTTCAGGGCCAGACGGATCGGCATAGACCAGCAGATAGAGCTTGCCGTGCAGGTTATCGACGATGGCCAGCTCATCAACCAGCAACAACTGCATGTCGGGGGTGCCGATGGGATTGGGTTTGTCGTTGACGCCGAGTTTGGGCTCGATGAAACGCACCAGGTCGTAGCCGAAGTAGCCGGCCAGGCCGCCACAGAAACGCGGCAGGCCCGGGCGCAGCGCCGGCCGGAAACGCTTGTGATACTCGCGCACGAAATCGATCGGATCGCCCTCGTGTTGTTCGACAACCTTGCCATCAAGCAACACTTCGATCTGGTCGCCGCTGGAGCGGACCATGCGGCGCGCCGGCAGGCCGATGAACGAGTAGCGCCCGAAGCGCTCACCGCCCACCACGGATTCGAGCAAGAAGGAATTGGCCCGCGAGCCGCCTTCGGTGAGCTTCAGATAAATGGACAGTGGCGTATCGAGGTCGGCCAGATGTTCGGCCAGCAAGGGGATACGGTTATAGCCTTCGGCGGCAAGCGCCTTGAATTCAATTTCAGTCATTCCGTTCAACCGGTTGGTTCGCCGCCGCGGCTCGGTGCGAGCTCATACGGCGAAGGTATTACAACAGCAGGAAGGATGGGCGTTGCGCAGTACCAGCCACGCAGGCCGACAACGCACCAGTGGTCCGAAGGCCATGCAGGGGGATATGCAGCGAGCGATGAACTGACCGGCAGGCGTGCAAACCGGTGCGGCTGAATCAGGCGGATCTGGCGAGGGTTACAACCGGAAGACTCCGGTGCAAATGATCTGCGGAAATTCCGGACGCCAGAACATGGCATGACATGCGGAATTTCTGTCGGCGACTGAATGCGGTAGACCTGATTCAGTCGCTGTAACCTGGAACCCCGGTGAGGGGTTTTAACGCTGGCGCGCCTGCGCTCGTCGCACGGTAAACCGCACGACCACGGGGAGGCCTAGCGGCGCCATCGCCCGCTACTGCCTCCGCAGCGCCAGTTTTTCCAGGTTTGAATGGTCATGTTGATGCCAACTCGCTTACTTGGACGAGCAGACCATCAGGGCGGCCTGCTCCAGCGACGAGACTATACCATCGGAATCGATGCCTGCAACATCCAGCCCTTCGTTATAGCCATAAGGCACCAGCAACACCGGCATGCCGGCGGCGCGGGCAGCCTGCGCATCGTTGACCGAATCGCCGACCATCAGGCAGTGCGCCGGGGCCAGGCCGAACAGTCCGGCCAGATGCAGCAACGGCATCGGGTCGGGCTTTTTACGGGCCAGCGCATCGCCACCGAGCACATGCTCGAAGTAACGGCTCAGCCCCTGGCGCTCAAGCAATGGATCGGTGAAAGCCTGCGGTTTGTTGGTCACGCAGGCCATGGGCACCCCGGCCGCGCGCAGCTTTTCCAGCCCTTCCAGCACGCCCGGATAAGGCTGCGCCGTCAGGCCGTTCTGCTCGGTGTAGTGGCGATCAAAACTGGCGCGGGCGGTCTTGAATGCTGCGGCCTCCAGCCGCCCGTCGGCATCATCGGTCATCGTGCGATGCACCAGGACATCGGCCCCTTTACCCACGAAACTGCTGATCCGCGCCAGCGGCAGATCGGCCAGACCGAGTTCATTGCGCATCAGATTGGCAGCGGCGGCCAGGTCGGCAATGGTGTCGAGCAAGGTGCCATCCAGATCAAACAAGACCGCCTTGATCAGCCCGGCTTCAAAGCGCGGCGTGCCGTTCAGGCCCATGCGTCCTGCGCCTCCTGATGCAGCGCGGAGACGATAGACTGGTAGCCATCGTCGGCGCTGCCAGCCGAGAAAACCGCCGAACCCGCCACAAAGGTATCGGCGCCGGCGCGGGCCGCGTCGCGGATGGTTTCTTTATTGATGCCGCCGTCAACCTGCAACCGGATGGACTGGCCGCCACCGTCGATGTGTTGGTCGATGCGCTCGCGCACCGCAGCCAGTTTGGGCAAGACCGAGGGCAGAAATTTCTGGCCACCAAAGCCCGGATTGACCGACATCAGCAAGATCAGATCGATCTGGTCGAGTACATGGTCGAGCACATTGAGCGGCGTAGCCGGATTGAGCACGACACCGGCAAAACAGCCCGCGCCCTTGATCAGTTGCAGCGTACGGTCCAGGTGCAAGGTGGTTTCGGGATGCACGCTGATGATGTCAGCGCCGGCCTTGGCAAAGTCGCCGATCAGGCGGTCCGGCCCCTGCACCATCAGATGCACATCGATAGGCAACGACACATGCGGGCGAATAGCCGAGCAGACCATCGGGCCGACACTCAGATTGGGCACATAATGATTGTCCATCACGTCGAAATGCACCCAGTGCGCACCACTGGCTTCGAGTTGGCGGACCTCATCACCAAGCCGCGCGAAGTCGGCGGACAAAATACTCGGGGCGATCAGGCACTCGCCCACTTCGGGCAGGCTGGCCCGCCTGGCTAGGCTGCTGGCTTCAGACATTGGTTTTTCCGGCGAAGTTCTGGGTGCCTGATGATAACGGCCCCGGCGCGCAGCCGCATGGCGTGCGGACAACGGTCGGCGGGCGTGGCGCCCATGCAGGCTAAGATAGCCGCTGCGGCCAAAGCAACGACTACTCTAAGGGGCTCCTCATGGACCAGGATTCGGCCAAATACCGTATCAGTATCAAGGTCAAAACGAACTACATCGCCGATCAGTCCAACCCGGACGATAACGAATACGTGTTTTCCTACACGATCAGCATCGTCAACGAAGGATCAGTAGCCACACAGCTGATCAGCCGGCACTGGGTGATTGAAGATGCCGACTGCCGGGTTGCCGAAGTCAAAGGCCTTGGTGTGGTCGGGCAACAGCCCCTGCTGCAGCCAGGCGGACACTTCGAATACACCAGCGGCAGTCAGCTGCGCACGGCCACCGGATCAATGCACGGCAGTTATCTGTTCGTGGCCGAAGACGGACATCGCTTCGACACCGACATTCCGATTTTCGTGCTCAGCGCGCCACGCACCTTGCACTGACCACGCAACGCAATCATTTGGTGCCGCGCATGATCCACCAGACAAACGCGACCACCAGCAACAGCACACCTGCTGCTTCAAGATAAATCACCCACATCTCGACACCGTTGAAAGCTGTATTGAGCGCCATTGTATCGACGCGAACGGCACCAAGCCGCTCACTCCTGCCCATTCTTACGGGCATAGCCCTGGCCACCGTGGCCGCCTCGTGCACCTGGGCCAATCAGGCCCAGCCCTGGGTGCACGCCGGGCCCCGTTCGCTTACCGTACTGCCCGACTGGGCGCATGAATCGACGGCCGGTCTGCGCCAGGCGCTGCTTGCGCAATGCCGGGTTGCGCCGCGGCTCGGGGCGCCCTGGCCGGCCTTGTGTGCCGAGTTGAGCGCCCTGGCGCCGGGGCAGGATGACTCGGATCCGGCGCTGCGCGACTGGATCAGTCAACGCTTTGACGCCTGGGCGGTGACCGCCCCCAACGGGGCCGCACGCGGCTTGCTGACCGGTTACTTCGAACCGGTGGTCACCGGCAGCCGGCAGCGCGAATCGGCGGAGCAGACACCGCTCTACGCGCCACCGGTGGGACGTGATCCGGCGCGCCCGTTTGCACCCCGCGCCCAAATTGCCCGGCTGCAGGCGAGCGCGGAAGCGGCGGGCGAGCTGCCGGCCAGCGACCGCCCCGACGGCGCTCCTGACCCGGTGCTCGATCCGATTGCCACCGCCTTGCAAGGTCGCGAACTGGTCTGGCTGGACGATCCGATCGATGCGTTTTTCCTGCAGATTCAGGGCTCGGGCCGCGTGCAGTTGCGCGACGGCAGCGAAATGCGCGTCGGCTACGCAGGCAATAACGGTCACAAGTATTTTGCGATTGGCCGCGCGCTGATTGACCGCGGCGCCATCAGCCGTGCCGAAATGAGCGCGCAAGCCATTCGCTACTGGCTGGCCACCCACCCCGATCAGGCCCAGGCGGTGATGAACCTGAATCCGCGCTATATCTTTTTCCGGGAACTGCCCGCTCCCAAGGCCACGTTTGGCAGCGAGCAACAGGCGCAAGCGGTCGCGGCGCCCGGCCCCATCGGCAGTCTCGGGGTGGCGCTGACGCCGGGGCGGTCGCTGGCGAC
>CAXBNM010000164.1:0-10142 GCA_963976885.1 uncultured Burkholderiaceae bacterium
CCCGGGATCAAGGCCTGGCGGTCGGACCATTCATGACGAGGCTGCAAGCCGATATGCTGGCCCTGGCCAGCCAGCCGCCCGCGCAGCGCTGGTTCCTGCACGGCCCCGGTGAGGCCTTGCTGCTCTACCGCGCCGCCACTGACATCTACCGGCGTCCGGTGGACGCCAGTAGTCATCAGCGCGACTTCATGCGCCATTGCGAGAACCTGCGGCTCAGCCTGCCGGCAAGCGGGATTACGCCGCGTTAAGCGTGGCCCAGACCCGTGCCGGCGTATACGGCATGTCGATCGGGCCGACACCGCGTGACTGCAGCGCATTCATCATCGCATTCGACAAGGCGGGCAGCGACCCCGAGCATCCCGATTCGCCCACGCCCTTGGCGCCCAGCTCATTAAGCTTGGTCGGCACCAATTCCCAGTCACAGGTGATTTGTTGCAGGGAGCCGGCCCGCGGCATGCCGTAGTCCATGAAACTGCCTGACAGCAATTGACTGGTTTCGGCGTCATAGACGATCTGTTCGGTGAACGCCTGACCATAGCCTTGCACCACACCGCCGTGAACCTGCCCTTTGACCAGCGCCGGCGAGACGATGTGGCCGAGATCATCAACCGCTACATAATTGAGCACGTCGGTGTGACCGGTCTGCGGATCGATTTCAATTTCGGCGAGATGACAGCCATTGGGGAAGTTGGCGCCGGTTGAAGTTTCACCGGCGCTATCCAGTGGATGAGCACCCTGCCCGTCGGCGCGCAAGCTGGCGGCCAGCGTCATGATGTCGATTGATTCACCGCCCGTGCTGACAAAACGTCCGTCTTCAAAGCGCAGCGCGGCCGCCTCGGTTTTGAGTGCGGCAGCGGCCAATGGGGTTGCGGCAGCCAGCACATTGGCCGCCAGATTCTTGAACGCCGAACCGGTTCCGTAGAGCGAGCGCGAGCCTCCCGTGCCATTGCCGACCAACGACAGGGTCGGATCGCCGGCCCGGTATTCGATCAGCGTCTGATCAATGCCAAGCGCTTCGCCGACAATCTGGGCAAACGAGGTTTCGTGACCCTGGCCCGACGAACCACTGACCGCGTGCAGAATGAGGCGTCCATCGTCAGTAAAGCTGCACGAAACCTGATCTTTCGGCGCGCCACCGGCGCCCGATTTTTCGAGGTAACAGCCAAAGCCGATGCCGCGTAGCTTGCCGTTTTGTTCGGACTGCGCCCGGCGTGCCGGGAAACCTTCGTAGTCGGCCAGCCGCAAGGTCTTGCTGAGGACCGCGTCAAAATCGCCGCAATCGTACTCAGTACCATTGGCGGTCATGTAGGGGAACGCGTCACGGGGCACGAAATTCTGACGTCGGAAGGCCACCCGGTCGAGGCCGTGTTCGGCCGCGCAGTGATCCATGAGCCGCTCGATCGCAAACGCGATATCGGGTCGGCCGGCGCCGCGATATGCCGACACCGGCGACGTGTTGGTGTAGATCAGGCGTGACTGCATGTACAAGGCCGGTACCGCATAGACCCCGCCCATCGTGACCGACAGGTTGCCGGTACCGATAAAGCCGCCGAAGTAGCAGTTGTAAGCCCCCAGATCGACCTCATCGTTGAAGCGGATCGCGGTGATCTTGTTATTGGCGTCAAGGGCGACGGAGCCTTCGAGCACCAGCGCGCGACCATGCCACTCGGCGGTGAACAACTCGGAGCGACTGCCGACCCATTTCACCGGGCAACCCAGCTTGCGAGCGGCCAGCACCAGCAAGGCCTGCTCCGGATAGGTTGAACCACGCAGACCAAACGAGCCGCCGACATCTTTGGCCACCACCTCGACTTGTTCCGGGGTGGAGTTGGTTACCGCGCAGAGCGAGGCGCGCATGCCAAGCATGCCCTGGGTGGGCGTGTAAACGGTGGTTTTGTCGGCCGCCGCATCGTAGGCCACCACGCAGGCGCGTGGCTCCATCGGCGCGCCATACAGGCGCTGACTGACAATGCGCAGCGTACTGGTGCGCGCGGCAGCGGCAAACGCCGCCTCAACGGCGCTCTGATCGCCCGATTCGAAGATCAGCGAGGTGTTTTCCTCGATGTCGTCATGCACGCGCGGGGCGTCGGGCTTGAAGGCCTCGGCGGGATTGCTGATGGCGGGCAACTCTTCGTAGTCCACCATCACTTGTTCGGCCGCATCGCGGGCCGCCACTGCAGTTTCGGCAATGACCATGGCAACGGGTTGACCGACGAAACGAACCCGGTCGGTTGCCAGCAAAGGCAGCGCGGCCTTGCGCTGCACCATACCGCCCTTGCCGACAATATCGGGGCCGCTTGGGATATTGCCAAAGCCACTTTGCTCGACATCGGCCGCGGTGAGGATCAACACTACACCGGGCATTGCGCGGGCGGCGTCCAGATCGATGGACAGGATTTTGGCGTGGGCCCGATCCGAACGGACAACAGCCGCGTGCTTCTGGCCGTCCAGCGACCAGTCGGCGGTAAATTGGCCCGTGCCGGTAATCAGGCGCTGGTCTTCATGACGCATCAGATTCATGCCTGGCTCCGGATGGCGGCAGCAGCCTCGCGCACAGCCGCTTCGATGTTGACGTAGCCGGTGCAACGACAAAGGTTGCCAGCCAGCCCTTCGCGAATTTCATCGTCGTTCGGGTTCGGGTTGCGAGCCAGCAGATCGGCGGTGGCCATGATCATGCCCGGCGTGCAGAAACCGCACTGCAACCCGTGGCAGCGCGAGAAGGCCTCTTGCACCGGATGCAGTTTGTCGGCGGCCGGCGCCAGCCCTTCAATGGTGGTGATTTTCGCGCCTTCAGCCTGGACAGCAAGCATCGAACATGATTTCACCGCCACGCCGTCAAGGTGCACGGTGCAACACCCGCACTGGCTGGTATCGCAGCCGATATGGGTGCCGGTGCGACCGAGGTTGTCACGCAGAGCATCGGCCAGCAGCGTGCGATCTTCGACTTCGATCGTGCTGGTCGTGCCATTAACAGTCAGTTTGATTTCACGCATCAGTTGGCCTCACATGCTTGAACGGCGCGGCGGGTCATCACCGCCACCAGATTGGCCCGATAGCGGGCCGGCGCGTGCAGATCGGCATTGAGCCCTGCTTCCGGATAGCTCAAGCCGTCGAGCGCGGCGGCATTGAAGTTGCCAGCCAGCGCCGCCTCGGCTTCGGCCCAGCGGAACACGCCGGGACCAGCGCCGGTAATGGCCACGCGAACCTCATCGTCAAAGCGCGCCACAAAAGCGCCAGTCATTGCATATCCGGAGGCCGGGTGGTGGAACTTGGCATAGGCTGATTGCACCGGTAGCGCAAAGCGCACTTTCAGGATCAGCTCACCGGGTTCGAGCGCGGTGGTGAACATGCCCTGAAAAAAGTCATCGGCGGCAATTTCACGCGTATTGGTGCAAACGGTGGCACGCAGGCCCAGCACCGCTGCCGGATAGTCGGCAGCCGGATCATTATTGGCCAGCGACCCGCCGAGCGTGCCGCGGGCGCGTACTTGCGGGTCACCGATGCTGCGCGCGAGCGCAGCCAGGGCCGGCAACTTGTCGGCCACCAGCGGTGCCGAGGCAACCGCGGCGTGGGTTGTGCCCGCGCCGATACTGAGTGCGGCGTCGTCAGCGCCGATACCCGCCAGTTCGGACAAGCCGCCGATATCGAGCAACTGACTCGGTGCGGCCAGCCGGTGCTTCATGGACGGTATCAGCGTCATGCCACCGGCCACGGCCAGCGCGTCGGTGTCATCGGCAAGCATCTGCAGCGCCTCGGCCAGCGAGCCGGGACGGTGGTATTTGAATTCGTACATTGAGGTCTCCTCTGATTCAAGAATACCACCGGGATTGTTCAGGCCCGATCACGTCGGGTCCGCTTTTGCGCCACACCGATCGGCACCCTTTCGATTCGGGCCTAGAATGCGCCGGTGAACACCAATCCCAATTCGCTCAACGCCACCAAAACGCACCGCAACGCGGTCGCCTTGATGGTGGGCTGCGCGCTGCTGATGAGCATCTCCGGCATCGTCACCCGGCAACTGACCAGCGCCACCGGCTTTGAGCTGACCTTCTGGCGCTCGCTGGTTGCCGGCTGCTTCGTGCTGATCTGGCTGATCGCCGTACACGGTCGTCGCTGGTACCGATCGGTGCTCGATCTGGGACGAGTCGGCTTGTTGTCAGGCTTTTTCTGGTCGGTGATGTTCACCTGCTTCATGCTGGCGCTGACCCTGACCACCGTCGCCAAAACCATGGTGGTGCTGGCCGTTGCCCCGCTCCTCACCGCCTTGTTGTCGTGGTTGATCCTGGATCTGCGCATTGCCTGGCGGACCTGGCTGGCCATCTTCGTGGCCGGCATTGGCATCGTCTGGATGGTCTCCGATGCACTGGGCGGCGACGCGGCCTACCCGCACAGCCTGTGGGGCATGCTGGTGGCTGCCGGCGTTCCGCTGGCCTCGGCCTGCAATCTGGTGCTGATGAAAAAAACCCAGGCCCGCATCGACCTGCAACCGGCCGTGCTGGTCGGCGCCATCATCTCCACGCTGGTAATGCTGCCGCTGGCTCTGCCGGGTCAGGCCAGCGGTCATGACATTGCCTGGCTGGCTTTTCTGGGGGTGTTTCAACTCGGTCTGCCGTGTACCTTGCTGGTCGTCGCGGCCCGCCATTTGTCACCACAGGAAACGGCACTACTGGTCTTGCTCGAAGTGATTTTTGCCCCCGTGTGGGTCTGGATCGGCGCCGGCGAAGAACCGGCGTCAGCCACCTTATGGGGCGGCGCGCTGGTGCTGAGCGCCTTGATCGGTAACGAGCTGGCCACCATGCACCAGCACGCCCGGCGTAACCGGGCCAGCGCGCAGGCCATTGTCTGAGTTAACCCCGCGCGAGCGCCAACTGACGCTGGTGGCCACCATCGTGGGCTCAAGCCTGTCGATCGCCATGGGCACGATTACCAATGTCGCCTTGCCAGCCATTCAGACCGATTTCGCCGCCTCGGCTGCCGGCGCGCAATGGATCGTCAACGCCTATCTGCTGCCGGTCAGCGCGCTGATTCTGCTGGGCGGCACGCTGGGCGATCACTACGGCCGCAAGAAGATGTTTGTGCTCGGCCTGGCCTTGTTTCTGCTCGGCAGTATTGGCTGCGCGCTGGCTCCGCAACTGGGCTGGATGTTGGCCGGCCGTGCCACCCAGGGCCTGGGCAGTGCCTTGCTGGCGCCGAATTCGCTGGCCATCATCGGCGTCAGCTTCGCGCAGCATGAGCGCGGCCGCGCCATCGGCATCTGGGCTGCGGCAGGGGCGGTGGCCGGCGCGATCGCCCCGGTCGCCGGCGGCTGGCTGATTGATGTGGCCAGTTGGCGCTGGGCGTTTGCCCTCATGATTCTGCCGGCCGGCGCAGCCCTTGCCATTGCCAGCCATGTGCTGCGCGAAAGCCGCCCGTCCGCTGGGCCCGCACACCGGCCCGACTGGTCGAGCGCCGCCTTGATTACCGGCTCGCTGAGTCTGCTGACCTGGGCGCTGATTGCCGCGCCGACGCGTGGCCTGCATGCAATACCGGTGCTGCTTGCCCTGGGTGCGGGCAGTCTGCTGGCGGTGGTCTTTGTCGTTATTCAGGTAGTGCGCGGCAATCAGGCGATGGTGCCGCCTGCCCTGTTCCGACGCGGCGGCATTGGCGGTATTTCATTACTGACCCTGTTTCTGTATGCGGCGCTGTCGGGACTGCTGCTGTTGCTGCCCTATACGCTGATCACCGGCCACCGGCTCAGTGCAACCCTGGCCGGCTTGTCGCTGCTGCCCTTGCCCATTGCGCTGAGCACCTTGTCCGGCTACGCCGGCAGGTTGGCCGATCGGCTGGGCACCCGCAGCATGCTGATTGCTGGCCCGGCTTGTGTGACGGGCGGCTTCGTGTGCTTTGCGCTTACCGCGGCGCTGCCCTTCAATTACTGGCGCGATGTCTTGCCGGGCATGGTGCTGGTCTCGCTCGGCATGGCCGCCAGCGTCGCGCCACTGACCACCGCGGTCATCACTACCGTCGATGAATCGGTTCTCGGTCTGGCCGCCGGCATCAACAATGCCATTTCACGGCTGGCCGGCTTGCTGGCGGTTGCGCTGCTCGGCTTCGTGCTGGTCGACGCCGGGCAGGCATCGGCCAGCGCCATCGCGGGTCGCTTTGCGCTGGCGGCCTGGGGCGGCGCGTTGCTGGCCGCCGCCGCAGCCATGACCGCGGCGCTGCTGATCCGCCCCACACCGGTCGGCCCATCCGCACCAGACCCAAGTTCCGGCCAATGAATTATTCTTAGCGCAGTGACCCGACCCGGTAATGAGCTCAGCAAGCATGCAAATCAAACCCGATGACCTGACCGGCTCCGCCATCAAAGCATTGTTGCAGGAACACCTTGAGCACATGCGCTCGATCTCGCCGCCCGAAAGCACGCATGCGCTCGACCTCGACGGGCTGCGCGCACCCGACGTTTCGTTCTGGTGCGCCTGGTCAGCGCAGCAGGAATTGCTTGGCTGCGGCGCGCTCAAACAACTCGATGCGGCCCAGGGTGAGATCAAATCGATGCGCACCGCCCGCGCGCATCTGCGCAAAGGTGTGGCGGCCGGCATGCTCACGCATCTGATCGACGAGGCCCGCCGGCGACAGTATCGGAGCCTGCATCTGGAAACCGGCTCGATGGCCGCTTTCGAACCCGCCCAGGCGCTTTACCAGCGCTTCGGCTTTGTCTATCAGCCACCGTTCGGCGCTTATCGCCCCGACCCGAACAGCGTGTTCATGCGGCTCGATCTGGACTGACCTTAACGCCGCGTCAGGGTTCGTGCGACCAACGGTCGCGCTCAAGCAGCCGACCCCAGCGGGCATTGAACGGATGCACAGAATCAACCCGTGCTGCGCCCCGGCGCAACGGCAGATCACGATTGGCCCACTCGAAGATCGACCCTTGCAGGTTGTAGACATTGGCCGTGCCCGCGTCGAGCAAACGCTGACCGAGTGCCGCCGAGCGCACACCGACCGAGCAATACAGTACGATGGCGCGGTCCGCCGGTTCCTCGGCCAGCAAGGCCTGCACGGCGGCCACATCTTCGGCATGACGGGCACCGGGCAGATGACTGATCTCGAACTCCTCGCGCGAGCGGGTGTCGATCAGTAACGGAGGCATTTGCTGCGCTCGGGCGAGCCAGCCCTGCAGATCGCCAACATCGATGGCTGGCAGGTCTGGATAGTCCGCGGCCAGGTTGGCATTGATTTGCTCAAAGCCTGGCGTTTGCCAGAACCACGCGCTCGCCGGCACCGGTGAAGCAAGTGCCAGCAGCGTCAGGCCGGCGCCGAGCAAACGTCGGCGCCCCGATGACTGGTCGGCCGGCGCACCACAGGACACCGGCAAGCGCGCCATCACGATCTTCGCGGCTTCAGCGACGTCAAGAACCTTGAGGATCTTAGCCGACCGAGGTATAGCCGCCATCGACAGGCATCATCGTGCCGGTCATGTAGCGCGCCGCATCCGAACACAGGAACAGAATCGGTTCAGCGATTTCGGCGGGCTCGGCCCAGCGACCGATTGGCGTGCGGCTCATGATTTGGGCGTAGCGCTCGGGGTTTTCGCGAGCCCCGCGCGACAACTCGGTGATGACCCAACCCGGCGCCACGGCATTGACCCGGATGCCGTCTTCGGCATAGGCGCAGCCCAGCGACATGGTCAGATTCTTGAGCGCGCCTTTACTCGCCGAATAAGCCGGCTGCTTCGGGCCGCCGAAATACGACATCACCGAGCCGATCATGACAATGGCGCCACGGGATTTTTTCAACAACGGCCGGGCCGCGGTAGAAACCCGCATGCTGCCGCTGACATGCACGTCGAGCACCTGATCGAACGACTCGGGCTCATGCTCCTTGTCACGCATGATGATGCCGGCGCAGTTGACCACGAAGTCGAGTTGCGACAGCCCGCCGATCAGCTTGTCCACCGCCGCCTTGTCCGTTACGTCGAGTGCCTGAATATCAGCCTTTGACAGCACCGGATCGGCTTTGGCCGCCGCAATCTCAGCTTCGGTAAAACCAGCGGCAATCACCTTGGCACCGGCCCCCAGGAACGCCCGCGTGACCGCACCGCCGATCCCCGACACACCACCGGTGACCAACGCGACCCGGTTTGAAAAATCGAAATTGATATTCATGACACTGCCTCCGAATTGTTATTTACGCTTGAGAAAGAAGTGCCAGACCTTGTCGATTTCTTCGGACTTCAGCAACTCGTGACCCGTCTGGCGCGAAAACGCCTCGAAGTCGCGTCTGGAACCCGGGTCAGTGGCCAGCACCTTCAACACTTTGCCGCTTTCGAGGCCAGTCAGTGCCTTCTTGGCGCGCAAAATCGGTAGCGGGCAGTTGAGCCCGCGGGCATCCACTTCCTGATCGGCAGCAATGGCATCTGACATGGATTTTCCTCTTTGGTTGGACGATTTCTGATCGCAAAAAGTTTACCCGACCCGCCGGCTCAGGCGCCCAGCTTGCCAGCCGCCCAGTCGCGCACCGAGGCCAGCGCCGCCGGCACGCCGGCCGGGTCGTTGCCGCCGGCCTGCGCCGAGTCGGGCCTGCCGCCGCCTTTGCCCCCAACCTGCTGGGCTACAAAGTTGACCAACTCACCGGCCTTGACCCGGTCGGTGGCATCGGCGGTAACGCCGGCAATCAGACTGACCTTGTCGCCGCTGATGCTGGCCAGCACGATGGCTGCGGTGCCGAGTTTGTCTTTGAGCTAATCCATGGTCTCGCGCATGGTCTTGACATCAACACCGTCGAGTTGCGCGGCCAGCACCTGTACGCCGGCCAGCTCAACCGCCTGAGCGGCCAGATCGCCGCCTTGCGCGCTGGCCATTTTCGATTTCAGGCTGGCCATCTCGCGATCCATCGCCTTGAGCTGATCGGCCATCGCCTGCACCCGGGCCGGCAACTCGCTGACCTGACTGCGCACCGCCGCTGCGGCCTGCTGGGCCAGATCTTCGAGAGCATTGACCCGCTCGATGGCGCGCTCGCCGGTCACGGCCTCGATGCGCCGCACGCCGGCGGCAACGCCACCTTCAGAGGCAATTCGGAAAAAGCCGATATCGCCGGTACGGCTGACATGGGTGCCGCCACAGAGTTCACAGCTCGAGCCGATATTCAGCACCCGGACCTGATCGCCGTATTTTTCGCCGAACAAAGCCATGGCGCCGGCCTCGATGGCCTGGTCGTAACTCATCAGACGCGTAGCCACCTGCTCATTGGCGAGCACTTCGCGGTTGACGATGGTTTCGATCTGACGGATCTGCTCGCGCGTCACCGGTGCGTTGTGGCTGAAGTCGAACCGGGTCTTGTCGGCATCAACGAGCGAACCCTTTTGCTGCACATGGTCGCCGAGCACTTCGCGCAAGGCCTTGTGCATCAGGTGAGTGGCCGAGTGGTTGCGCATGGTGGCTGCGCGGCTGGCCTGGTCGACCCGCGCCTGCACGGTATCGCCTTGCTTGATCGTGCCTTCCTGCACGGTGCCGTGATGACCGAACACCTGTGCCTGAATTTTTTGCGTGTCTTCGACCCGGAACAACGCGCCGCCGGCGAGCAACTGACCCCGATCGCCGACCTGACCACCGGATTCGGCATAAAACGGCGTGCGGTCAAGCACGATGACCCCGTCTTCGCCGGCCGCCAGTTGTTCGACGGCCTGCCCTTCCCGGTACAAGGCCGTGACCTTGGCCTCAACGCCGAGTTGTTCATAGCCCTGAAAATCCGTGGCCACGCCTTGATAGTCGAGCGCCTGACTCATCCGGAATTTGGCCGAAGCGCGGGCCTGTTCCCGCTGGCGCGCCATGGCGGCATCGAAGCCGGCATCATCGACGCGCAAGCCATTTTCGCGGCAGACGTCGGCGGTCAGATCAAGCGGAAACCCGAAGGTATCGTGCAGCTTGAACGCCAGCTCACCGTCGAGCACCGCATCGGCCTTGCCGCGCAAGGGTGCCAACGCGGTTTCGAGCATGTCCATGCCATTGGCGATGGTCTCGAAGAAGCGTGTTTCTTCCTGCTGCAACACATCGGTGATGCGGGCGGCCTGCTTGCGCAATTCAGGATAGGCATCGCCCATCTCATCGGCCAGCGCCGCCACCAGCGTATGGAAAAACGGCTTGCGGGCACCGAGTTTGTAG
>CAXBNM010000165.1:0-10117 GCA_963976885.1 uncultured Burkholderiaceae bacterium
ATCAACGCATCGTTGATCCAGTCACACATTTCGCCGGCATAGATTTCCGGCTGCTTCGCTTCGATGCCGCGCAGCAAAATCGTTGCTACCTCGGCCGGGTCTGATTTCGGCCCCTGGAAGTCGCGGCTCATATCGGTGTCGAGCGCACCGGTCATCAAGGCCGCCACATAGGTTTGTTGCGCGGCTAGTTCGGCCCGCACGCCTTCGGTCAAGCGAAGTCCGGCCGCCTTGGCCGCACATAGCGAGCCCATGGCGGGCAATGTGATTTTGGCCAGAATCGACAACACATTGACCAGCCCACCGCCACCGTTGGCGCCGAGCACCGGCGCAAAGGCCTGACACATGGCCAGGGTGCCCAGATAGTTGGTTTCTATTTCGGCTCGGGCGTCGTCGGTGCTGCGAGCCGCGATGAGCCCTTGCATCCGGTTGATGCCGGCATTGTTGATCAGCAGATTGACATCGGTGCAGCGGGCGGCGGCAGCGGCCACCTGGGCGGCGTCGGTGATGTCGAGCTGCAAGGTTTCGAGGCGATCGCCGTGCCGGGCGGCAAGGTCGGCCAGCATATCGGGTTGGCGGGTGGCGGCATAAACCTTGGTGGCGCCGCTGGCCAGCAAGGCCATCGTTATCGCACGGCCGAGGCCTCGATTGGCGCCGGTGACCAGCGCAGTGCAACGGGTAATGTCCATGGGTCGGTCTCCTGGGGCGGCAAGCTGTTCGGTCTTGCGTCACCCGATTGGGGCTTGGAAGCAGTGGCGTTGGCTTACGTTCAACTCGTCGTACGATAACCTGAGGATCAAGGTTTAACCAGTTTGCCGGTCGAAGCGGCTCGAACTGGCGGCACATGCACAGGAGACAGAATCATGGCGGGTCAATGGATTGAGGTTTCGGCAGCGGACGGATCAGGAAAGTTTCGTGCTTATCTGGCGGTCCCGGCAGCGGGCAAAGGGCCGGGCATCGTGCTGGCTCAGGAAATTTTCGGTATCAACGACACCATGCGGGAAGTAGCCGACTATTACGCCGAAGAAGGCTATGTCGTGCTTGCTCCTGATCTGTTCTGGCGGCAAGAGCCCGGCATCGAACTGGGCTACACCGAGGCGGACTGGCAACGCGCTTTCGAGTTGTTCAAAGGCTTTGACGAAGCACTCGGCGTTGACGACATTGCGGCCAGCCTGAAGGCCTTGCGGGCGCGGCCCGAATGCGTGGGTAAAACCGGCTGCGTGGGCTTTTGTCTGGGGGGCAAGCTCGCCTACCTGACGGCGTGTCGCACTGATGTGGATGTTGCCGTGGGCTATTACGGGGTCGGCATTGAAGCGGCCCTGGATGAGGCCAGCAAAATCGACGCCCGGCTGGTCTTGCACCTTGCCGCGCAAGATGGTTTTTGTCCGCCCGAGGCGCAGGAAAAAATTCAGGCTGCGTTGAGTGGTCGCAGCAATATCGAGTTGTATGTTTATCCTGGCGTCGACCACGCGTTTGCCCGCGAAGGCGGTGAGCACTATGACAAGCCTTCTGCGCTGATGGCTCACGAGCGCTCAGTGGCGGCCTTGCGTCGCGAACTGGGGCCGCACTACAACCTCTCGGCGCTCTGGGACAAGCATTGCGAGTATGAATTCGCCACTCGAGACGTCCCCGCCACCATGGCCACGATGGTGGCCGAACCCTATGTCAATCACATTCCGACCATGACCGGTGGGGTCGGTCACAAGCATCTCGCCCACTTCTACGAAAACTTCTTCGTCAACAGCAATCCGCCCGACACCCGGCTGGTGCCTATCTCGCGCACGGTCGGGGCGACCCAGGTCGTCGATGAGATGCTGTTCTGCTTTACGCACACCACCGAAATTCCCTGGATGCTGCCCGGCGTGGCGCCGACCGGCAAAACAGTCGAGGTGCCGCTGGTGGCCATCGTGAAATTCCGTGGCGACAAGCTCTATCACGAGCACATCTACTGGGATCAGGCCAGCGTGCTTGTTCAGATCGGCAAACTCGATCCGGCCGGTCTGCCGGTGGCCGGGGTGGCTACCGCCCACAAGTTGCTCGATGAAACCTTGCCGTCCAATGAACTGATGGGGCCGGCAGGCCGCGCCGGCTGAACGGGCGGGTTGTTCAGCTGTTCATCGGCTGGCCAGTGCCTGCCGGCGGCCAGCATCTGAATGCTGGCGGCTGCGGGCCGGCTTGTCGGTGACGGCGTCAATGGCGGGCTGGCGATTGTCGTTGACGATGGTCCGCGCCCATTGCTCGCTCAGATCAAAGGTGTCGGCGGCATCGTCGCCATCGCGCACCGGCGCAATCAGCATCAGCACAATAATCTGATCGCGCACGAGTACAAACGACTCCAGGCGCATCATGGCTTGCGCTACCGCCTCGCCTTGCTTGTTGCTGCGCGAGACGGCGTAGGCATAGGCATAGCCGACCCGGTCATCGGCATGATCAAAGATGCCGAGCGGAATCGGACGCGGGCGCTCGTTTGCTTGCAGCGGGTTGCTTTTGCGCGTGTGTCGTGACGCTTCATACATTGCGTTTTCTGACTTCACAATATCGGCGCGCAAGGTGTCGAACTCTTTCCGGGTCACCGGGCGCCCTTCGAACTCACGCGGAATCGTCACAAAGGCGGTGCCACGGTCGTCACGCACGGCAACATTGCGAAAGCAGGCCTGCAAGCTTGCGTGCAGGCCGATGCGGATCTGCATCGCGCCAAAGTCATTGCTTGAACAGTGACTGGCCGATGGCTCGGGCGGGGCAATGCGAAGCGAGGCTGTGGTGTCGGCGGCCTGGGCGGCGCCGGCAAGAGTAAGCATTGTCAGCAGCGCGAAGCTGCCACGGCAAATGCATCGGACGACAACAGCTTGTGCGTCCCGACTGGCTGTGCGGGCTTTCATGGTTGGCTCTTCTGGCTGACCTGGCCTTGCGGCAAGCCTCGATTGTTGGGCGCATGCCAGCGCTTGCCTGTGACATTGCGCACATCAGGCGGTTTGTCGAAATAAATGACGCCAAGCGCCATAAAGTTCACGGTCAGAAAAGAAGGAAAGCCGTTCAATGACGGTTATGCCTGATGCTCTGACAACCTTTCCCTCGCAGTCCAAGTCTGCCGGCTCGATCCAGTCGGCAGCGGCAGCGAATGACGCGACCCGTACCCGCCGAGCGCATGAGCGTCGCCTGGTCACCGTGGTCATTCCCGGTTACAACGAAGCCGAGGTGCTTGAACGCAACCTGGCGGCGATCATGGGTTATCTGCATGGCCTGCGCCATCAGTGGCGCTTTGAAGTGCTGCTGGTCAACGATGGCAGTCGTGACGAAACCGGTGAAATTGCCGAGCGCCTGATGGCAACGTATCCGAACTTGTCGGTGATTCACCATCCCGCCAATTTCGGTCTTGGTCAGGCGCTGAAAACGGCGTTCGCCGCATCGCGTGGCGACTACGTCATTACGCTCGATGTCGACCTGAGCTATTCGGTACGCACGATCGAAACCTTGCTCAGTGCCATCGACGGTACCGCTGCCAAGCTGGTCCTGGCGTCACCGTACATGGAAGGCGGGCGTACCACCAACGTGCCGCGCTTGCGGCTGGTGTTGAGTCGCTGGGCCAACCATATGTTTTCGTGGTTGTCGGGCAAGCAGCATGTCACCTTTACCTGCATGGTGCGCGCTTATGACGGACCGTTCATTCGCGCCCTCGAACCCAAGGCGCAAGGCATGGGCATCATGCCCGAGATTGTCTACAAGACGATGATTCTTGGCGGGCGCATCGAAGAGGTTCCTGCGCACCTGGACTGGACCGCGCAGCTGGTCGAGGCGCCCAAGCGCTCCTCGAGCATGCGTTTGCTGTCGTGGTTATGGCAGGCCGGCGCCGGCGTCGAGGTTGCCACCAGTACAGCGGTGCTGGCCATCGGAGCCTTGATTCTCGCGGTGCAGTTGCTTGGTCTTGGCGCCGTGTCGCTGCAAGGCAAGAAGTATTACGAAGAAACCTATTTTCAGATGGTCAAGTTGCGCCGCCAGATCGGTGGTCAGCAGCCTCAGGCCGACAAAGGAGAACGGCCATGAGCGCCAGCAAGTCCCCGTCACGCATTGCAGTAGTCGGTGCTGGCATGCTTGGATTGATGACTGCCTTGCGTCTGGCGCAGGCGGGTCGCGAAGTCATTGTGTATGAAGCCGAAGCAAACGCCGGCGGTCTGACCGGCACCGCTACGTTTGGAGGTTATCAATGGGATCGCTTCTATCATGTCGTGTTGTTGTCCGATCTGCACACGCGCGGTTTGCTGAAAGAACTGGGGCTTGAGCATCGTCTGCGTTTCGGCACTTCACGGACCGGCTTTTATACCGACGACAAACTGCACGGCATGTCCAATGCCTGGGAGTTCCTGAAGTTCGAGCCGCTGAGTTTGATCGACAAGACCCGGCTGGCCATGACCATCTCAATGGCTGGTCGCATCCGGCGCCCCGAACGTCTGGAGAAAATCCTTGCCATTGACTGGTTGACCCGTTGGTCGGGCAAGCGGGTTGTTGAAAAAATCTGGAAGCCGCTGCTCAAAAGCAAACTCGGTGACAACTATCGTCATGCCAGTGCCGCCTTCATCTGGGCCATCATTGCGCGCTTGTACGCTGCGCGCCGCTCCGGACTCAAGCGCGAACAATTCGGGGTTATCGACGGCGGCTATGCCATTGTTGTTCATGCCTTGCTGCGTCGCCTTGATGAGCTTGGCGTGGCCGTGCGTACCGGCACGCCGATCAAGACCGTACGCGGTGCTGCGCCCCATGTGATGATTGAAACGCAGGACGGTGACGTTGCGCACTTCGATGAGGTGGTAATGACTGTTGCGCCAGTCATTGCACAGGCTTTGTGTCCTGAGTTGCAGCCGGCCGAAAAGAAGCGGCTCGCCGATGTGCCGTATCAGGGGGTGATCTGTGCGGCGTTGTTGCTCAAGAAGCCACTCTCGCCCTACTACGTCACGAACCTGACTGACGGCAATATGCCGTTCACCGGCGTGATTGAAATGACTGCGCTGATGGGTACGCAAACCTTTGGTGGCAACTCGCTGGTTTATCTGCCCTTGTACCTGCCCCAAGAGGCTGCGGAATGGAAGCTGAGCGCCGGCGAAATTCGCGACCGCTTCTACGCCGGACTCGAAAAGATGCACCCCGGATTCGATCGATCCGATGTGCTCGATTGCAAGCTCTCCAGGGCGCGTCGGGTGCTGCCGATTTCAACGCTCAACTACTCGCGTGACGTGATGCCGCCGGTCAGTACCTCTGTGCCGCACATTCACTTCGTCAACGCGGCGCGCATTGCTTATGGCACTCTGAATGTCAACGAGACTCTCGCACTGGCTCAACAACATGTTGAGGATGTGTTGCGAGTCACCCATGCTGCACCGCCTGCGGTGGTTGCGCCAAATGATCAGCAGGAGCCACGTATTGCTGTCACCGGGTTTGGTCCCGATGTCGCCGCCGACACCGCCGACAAAGCGCGATCGGCCGAACGTGAGCAAACCACCGAACAAGGCGCTTGAGATGAAGTCCGTACGCACTCGCCCCGTTGGCAGTATTTCGCTTGATCTGGATAACCTCTGGTCGTACTTGAAGATTCATGGTGATCCGGCCTGGGAGCAGCGACCGTCATATCTACCGACCTTTGTGCCGTACATGCTTGATGTGCTCGACCGGGCCGATTTGAAACTCACCTTCTTTGTGGTTGGTCTTGATGCCGAAGATGAAGTCAACGCGCCGGCATTGCGTGAGATCGTTGCACGTGGTCATGAAATCGGTAATCACTCCTACGAACACGAGCCGTGGCTGGCCGAATATGATGACGCTGCATTGAGCGCGGAAATCGATCGTACCGACCATGCGATTCGTCAGGCAGCCGGCGTGCGGCCGGTGGGCTTTCGGGGGCCGGGTTTCAGCTGGTCGCCTTCGTTGCTGCGCATTCTGCAAGAGCGCGGCTATCTGTATGACGCCTCAACGCTGCCCACCTGGCTCGGACCGATTGCCCGTATGTATTACTTCTGGACGGCCAACCTGAGTGCCGCCGAACGCGAGCGACGCAAAGACTTGTTTGGCAACTTCGCCGATGGTTTGCGCCCGCTCAAACCGTATCGGTGGGCCTTCGACAATGAACGCCAGTTGCTGGAAATTCCGGTCACCACGATACCGTTGTTGCGAACGCCGTTTCACTTCAGCTACCTCTCGTTTCTGGCGCGCTTCTCGCGCCAGCTGATGTTCGCCTATCTGTACATGGCTATCGGCATGTGTCGTCTGACGGGTACCGCGCCGAGTTTCCTGCTGCATCCACTTGATGTAATCGGTGGCGATCAGGCGCCGCAGTTGAGTTTCTTTCCCGGGATGGAGTTGAGCAGTGAAGCCAAAACCGATTTGTTGCTCGAAGTGCTGCAGGTCTTGCAACGCCACTTCGACTTGCGACCCATGAGTGAGCACGCGCATCTGTGCAAGACGGCGAGCAGTGTGCCGGTCGGCTTGCCTGGTCAGTCGCTGTCGGGAGGTCATTGATGTGCGGCTTCGTAGTCATCGCGCAGGCGGAAGGCTCGACCCCGGCCGCGTTGCTCAATCACATGGCCGCGGCCCTGGAACATCGCGGCCCGGACGGACACGGTGTGTTGATCGGCCCGCGCGTGGCGATGCATCACAAACGTCTGGCCATCATCGATGTGGCCGGGGGCGCGCAACCGATGCAGGCCGAAGGCGTCAGCCTGGTGTTCAATGGTGAGATCTACAACTACCGTGAGTTGCGTACTGAGTTGATCGGTCTGGGGCATCGCTTTGCAACGGCGTCCGACACCGAGGTGTTGTTGCGAGCCTATCTGCAATGGGGGGCCGATGCGGTGCCGCGTTTCAACGGCATGTTTGCCTTCGTGCTGCACGATCAGCGCAGCAACAGTTTGCTGGCCGCTCGAGACGCTTTTGGCGTCAAACCTCTGTATCGGGTGCGAGTCGGTGAGCAACTGATTTACGCTTCCGAAATCAAGGCCTTGTTGCGCCACCCTCAGGTGCGACGCGAAATTGATCCGGTAGCGCTCGAAGACTATCTGTCGCTGCAACTGGTGATGGGTGAGCGGACGATGTTTCGCGGTATCGAAAAACTCGAACCCAGTCATCTTGAAGTGGTGACACTGGCGTCGCTGCGCGTACAGCGACGCCGCTACTGGACATTGTCGCTCGAGGCCCGCGAACGCAATCTGCCCGCCGATGAGGTTACTGATCTGCTGCAAGCCAGTGTCAACCGGCAGATGCGCAGCGATGTGCCGGTGGGTGCGATGCTCAGCGGTGGTCTCGATTCGAGCATGATTGCCGCTCTGGCCAGCGAACGCCTGCGCACCGATACCGGCGCGCCCATGCCAACCTTTACCGGTGCCTTCCATGAAGGCCCGGCGTATGACGAGTCTGCGCATGCGCGTGCGGTGGCTGAGCATGTCGGCGCACGCATGCATACGATCTATCCGACCGAGCAGCAGTTTGTCGATGAGCTGCCGGCGATGGTGCTCGCGATGGATGAGCCGACCGCCGGTCCGGGTTTGTTTCCGCAGTTCGTCGTCGCCCGCGAGGCCAGCAAGGAAGTGCGTGTGTGTCTGGGCGGTCAGGGTGGTGATGAATTGTTTGCCGGCTATGCGCGCTATCTGATCGGCGCCTTGCAAGAGAGCCTGGGCGCATCGGTGAGCGGCGAAGCCATTACCCGATCCAGTTTGTCGCTCGGACAGATTGAGCCGAGTCTGGGCGGGCTGTCCAATTACCAGCCGCTTATCAAGAAGGTGTTGGGTTCGGGGCTCGATCTGCCCGGCCATGAACGCTACTTCCAGATCATGAACCGGCTCGACACCAGTGCCGGTTTGCTCAGTGGCGGCTTGCGGGTGCAACTGCAACACAGTCAGGTGGCCGAGCGTTTCGAAGCGGTCTTCAACGGCCCGCGTGAGGTATCTCATCTGAAAAAGATGATGCACTTCGATCTGATGGTGAATCTGCCTTCGTTGCTGCATGTCGAGGATCGCGCCAGCATGGCGGCATCGCTTGAGTCGAGGGTGCCGTTTCTGGATACGGCGCTGGCCGAGCGGGTCATGGCCGCGCCTGATCGAACCTTGCTTGAAGGCAGTTTTTCCAAAGCCATTCTGCGTCAGGCCGCTCAGAACTGGCTGCCCGACAGCATCGTGCACCGAACCGACAAGATGGGTTTCCCGGTGCCCTTGCAACGCTGGATCAAAGGGCCGGCGCGTGAGTTCGTCCGCGACACCTTGTTGTCACGCGCTGCCCGTGAGCGTGGCCTGTTCGACCCGGTGCAGATCGAACACCTGATCGACAACGAAAATGAATTCGGTCGCGCATTGTGGGGCGCGCTGCAACTTGAACTCTGGCATCGACAGTTTCTCGACGCTGATCATCAAGTCCCTGTTTATCGAGATGAGCGAATCGCGGAAGCGGTTCTGCTCGCCTGAGCCAATCAATATTTCCATTTCATTGTTTCCGAGGCCACGACATGCCATTGAGTTTTGAATCTGCCAGCAAGTTTCATTGGAGCGTTCGCAAGATCGCAGTGATCGGGCCAGGCATCGTTGGCATGCCAATGGCTGCTTTGCTGGCGCATGCCGGCATTCGTGAAGGTAATGATGAGCCTGCGCAAGTGGTTGTGGTGCAGCGGGCCTCGCCAACTTCGGCCTGGAAGGTTGATGCGATCAATCAGGGGCGTTCGGTCATTGGCGGCATCGAGCCTGATCTGGATGACCTGGTGGCTGGCGCCTACAGTCGCGGTTGCCTGTCGGCGACGCACGACTACGCCGACATTGCCGATGCCGATCTGATTCTGATCAGTGTTCAGACCGATCGCGACGGCTTCGGACCCGACTACGGCCCGCTGATGGAGTCGCTCGATTGTCTGGGTGAAGCCCTGCAAGAGCGCCCGGCCGGCAATATTCCTGTCGTGGTGTTCGAAAGTACGCTGGCGCCCTCAAGCATGCATACGGTCATCAGAGAGCGCTTTGCCGCGCACGGTCTCATTGAAGGCGTTGATGTCCTGCTTGGCAACAGTCCTAACCGTGTGATGCCGGGGCGGCTGGTTGAACGGGTTGCCCAGTCGGACAAACTGGTAGCCGGTCTGCACCCGCTGACGCCGGTGCTGATCAATCGCATCTATTCGCGCATCGTTACCCGTGGCCATCTGCATCAGACCAACAGCATGACGGCCGAGTTCGTCAAGACACTCGAGAACGCCTATCGCGATGTGCGGATTGCCTTTGCCGCGCAACTGGTGCGTCAGTGTGACGAGGCCGATATCGATTTCTTTGTGCTGCGCGATGAAGTCAATCATCGGCTGGCGCAATCGGATGCCGCCTCCGGCTGCGCCACGGCAGTGCCCAGTGGGGCGATTCTGGTGCCCTCGGTCGGGGTCGGTGGTCATTGCCTGCCCAAAGACGGCGTGTTGCTGTGGTGGCGTCGCTATCAGTCGGGCGCTGAGGTCAGTGACAGCCATATTCTCAATGCGCGGCACATCAATGATGCGTCACCATCCGCCGCAATTGCGCTGGCCGAGCGCAAACTCGGCGCCTTGCAGGGGCGCACGGTAGCCTTGCTTGGTACCGCGTATCGATTCGACTCCGAAGACACGCGCAATTCACCGACATTGGTACTGGCCCGGCAACTGATGGAGCGCGGTGCTACGGTCGTGTTGCATGATCCGTACGTGAAACCCGATGACCAGAATCTGCGCAAAGCCGGTCTGACCGACTACTTCACCAATTCATTGCCGCGCGCGGTCGGTGATGCCGATGTGTTGTTCTTCTGTGTCGGCCACACCGTCTACCAGGATTCGCTCGACGAGATGCTGCACATGGCTGGTAATGCCTCGGCGGTGTTTGACGGCGCCAATCTGTATGAAGCGGCGCGCTTTGTCGCCTCGCCGGTGACTTATGCCGGTATTGGCCGTGGCACGCAGGCACCCGATGAGGCGCTTGTGCGGCAGACCATCGCGCAATTCAAGGCGATGGAGCAAGGCGTTTCGCGAGAGCTGCAGGCGCTGATCCGCTTTCTTAATGCCAACTACGCGGCCGACGCCTTCAATGAAATTGATTTCGAGGTGGTGCGCAGCCTGGCTGGCTCCTGCGTGACTGGCTGCGAAATTGCC
>CAXBNM010000166.1:0-10108 GCA_963976885.1 uncultured Burkholderiaceae bacterium
CTTACCGCGCCATGACTGGCGATCAGGGGTGCGGGCACGCCCAGCATGTCGGACTTGGCCGCGTTGCTGTAGGTAATGAATGCCCGATCGAACCAGTCACTGGAACCGGCTGTTTCGGTGAGCGCCCGCGCAATGCCGCCGCCGGTACATGATTCGGCGGTCGTCAGCATCAGGCCGGCCGCAGCCGCCTGCGTACCCAGCCGTCCAGCCAATGCATCCAGTTGTGCCTGCATCTGTTGCAGATCGGTGTCTGCGGTTTGCGCGCTCATGCTCCCACTCCGGAAAAGACTCGAATGCCAGCAGCATAAATGAACAAAGTGGCAAGTGCGGCGGCCAGATCATCGAGCATGACGCCCAGCCCGCCCGGCACATTCTTGTCGAGCCAGGATATCGGTGGCGGTTTGACCGCATCGAAAAAGCGGAACAAACCGAACAACACCAATTGATGCAACCAGCCACTGGCCCCGTCCGGCACCATCGGCCCGGCCACCCAGAGGATCAGCCAGAAGGCCAGGATTTCATCCCAGACGATGGCGGGATGGTCATGCACGCCCAGCGCATCAATGACCCGCCGGCAACACCAGAGCCCGACCACAAAGCCGACCGCGATGAGTACCGCCCAGGCAATATCGTTCAGCCAGGGCGCCAGCAGCACAAAGCCGAACCACCCGGCCAGCGTGCCGAAGGTGCCGGGCGCGAACGGCGCCAGTCCGGAACCAAAACCGAGCGCAATCAGATGGGCGGGGTGCTCGCGCATGAAAGCACGGTCAAGCGGCGGATTGGCAGCCATACCGGGGGACTAAGCCTGGAAGTGATCGTGACTGCCGCGTGCCATCGGCACTGGCCGGCCGCGCGCCTCGACCACACTGATCCCCTCGCCCGAGTTGATCTGACCGCAACGGGTCAGCGCCAGCCCGAGTTCAAGGCCGATCTGCTCGATGGTCGGCCGATTTTCGGGCGCCGCGGTAAAGGCCAGTTCATAGTCGTCGCCACCATTGAGCGCGAGCGCCAACGCAAGCTCGGGGGCCAACCCGGCCAGGCAGGCCGCCTGCGGCACCAGATCGGCACGCAGCTCGATCCCGACCCGTGAACGGCTGGCAATGTGACCCAGATCACCGACCAGCCCGTCCGAAATGTCGATGGCGGCACGGGCGAAATGCCGCAAGGCCTTGCCCAGCGCCACGCGCGGTTCAGGCCAGTTCAAAGCCTTGTTGATCTGCTCGGCCACGGCGGCATCGGGTGCCACCAGACGGCCGCCCTGCACTTCGACCCCCATCGCGGCTGCGCCCAGTGCGCCCGACACCCACAGATCGTCGCCGGGTTCGGCCGCGCCGCGCCGCAGCGCCACCGCCGTTTCGACATGGCCGGTCGCGGTAATCGTGATGCTCAGCGGTCCGCGGGTGGTGTCACCACCGATGAGTTCGCAATTGAAGCGGTCGGCCAGCGCAAACATGCCACGCGCGAAAGCCTCCACCCAATCGGCATCGGCCTGCGGCAAGGTAAGCGCAAGCAGAAAAGCTTCGGGTTGCGCCCCCATTGCCGCCAGATCAGACAGGTTTACCGCCAGCGCCTTGTGACCCAGACTGCTCGGATCGACATCAGGCAAAAAATGCCGGCCCTCGACCATCGTGTCGCAGACCAGAGCGCGCCCCTGGCGGCTGGCACCCAGCAAAGCGCCATCGTCGCCGATACCCAGCTCGGCCTGACGGGCCGGGCCGCGATTGAAAAACCGCTCGATCAGATCGAATTCATTCATGAGGCGCCGCGCCGATGAATGTCACCGCAAGCCCTGGGCGACGCCACTGGCCGCAGCCACCTTGTCCATGATGCCGTTCACGAAGCGGTGTCCTTCGGGGCCGCCAAACACCTTGGCCAGATCGACAGCCTCGTTGATGACGACGCGGTACGGCACCTCGGGGTGGTGCAACAATTCGTAGGTGCCGAGCATCAGGATGGCGCGCTCGACCGGGCTTACCTGCTCGATCGGGCGGTCCAGGTGTTTGCCGAAGGTATCGGTGATATGGGCGACATCACGGATTGAGCCATGCAACAGACTGTCCAGATGGGGCTTGTCGCAGCGGTCAAAGCCCGGCGAGGCGCGCAGACCGGCATCGATGACGCCGCCATCGCTGCCGCTGACGATCCATTCGTAGAGCCCTTGCACCGCAAACTCCCGAGCCCGTCGACGAGCATTACGCCCACCGCCGGCGCGCGCCTTCGGCGCGGCAGTACTCACGAGTCGCCGAGCTCACCCTGGAGCTCGCTGATGGAATCGGTCAGGTTGGCCATTTCGACCGCGACCCGCGCCGCATCGGCGCCCTTCTCGGCAGCCCGTGCCAGCGCCTGCTCGTCATTGTCGACGGTCAGAATGGCGTTGGCTACCGGCAGTGCAAAGTCGAGCGTGACGCGGGTAATGCCGGCCGCGCTTTCGTTGGACACGACTTCGAAATGGTAGGTTTCACCGCGCACGACCGCGCCCAGGGCAATCAGCGCATCGAACTGTTCGGTACGTGCCATCTGCTCGAGCGTATAGGGAATTTCCAGCGCCCCCGGCACGGTACAAAGGAAGATATCGTCTTCGTCCACGCCAAGCCGTTCCAGTTCGGCCAGACAGGCGTCGCGCAAGGGCACAACGACGGCCTCGTTGAAACGAGACTGAACAATGCCGATCCGGATGCCCTGAGCATCGAGGTCTGCTGCAAAAATTTCAACTGACATGGGTGTTGCCTCCTGGGCAATCGAGATGGGCAGAGCCGTTCAGCCTTCGTGAAAACCGGTAACTTCAAGGCCGAATCCGGTCATGCTGGGCATGCGACGGGGGGCCGACAATACACGCATTCGGGAAACACCGAGATCACGAAGGATTTGTGCCCCCATGCCATAAGTGCGCAGATCGAATTTGCCCGAGGCTTCACCTTTATCTGCGCCTTTGCCGCCGGCACCGAACAGATCGATCTGGCGGGCCATGTCATCGCCGCTCTGGGCACAATTGAGCATGATCATGACGCCGGCCGGCGCCTCCTGAATGGCCTGCAAGGCCTTGCCAACCGGCCAGGAATGGGTGCCCGAAGACGCCACGATCAGGTCGATCGGCGTGACCGGCTCGTGAACCCGAACCAGGACCTCATCGGCCTTGTCGATGTCGCCATGTACCAGCGCCAGATGAACGTTGCCACCGGGCTGGTCGCGGTAGGTCACCAGCCGGAACTGGCCCCAGGGGGTTTCGATGGGCTGATCGAGTTGCCGGCGCACCAGACTCTCGTGCGCGCTGCGGTATTCGATCAGGTCGGCGATGGCGCCGGTTTTAAGCCCATGCTCGCGACCAAACTCGAGCAGATCCGGCAGCCGCGCCATCGTGCCGTCTTCTTTGAGAATTTCGCAAATGACCGACGCCGGATTGAGCCCGGCCAGCGCGGCCAGGTCGCAGCCGGCCTCGGTGTGACCGGCGCGGGCGAGCACGCCGCCCGGCTGCGCCATGACCGGGAAAATGTGGCCGGGCTGGACGATATCGTCGGGGCCGGCATTGGGGTCGACCGCCACCGCTACCGTGCGCGCCCGGTCAGCGGCCGAAATGCCGGTGGTGACCCCGGTGGCCGCTTCAATGGATAGCGTGAAGTTGGTGCCGAAAGCCGAGCCGCTGGTGTGCACCATCAGCGGCAGCCGCAAGGCTTCGCAGCGTTGCGGCGTCAGGGTCAGACAAATGAGGCCGCGCGCATGGCGGGCCATGAAGTTGATGGCTTCGGGGGTGACGAAGTCAGCGGCGAGGACGAGGTCACCCTCGTTTTCGCGATCTTCTTCGTCCACCAGAATGACCATGCGGCCATTGCGAAGCTCATCGATGATTTCATGAACGGTAGCTAGTGACATGGCGCTATTCTACTCGCGACACGAGTCGACAGGCGGCCGAAAATGCCGGTCACGAGGCCATGTCCCCCCTGCCCACAAACGCCGTCGGTTGTAATACTTGAGGCCATGGATACGCTGCCCAGTTTCACCTACCAGCGCTTTGACTCGCGCACCGACGCCCGCTCGGCCTTCGACACCGTGATCGAGACCGCGCAACGCCAGATTCGGCTCTACGACCGCGACGGCTATTTTTACGGGCTGGACCGGCCCGTCGTGGCTGAGCATTTCGGCCGGCTGCTGTTGCGCAGCCCGCAAACCAGCATTCGGATCGTGCTCCAGCAGACTCATCTGCTGCGCCACAACTGCCCCCGCCTGATGGCCCTGATGCAACGCCATGGCAGCCAGTTTGAGGTGCGCCGGCTCGACGAAAAATACCGTGGTTACGAGCGCGGCTTGCTGCTCGCCGACGACGCCGTCGTAATGCGCCGCCCGCATTTCGAGCAGAACCTGGCCTTCTGGGATGTCGGCGAAGCTGAAATCAGCAACGCGGTCAGCCTGTTCACCGAACTCTGGGACCACAACCCGGAGGTTGTCAGCGCGAGCGTGACAGGTCTTTGAGCAGATCGCCCTCGGCGCCGGGGGCGGTGACCATGCGCTCGACATAGCGGGCGATCAGATCAATTTCGAGATTGACACGCAGCCCTGGCTTCAGACGTCCGAGCGTGGTGACCTCGAAGGTGTGCGGAATCAGATTGATGGCAATCCGGGTGCCGGCATCGGTGTCATGCACTTCATTGACGGTCAGGCTGACGCCGTCGACCACCACCGAGCCCTTGTAGGCAAGATAACGACCAATGGCGGCCGGCGCCAGAATTTCCAGCCGCCAGCTCTCGCCAACCGCCTCAAAAGTAACGACTTCGCCCAGACCGTCGACATGGCCTGACACCAGGTGACCACCAAGCCGGTCCGACAAACGCAGCGCCTTTTCCAGATTGACCGGACCGAGCGCATCGAGGCCGACCGTATGGGTCAGGCTCTCGACCGACACCTCGACCGTGAAGTGATCCTGAGTGAGCGCCACGACTGTCATGCAAGCGCCCTGAATGGCGATCGAGTCGCCAATGGCGACATCGCTCAGATCGAGCCCGCCCGCGGCAATGATCAGACGCAGACCCGCCTGCTTATCGGTGCCGAGCGGCTCGATGGTTTCAATTTGCCCGCGGGCAGCAACTATTCCGGTAAACACATGACCTCCATGGCCAGTTGGCGTGCGAACACGCTCAGTTGGTGGGCAACGACTCGACGCTCAGGTCGGTATCAGGCACCGCCGGGCGGCGCACCAGCAGGCGTAAGTCGTCGCCGATTTGTTCAACACTGTGCAGCGCAAACTGCTGGCGATCCTGCAACGAAGTCAGGGCCGGCAGATTTGCGATGCCGGCGCCTGGCCCCAGAAAACACGGCGCCATGTACATCAGCCATTCATCGATGCAGTTCTCGCGCAGCATCGAGCCGTTGAGTTTGAAGCCGGCTTCAAGATGCAACTCGTTGATGCCGCGCTCGCCCAGGGCGGTCAGCAACGCCGGCAAATCGACCTTGCCCGCCGCATTGCCAATGGCGAGCAACTCGGCCCCTTGCTCCCGCAGGCGGGCCGCGCGTTCGGGGTGTTCGACGGCATAGGCAAGCAAGGTGTTGCCACCGGCAAGGACGCGCGCCGCCGGCGGCGTTTCGAGGCGCGAATCGACGACAACCCGCAGCGGCTGGCGTTCGGTTTCGACATGACGCACGTTCAGTTGCGGGTCATCGTCGCGCACCGTGCCGTAGCCGGTAAGGATTGCACAGGCGCGTGAGCGCCAGCGATGGCCGTCAATGCGAGCGGCCTCACCGGTAATCCACTGGCTCGAACCATCGGCCAACGCGGTCGTGCCGTCCAGACTGGCGGCAATCTTGGCCCGCACCCACGGACGCCCGCGGGTCATGCGGCTGACAAAGCCGATATTGAGTTCGCGCGCCGGCGCTGCCAGCAGCCCGCAGCGCACCTCGACACCGCTCTCGCGCAACCGGGTCAGGCCGCGCCCGCGCACTTTCGGATTGGGGTCTTCCATCGCGGCAATCACCCGCGCCACATTGGCCGCCACCAGGGCGTCGGCACACGGCGGGGTACGACCATGATGGCTGCATGGCTCGAGCGTGACATAGGCTGTCGCGCCGCGCGCCTGCAGGCCGGCCGCCGCGAGCGCGACAGCCTCGGCATGCGGCTCGCCGGCACGCCGATGCCAGCCCTCGCCGACAATCTGCCCATCTTTGACGATGACGCAACCGACGCGCGGGTTAGGCGTGCTCGTCGTCAGTCCATGCGCGGCAAGCGCCAGCGCACGGCTCATGAATTCGTGATCCTGTTCACTAAACAAGTTGGTGATCCTCGTGCCGCAGCGCGCTTGCCAAGGGGGTCGGCTGGCGTGCCAGACCGCGCCGCGCGCTGCCAGAGCCGTCAGTGTACCGAAGCCGCAGCCCGAGCCGATTTGCCTGCGCGCCGACCGTTCGGCCAACTCAGACCAGCAGCGATAGGCCGACGCCACAGGATGCGGTACCTTTAAGCCCCTTTGACCCTGACCAGACGCAAGTTATGACGAATGCTTCCCCACTCCAAGCCCGCCATGGCGGCCAGATTCTCGCCGACGCTTTGCGGGTTCACGGTGTCGACACCATTTTTGGCGTGCCCGGCGAAAGCTACCTCGCCGTGCTTGAAGGCCTGCATAAGTACAGCGAGGAAGCCAAGTTCGTAATCTGCCGTCAGGAAGGCGGCGCCGCCTTCATGGCCGACGCCTACGCCAAACTGACCGGCAAGCCCGGTGTTCTGATGGTGACCCGTGGCCCCGGCGCCACCAATGCATCGATCGGCGTGCATACCGCCCATCAGGACAGCACCCCGATGGTTGTCATCATCGGCCAGGTTGGCGCTGACGCCCGCGACCGCGAAGCCTTCCAGGAAATCGACTACCGCCAGTTCTACGGCCCGATCACCAAATGGACCGCTGAAATCGACAGCGTCGAGCGCATTCCCGAGTACATCGCTCAGGCCATGCAACGCGCCACCAGCGGCCGCATGGGTCCGGTCGCCCTGTCATTGCCCGAAACCATGCTCACCTCAATGGCCACGGTGCGCGACAGCCTCGCCTACACGCCGGTGCAGGCCAGCCCGTCGGCGGCCGACATGCAAGGCTTTGCGAGCCGCCTGGCGGCAGCCAAAAACCCGGTGATGTTGCTCGGCGGCAGTGGCTGGACCAAAACCGCGTGCGCGCAAGTGGCCAACTTTGTGGGTCGCCATAACCTGGCCACCGCCTGCGTGTTCCGCCGCCAGGATCTGCTCGACAACGACCATCCCTGCTATATCGGTGACGTCGGCATCGGCATCAATCCGGCGCTCAAAACCCGTCTGGACGAAGCCGATCTGGTAATCACCATTGGCGCCCGGCTTGGCGAAATGACCACCTCGGGCTATACGCTGTTTGATATCCCGACGCCCAAAGTGCCGATGATTCACGTACACGCCGGCGCCGACGACCTGGGCCGCGTCTATCAGGCCGAGCAAATGATCAATGCCGGCGTGGCCGGCTTTGCCGCGGCACTGGAAAACATCACCATCGACGGTGCCGACTGGTCGGCAACCACCCGCGCCAACCGCGCCGCCTACGAGCAATGGCAGCAAAGCCCGCCGGTCATCAAAACACTGGCCGGCAACGGCAAGGTCAAACTCGATCTGTGGCAGATCATGCAGACGCTGGCCGACAAACTGCCGCGCGACACCATCCTTGCCAATGGCGCCGGCAACTTTGCCACCTGGGGCCATCGCTTCTGGCGCTATGGCGGTCTGCGCACGCAGTTGGCGCCGACCTCGGGCGCGATGGGTTACGGCGTGCCCGCCGCGGTGGCGGCCAGCATTGCCGAGCCGGAGCGCAGCGTGTTGTGCCTGGCCGGCGACGGTGACTTCATGATGAACGCCCAGGAACTGGCCACCGCCACGCAGTTTGGCGCCACGCCTCTGGTCATCGTATTCAACAACAGCATGTACGGCACGATCCGCATGCACCAGGAACGCGACTATCCGGGCAACCAGGTTGGTACCGGACTTGAGAATCCTGATTTTGTGGCTCTGGCCGGCGCCTACGGCGGCTTTGGTACCCGCGTTGAGACCACCGAGGAGTTTGGCGGTGCGCTTGAGCAGGCACTGCAGAGCATCAAGGACAAGCGCCGCTTTGCCCTGATCGAACTGACCGTCGACCCGGAGATGATCACGCCGGGCCGCACCTTGTCGCAGATTCGCAGCGGCAGTTAAGCACCGGCAGCAGTACCCGCAACGCGGCGGCCCTCGGCCGTTGCGTTGCCCGGTTCAGCCCCCGATCACTCCTGGTGGGGGCCGACCTCGCGAATCGCCGCGGTGAACTGATCGATGTCTTCAAAACTGCGATACACCGACGCAAAGCGGATATAGGCCACATTGTCGAGGTTACGCAAGGCCTCCATGACCAGCCCGCCAATGCGCTCGGTAGACACCTCACGACTCCCCGTCGCCCGCACCTGATCGACGATCTCGGCAATGGCGTCAGCCACCTTCTGCGTGCTGACCGGGCGCTTGCGCAAGGCCAGACTTATTGAGGCGGCAATCTTGTCGGTGTCGAACTCAACCCGCGAGCCGTCTTTCTTGACCACCGCGGGCATCACCAGTTCGACCCGCTCGTAAGTCGTGAAGCGCTTGTTGCACGCCTGACAACGACGGCGACGCCGAATCGCGTCGCCATCGTCCGAGAGTCGCGTTTCCACGACCTGGGTCTGATGATCGCTGCAAAAAGGGCAGCGCATCGCTCAGGCGGCCTTGCGCTGTCCGCTCGCGCTGCCGTAAACCGGGAAGCGCTGCGTCAACTCGGCAACCTTGCCACGCACCGTCTCCAGATTGGCTTCGTCCTCGGGCGCATCGAGCACATCGGCAATGAGATTGCCAACCTGCACCGATTCGGCCACGCCGAAACCGCGCGTGGTCATGGCCGGCGAGCCAAGGCGTACGCCGCTGGTCACCATCGGCTTTTCCGGATCGTTGGGGATGGCGTTCTTGTTGCAGGTAATGTGCGCACGGCCCAGCGCGGCTTCAGCCGCCTTGCCGGTAATGCCCTTGGCGCGCAGATCGACCAGCATCACATGTGATTCGGTGCGCCCCGACACAATGCGCAGACCACGCTCGATCAGCGTGCGTGCCAGCGCGTCGGCGTTGTCGAGAACCCCTTGCTGATAACGCTTGAAGTCGTCCGACAATGCCTCCTGGAAGGCCACGGCCTTGCCCGCGATGACATGCATCAGCGGGCCGCCCTGCAGGCCGGGGAACACGGCCGAGTTGATGCGTTTTTCGTGCTCGGCCTTGCTCAGAATGAAGCCGCCACGCGGGCCGCGCAAGCTCTTGTGCGTGGTTGAGGTGACCACATCAGCAAACGGCACCGGATTGGGATACAGACCGGCGGCAATCAGCCCCGAGTAATGCGCCATGTCGACCATGAAGATCGCCCCGACATCGCGGGCCACTTTGGCAAAACGCTCGAAGTCGATACGCAGGCTGTAGGCCGACGCGCCGGCAATGATCAGCTTGGGTTTGTCGCGATGCGCGGTTTCTTCCATCGCGTCGTAGTCGATTGCCTCGTCGGCATTCAGGCCGTAAGACGACACCTCAAACCATTTGCCCGACATGTTGAGCGGCATGCCGTGGGTCAGGTGACCGCCCTCGGCCAGACTCATGCCCAGAATGCGGTCGCCCGGATTCAGAAACGCCAGCAACACGGCCTGATTGGCCTGCGAGCCCGAATTGGGCTGCACATTGGCCGCCTCGGCGCCATAAAGCTGCTTGAGCCGGTCGATGGCCAGCGTTTCGACGGTATCGACATGCTCGCAACCGCCGTAGTAGCGCCGGCCCGGATAGCCTTCGGCATACTTGTTGGTCAGCTGGCTACCCTGCGCGGCCATGACGGCGGGGCTGGTGTAGTTTTCGGAAGCGATCAGCTCGATATGCGCTTCCTGGCGCGCATTTTCAGCCTCGATTGCGGCCCACAACTGCGGGTCCGCGGCAGCGAGAGACAGGTTCACATCAAACATCGGGGGGTCCTTGCTCGGGAAGTTGACGCATCTGCCCAGGCGTACGGCAGACACAAAACGGAATGGCGGGCGGCTTCCCGGGAGTTCCCTACCTGATGCGCAGCACGGCAATCAATGAGCTCAGAGAGCA
>CAXBNM010000167.1:0-10075 GCA_963976885.1 uncultured Burkholderiaceae bacterium
CGCGCCGCCAAAACGCTACACTCGCCTGATTCCTTTCATCCAGGTGAGGCCGAACGTGGCAAACCGAATCATTCAGAGTTATCTGGCTGCTGGCCAGTGGTCGGGGTCTGAACCGGATCAGGCGCTCAACAGCGCTATTTCAGGGCAGGTCGTTGCTCATACCTCGGTCACGACTGCCGATCTGCCGCAGGCTCTGGCCGAGGCCCGTCAACAAGCGCCCACTGATTTGGTGGCCCTTGGCTTTGCCGAACGCGCGGCCCGCCTCAAGGCGCTGGCCAGATATCTCGGCGAACACAAAGAATCTCTTTACGAACTGGCCGCCCATACCGGCGCCAGCCGCGCTGATGCCGCCGTCGATATCGAAGGCGGGATTGCCACCTTGTTCTCCTACGCCTCGACCGGCGCGGCCGAACTTCCGGACGGCCAGATCTGGCACGAAGGGCCGGTGATGCCGCTGGGGCGCAAGGGCGGTTTTGCCGGCACCCACATTCTGGTGCCGCTGCCGGGCGTCGCTGTTCATATCAATGCGTTCAACTTTCCGGTCTGGGGCATGCTCGAGAAGTTCGCCCCGGCCTTTCTGGCGGGCATGCCGTGCCTGTTCAAGCCGGCAACAGTCACCAGTTATGTCACCGAGCAATGCGTGCGCCTGATCGTGGCCAGCGGTTTGTTGCCGGCCTGTGCGCTGCAGTTGCTGGTCGGGCCACCGGCGCCGTTGCTGGCGGCGCTGCAAAGCGGCGATGTCCTGACCTTTACGGGCTCGGCCGGCACCGCCAATCAATTACGCGCGCATCCGGCGGTTACCGAGCGCGGCGTGAACCTGAATGTCGAAGCCGATTCACTCAACGCGCTGCTGCTCGGACCGGATGTCCGGGCGGGCTCGGCGGAGTTTGATCTGGCCGTGCGCGAAGTGGTGCAGGAAATGACGGTCAAGGCGGGGCAGAAATGCACGGCCATTCGCCGCATCCTCGTGCCTCATGCGCAACTGCCGGCGCTGGCCGAAGCGCTGACCGCGCAACTTCAGGCGGTTGTTGTGGGTGACCCGGCCGTCGAGGGGGTCACGATGGGGGCTCTGGTTGGCGCCAGCCAGCGCGACGATGTGGCGCAGCAGGTTGCTCGCCTGCTCACCGAATGTGAATGCCTGACCGGCGGCGTCGCACTACCCGAGCCGCGCGGCACGAAGGTCAGTCCGGATGCTTTTTTCGCGCCGACCTTGTTGCTGGACCGTCAGCCTGGCCCGAACCGATTGGCCAATCAACTCGAAGCTTTTGGGCCGGTTGCCACGCTGATGCCTTACCAGGATCTTGATGAGGGTCTGCAGATGCTGGCCTGGGGCGGCGGTTCGCTGGTGGCCACGCTTGTGACCGCGTCACCGGCGGTGGCCGCGCAGGCCGCGGCCCGTGCGGCGGCCAGTCACGGCCGGCTGCATGTGCTGGACGAACAAGCCGGTGTTGAATCGACCGGTCATGGCTCACCGCTGCCGGTGCTCAAGCACGGCGGACCCGGCCGGGCCGGCGGCGGAGAAGAACTGGGTGGCTTGCGAGCCGTGCGCCACTACATGCAGCGCAGCGCCGTGCAGGGCTCGCCGGCGATGCTTGCGGCCATTACCGGCGAATACGTGCGTGGCGCGCCCGTCAATGAGTCCGATCTGCATCCGTTTCGCAAACACTACGATGAACTGGCGGTTGGCGATTCCTTGCTGACGCATCGGCGTACCGTCAGCGAAGCCGATCTGGTGAATTTCGGTTGTCTGTCGGGTGATTTCTTCTACATGCACTTCGACGAGATCGCGGCCCGCGAGTCGATCTTCGGCAAGCGCATTGCGCACGGATACTTCGTGCTTTCAGCGGCAGCGGGTTTGTTTGTGTCACCTGCGCCCGGGCCGGTGCTGGCCAACTACGGGCTCGACACGCTGCGTTTCGTGAAACCGGTTGGCATTGGCGATACGATTCGCGCCCGGCTTACCTGCAAACGCAAAGCGCCACGTCCGGTGCGCGCCGGTGAGCCGCGCCAGGGCGTGGTGGTGTGGGATGTACAAGTGACCAATCAGGATGACGCGCTCGTGGCATCGTATGACATCCTGACGCTGGTACTGTTTCGAGACGATGCCAACAAGGAAGAGAATTGATGAGTCAATCAGCCGAGGCGGCGCTGCCGTTTGAATCACCCAACCCCGATCTGATGCAAGCCCTGGGTGGCATGCGTGTCCTCGATATCGATCCACAGGCCAACAAGGCCACATTGGAATTCAACTGCCTGCCGGCGTTCTGTCATTCCAATCAGAGCATCGCCCAGGGAGGCTTCGTGACCGCCTGGATGGATGCAGCGATGGCCCACGCTGTCATCCTGACGACCGAGCCACCGATGAGCGTGGCCAGTCTTGATATCAATGTTCGCTTTCTGGAAAAGGTGGGCCCGGGCCCGGTAAGGGCAACCGGCTGGATCGTCCGGCGGGGTCGCAAGGTTTGCTCCATGGCTGCCGAACTGCTCGATGCCGAGGGCCGGCTGCTTGGCACCGCTACCTCGAGTGGCATGCTGGTGCCGCTGACCCGCTGACCCGCTGACCCGCTGACCCGCGGACCGGCCCCGGACGGGCCGGCTAGTGGCCGGGCAGGTAGCGCACGCTGAGCACGCCCTTGATGGCGCACAAGGCCTCGATCACTTCCCGGCGCACGGGGCTGTCTACATCCAGCAAGGTGTAGGCCACCTCGTCGCGCGACTTGTTGATCATGTTGTGAATGTTCAGGCTGGCGGCGGCCATCTGGGTTGAAATCTGCCCGACCATGTTCGGGACATTGGCGTTGGCGATTGCCAGCCGATACTTCGATTCGCGGGGCATGTCCACGGCCGGAAAGTTCACGGCATTGTGGATGTTGCCGTGCTCGAGAAAGGCGCGCAGTTGCCGGGCCACCATGCGTGCGCAATTGTCTTCGGCCTCGCCGGTCGAGGCGCCCAGATGCGGCAGCGTAATCATGCCGGGCTGGCGCAAGGTTCTGGCCGATGGAAAGTCGCAGACATACTGCGCCAGTTGCCGGCTCTGCAATGCCGCCAGGGCGGCTGCTTCATCGACCACGCCGGCGCGCGCAAAGTTCAGCAACACCGCCTGCGGCTTCATCTGCTCGAAGGCCGCCTGGTTGATCAGGCCGCGGGTCGCATCAAGCAGCGGAACATGCAGGCTGACAAAATCACACTGGGCCAGTACCTCGGCAATGGCATTGGCCTTGTGCACGTCGTGCGACAGCGCCCAGGCCGCATCAACGGTGATGTTCGGGTCGTAGCCGATCACTTTCATGCCCATGCCCAGCGCGGCATTGGCCACCAGACAGCCCACCTTACCCAGGCCGATCACGCCGAGCGTGCGGTTGGCCAGTTCGTAGCCGGCAAACGCCTTCTTGCCGTCTTCGATCCGGCGGGCCAGATCGGGATCCTGCGGATCAAGTCCGTCGATGAAGGCGAGGGCGGCAGGCAGTCTGCGCGCGGCAAGCAGCATGCCGGTAAGCACCAGTTCCTTGACCGCGTTGGCATTGGCACCGGGGGCGTTGAAGACCGGGATGCCGCGTTCGCTGAGGGTGCTGACCGGGATGTTGTTGGTGCCGGCCCCGGCACGCGCGACGGCTTTCACCGACGCGGCAATAGGCATGTCGTGCATGGGCGCCGAGCGCACCAGAATGGCGTCGGGTTCACCTGCGTCGGGGCTCACCGCGTACAAATCATCAGGAAGTTCGGCCAACCCGGCCGCCGAGATATTGTTCAGCACTTGAATCTTGAAATTCATCGCATCGCACTCCGCTCCGGCAAGGAGATGGGCTGACCGTGCAGGCTCAGGCGTGGCTTTTCTCGAATTCAGCCATGTAGTCGATCAGACGCTGAACACCGGCCATGGGCATCGCGTTGTAGATTGAGGCGCGCATGCCGCCGACCGATCGATGGCCCTTGAGTTGAATCAGTTTGCGCTCCTGGGCGCCAGCCAGAAAGGCTTCATCCAGGCTGGGGTCGGCGAGGGTGAATGGCACGTTCATGCGCGAGCGGTTGGCCAGCGCAACGGGGTTGGCGTAAAAATCGCTGTCGTCGATGGCCTTGTACAAAGCTGCCGCCTTGGCCTTGTTCTGCGCCTCAATGCCGGTGAGGCCGCCCTGGGCCTTCAGCCATTTGAAGACCAGTCCGGCAACATAGATGGCAAAGGTCGGGGGCGTGTTGAGCATTGAGTCGGCCTCGGCGTTGGCCTTGTAGGTCAACAGCGGCGGGGTGCCAGGACGGGCGCGGTCGAGCAGGTCGTCACGCACGATGGCAATGGTCAGGCCGGCCGGGCCGATATTCTTCTGGGCCCCACCATATAACAAGCCGAAGTCGGCGACCTGCAGGGGGCGCGACAGAAAGGTCGAGGAAACATCGGCCACCAGCGGCACCGAGCCGGTGTCGGGGGTAAAGAAATATTCAACGCCGTCGATGGTTTCGTTCAGGCAGATGTGGACGTAATCGGCCTTCGGGTCGAGCTGCCAGGTCGATTCATCGGGCACGCAGGTGAAGCCTTGCGCTTCGCTGGAGGCGGCGACATTGACCCGGCCCAGTTGCTGCGCTGCGGCAATGGCTTTTTTGCACCATTGACCGGAGTGGATGTAATCGGCGCTGCCGTTTTCGCTCAGCAGATTCATCGGCACCATCGAGAACTGCATCGTACCGCCGCCTTGCAGAAACAACACCCGGTAGTTGTCGGGGATGGCCATCAGCTCGCGCAGATCGGCCTCGGCCTGCGCGTGAATGCTCATGTAGTGCTTGCCACGATGACTCATCTCCATGACCGAATGGCCGCAACCGTGCCAGTCGAGCAGTTCGCTGGCGGCTTGCTCCAGAACGCTCTCGGGCAGGGTGGCCGGGCCGGCGCTGAAGTTGAATGTGTCACGCATGGAAGGTTCTCTCGGGTTGTGCAGACAAGGGGGCTGAGTGGCGCAGATAACGCGCGAATTGATGCCTGTCATTGTATTCGCTTGAACCGGTTTCCGCCCTGACGGCACCCATGGCAAAGGAGCCAAGCCATGAAACCAGCCAGCCAGTCAGCCATTGCCTCAGTACCCGAACCCGGGGCGCATCTGATTACCCCGCGGCGCGGTTATACCCACCACGGCATTTATGTCGGGGAAGGCAAAGTGGTTCACTATGCGGGACTTTCGCTCGGCCTTCATGTCGGCCCGGTCGAGGAGATCAGCCTTGACGAATTTGCCGGTGGTCATGGCTGGTCAGCCATCGATTCGCCCGCCTGGTTTGGCCGGGCTGAAATTGTTCGCCGGGCCCGCTCGCGGATCGGCGAAAACCGTTACCGGCTCGTTTCAAACAATTGCGAACATTTTTGCCAGTGGTCCCGGTCGGGCCGGGCCTACAGCGAACAAGTCGAGCGCTGGATGAGTTGTCTGAACTGGCTGGCTTCGCTGCGCGCCTGGGTGGGCACGCGGACCGCCCGCCCGATCGCACTAACGGCTTTCATTCGGACCCGATGAGCCCATCAGGGTGACGACAATCTCGCGCTGGTGGCTGCTGGCGCGATGCTCATACAGATACACCCCCTGCCAGGTACCCAGCAACAGGCGAGCCTCACCAATCGGCACGCTGAGCGCCGAGCCGGTCAGCACCGAGCGGGCATGGGCCGCCATGTCGTCGTCGCCTTCCATGTCGTGCGCATAGTCCGGATCGCCGTCGGGGGCAAAGCGGGCGAGCAGGGTTTCCAGGTCGCGACGCACCGAAGGGTCGGCGTTTTCGGTAATCATCAGCGAGGCGCTGGTATGGCGGACAAAGATCTGGCAAATGCCGGTCTTGATTGGCGTGGCCTGCACGAGTTTTTGCAGTCGACTCGTGATTTCAATGCTGCTGCGGCTCTCGGTAGTGATGGTAAAGCTGTGCTGAAAGGTACGCATGTCGACTCGGTCCGGTGGGCTGCCGCACAGACTCGGGCGGCGCTCGATCGTCACCCGCGGGGCAGCGGCGGGTAACCCAAACAACAAGGGCCTGCGCAGTTGCCCGCGCAGGCCCAGGGGTACAGCAACGAAACAGGCGAATTACATGCCCATGCCGCCCATGCCACCCATACCGCCCATGCCGCCCATGTCAGGCATGCCACCGCCAGCTGCCTTGTCTTCCGGCAGTTCGCCAATCATGGCGTCGGTGGTCAGCATCAGGCCAGCGATCGAGGCTGCGTTCTGCAGAGCAGTGCGCGAAACCTTGGCGGGGTCAACAACACCCATTTCAACCAGATCACCGTATTCGCCGTTGGCAGCGTTGTAACCGAAGTTACCTTTGCCTTCCAGCACTTTGGCTACGACTACGCTCGGCTCGTCGCCACAGTTGGCAACGATCTGACGCAGCGGCTCTTCAACAGCACGCATCACGATCTTGACGCCAGCATCCTGGTCAGGATTGTCACCGGCAACCTTGATCTGCGAGCGAGCGCGCAGCAGTGCAACACCGCCGCCAGCCACAATGCCTTCTTCCACAGCTGCGCGGGTAGCGTGCAGTGCGTCTTCGACACGAGCCTTCTTCTCTTTCATTTCAACTTCGGTAGCAGCACCGACTTTGATCACGGCAACACCGCCGGCCAGCTTGGCCACGCGCTCTTGCAGTTTTTCGCGGTCATAGTCGCTGGTGGCTTCTTCGATCTGCGCGCGGATTGCTTTGACGCGGTTCTCGATAGTGGCGGTTTCGCCTTTGCCATCAATGATCGTGGTGTTTTCTTTACCGATTTCGATCCGTGCACACTCACCGAGGTCGGTCAGTTCAGCGGCTTCGAGGGTCATGCCGGTCTCTTCCGAGATCACGGTACCACCGGTCAGGATGGCCATGTCTTCCAGCATTGCCTTGCGACGATCGCCAAAGCCAGGAGCCTTGACAGCGCAGGTCTTCAGAATGCCGCGGATGTTGTTGACCACCAGGGTAGCCAGCGCTTCGCCTTCGACTTCTTCGGACAGGATCAGCAGCGGACGGCTGGTCTTGGCAACTTTTTCCAGGACCGGCAGCAGATCGCGGATGTTGCTGATCTTCTTGTCGTGCAACAGGATGAACGGATCTTCCAGAACGGCAACTTGACGGTCCGGGTTGTTGATGAAGTAGGGCGACAGGTAGCCGCGGTCAAACTGCATACCTTCAACAACGTCGAGCTCGTTGCTCAGCGATTTGCCGTCTTCAACGGTGATCACGCCTTCTTTACCGACTTTTTCCATCGCCGAAGAGATGATGTCGCCGATTTCAGCGTCAGAGTTGGCCGAGATGGAACCAACCTGAGCGATTTCCTTGTGCGTGCTGCAGGGCTTGCTGTTTTTGGCAAGCTGCTCGACCAGCGCGATAACCGCTTTGTCGATGCCGCGCTTCAGATCCATCGGGTTCATGCCAGCGGCAACATACTTCATGCCTTCGCGCACGATGCTTTGTGCCAGCACGGTTGCCGTGGTGGTGCCGTCACCGGCCAGATCTGAGGTCTTGGAAGCAACTTCCTTGACCATTTGTGCGCCCATGTTCTCGAACTTGTCTTTCAGTTCGATTTCTTTGGCGACCGAAACACCATCCTTGGTGACGGTGGGGGCGCCGAAGCTGCGCTCGAGTACTACGTTACGGCCTTTCGGGCCCAGCGTTACCTTGACGGCGTTAGCCAGCAGGTTGACGCCGTCGACCATGCGCGACCGTGCGTCGTCATGGAATAGAACCTGTTTTGCTGCCATGATTCAAAAACTCCTTGAATTGCAGTTATCTTGTTGAGGCAATCGATGAGGCGAACAATCAGCCTTCGACGATAGCCATGATGTCTTCTTCGCGCATGACCATGACTTCGTCACCGTCGACTTTCACGGCTTGGCCGCTGTACTTACCGAACAGGACTTTGTCGCCAACCTTGACGGCCATCGGACGGACTTTACCGTCGTCACCAACCTTGCCTTCACCAACGGCCAGCACTTCACCCTGATCGGGCTTTTCGGCGGCGTTTTCCGGCAAGACGATGCCCGAAGCGGTTTTGCGCTCATTGTCCATGCGCTTGATGATCACGCGATCATGCAAAGGACGCAGTTTCATGCGTAAACTCCTAAACTACTGTTTTGGTTAAGAAAAAACGCCAATACCCTCATACGATTACGGGCTGGGCGCCGGGAAATGAACGCTTGGGAGTGAGCAGCACAGCAGTCGGACAGTTCCGTTGTTGGCACTCGACTCAAGCGAGTGCTAATAATAGGGGCGAAGTGATCGGATTTCAACCGGTGCCTGTCATCAAGCCGGCAAAATATTGCTCCCGACGGATGCCGCGAGCGGGCCCCGGCACCGCAACGGGTCGGAAAATCCGGCTCCGCAGGCGGCCCGATGCCGCCAACAGGCCCGCCAGGCCTGACTGCTACCATCAATCGATGAAGCCGGCCGACAAAACCGACACCCTCAGCGAGACCCGCCCCAAATGGATGCAGGTGACGGCGGCCTTGCGTGCCGATATTGGTGCGATGGCCCGCACGCAAGAGCGTCGCCTGCCCACCGAGGCCGAACTGGCCCGTCGGTTTGCGGTGTCGATCATGACGGTGCGTCAGGCCTTGGCGGCGCTCGAGACCGAAGGGCTCGTCGTGCGCAAACGCCGCCATGGCACCTTCCTGAGCGAGCAGGCGGTGCGTGCGCGCCATCTGTTCATGCTGGGCCGGGTGTCGGATGTTTTCGAGCAGCAGCGCTCTGATGGCACCACGGTGCTGTCGGCCGAGTGGGTCGAGGTGCCCGCTGAGTTGCGCCATCACTTTCCGGCGGCGACGCGAGTCTGGCGGTTCGAGCGCATGCGCTGCATTGATGGGGTGCCGTGCAATTTCGCGGTCAATCACATGCGCGAAGATGTTGCCGGCGCGGTCGATCTCGACCTGTTGCGCCGTTTGCCCGTTTCCCAGGTGATTGCCGAGCACACCGGGTTTGTCATCAGCGAGATGGAGCAGGAGCTCAGTGCCCGGACCGCCGAGCCGGATATTGCCGCCCGTTTGCGCATTCAACCGCTTGATCCGGTGATGGAGCTGATCGGCACCTCGTTTGAGGCCGACGGGGCCACCCTGGACATTGCGCGCATCATTTACCGGGCCGATATGTTCCGCTTCGTGAACCGGGTGCGTCAGTAGTGCCGACACATGGTGTCAGGGGTGACCGCAACGGGTTGGCAACCCTGACCCGTACGGGCCGATCCTTGCGATTCATTTGGATTAAAGCGGCGATTTTTGAGACTCAGCGCATAACACCTTGTTTTACTTGTGATCTTTGCCGCTACACTTAAGTCTCCAGAAGGGAGAAGGGTAGGGACGTCATTTCGGCCGTCGCAACCGTTAGACTCCGTTAATTCGATCATCGCCCACCCATCCGGGTGAACCGCCGCATCCTTTCCTGCGACCCATGCCATGAAGAAACCCGCAGAACTGTCTCTCGAAGCCGCCCAGGCCTTGCTGAAACGCATGGCCGATGGCGATGAGACAGCGCTTCGCGAACTCCATGACACATACGCCCGACGGATATTTCTCTTCGCGATGTCCCGGCTGCGAAATGAAGAGGCTGCAGAGACCGTGATGATCGACACCATTTATGAAGTCTGGAAGCATCCAGACCGTTTCCGGGGCGAATCCCGCTTCTCCACCTGGATGCTTGGCATTGCCAAGTACAAGGTCCTGAGCGCTTATCGCGCGCAGGGCGACTACCATGAGGATGTCGACGATTACGCCGACCGACTCGAAGACCCCAATGCCGACGTTACTGGTGAAATCCTGGCGCAGCAGGAAAATGTACTGTTGCGCGAATGCATCGAGGCGCTCAACGAAGCGCAGCGCGAATGCATCCAGTTGGTGTTTTTCGAAGGAATGGCGCTGGCCGAAATTGCTGGCGTCCAGGATGTACCCGAAGGGACGGTTAAAACCCGATTGTTCCATGCTCGCAAGAATCTCAAGACCTGCGTGCAAAACAAACTTGGCGAATAGGAGGCCCTGATGAGCACTAGCGCGCCGCACTCGCCATTGGACCGTGACAGCACGACACTGGCCGAAGCGACCCCTTGGTACCTTAACGAAACTCTGTCTGATGACGACCGTGCCTGGTTTGA
>CAXBNM010000168.1:0-10042 GCA_963976885.1 uncultured Burkholderiaceae bacterium
GCTCGATGCTGCCGTATTCAGGATGTTGGCGGGCACTCAGTGTCGCCCAGATCTGTTTGGCATGAGCATCGTTGTTGTGAATGCTTACTTCGCCTTTCAACCTCAGTTGTTGACGACTTGGCCGGTCATTGAATGCCATCATCGCTATTGGCTGAGCTTGTAGTTCGGCAATTTTTCCGGTTTGCATGGCGCTATGACACTCGAGCCAACGGCCTTCTTCACTGGCGGCGCGCAATACGACGGTGCGCACATTGGGCTCGGCAGCGACATGCTCCGAGGCAACCGTAGTGCTCGCTAACATTGGCCAGTGCAAGTCGTTGGCCGGATCTGCGCAGCCGGCGATTATCATTGCCCAGATGTGTTGATGGAGTTGTTGGGGCTGGCTGAAGTCTGCGGACATGAGTCGCATTGTAGGGGTAGGTCTTGTTTGAATCCGTAGTGTTTGCCGGTGGCGGACATCGTTGCTGGTGGCAGGTTGGCTGGTGGTCGGCCGTCAGTGAAAAGGTCTCACTGGCGCCGCGCCAGATTGCCGGCGTGTCGGCCGGTGCCGCGACTGCGTGTTTGCTCTATGCCAGCGACGCAGCAACCGCGCTTGCTTATTACCGGCGAGTGCTCGGACCGACAGCCCGCAACTTCTATCCCCGCCACTTGTTTCGGCGGGGCCAGAAAGTTCTGCCGCATGAACAGATCTACCGCGATGCGCTGAGTGAGTTGCTAGGCGGGCAAGCCTTTGAGCGACTGATGGAATCGGCGCCGCCGATCCGGATCATGTTTGCCCGACCGCCGCGTCGATTGCCGCCGACTCTTGCCGTGGCAGCAGGTCTGGCAGCCTACAACATTGAGAAGTACTGGTTTCGACCGCTCCATCCGCGCTTTGGGGTCGGGCTTGGATTCACTCCCGAAATTGCCACCGTGCAGTCGTGTCGCAATGCCGAGGAGCTGGTGAATCTGATCATCGCGTCCAGCTCGACGCCGCCGTTTACTTCGATTCAGCGTATTGGTGGCGGGCCGGTGCTTGACGGCGGTCTGATTGATAATGTGCCGGTTGGTGCGCTGGAAGTATTGGAAGCCGTCGCTGGCCAGCCCCCGGCTGCTTCATTGCCAACAACCCTGGTACTGGTGACGCGCCGCTACAGGAATTTTGCGCCGGTCTTTGAGCAAGACGGCCGGGTTTATGTGCAGCCGAGCGAGAAGGTTGCCGCCTCCAGCTGGGACTATACAAACCCTGGCGACTATCAAGCCACGTTTGATCAGGGTCGGCGCGATGCGCAACTCTTTTTGCAGTGGCTCCGCAAGTACTCTTCGATGGAGATGCAATGACTACAACCCAACAATTGCCCCTGGCGTGGATTACCGGTGGTGCCTCCGGCATTGGTTTAAGCACTGCCAGAGCTTTGGGTCGGCAGGGTTTCAAGGTGGCGATATCCGGTCGGTCGGTGGAAAAAGTGAATACGGCGGTGGCGACCTTGCAAGCCGATGGATTGACTGCGATCGGGCTGCCGCTTGATGTCGGCGATGGCCCGGCGGTTGAACAAGCCGGCGCCGGACTGATTGCTGAACACGGACCGGTCAGTGTGCTTGTGGCGGCCGCCGGCACCAATGTGCCCAAGCGCTACTGGCGCGATTTGAAAGCTGCTGATTTTGCATCGGTGAACGCGACCAATCTGAATGGGGTCGTCAATACCATTTGTGCCGTGTTGCCGGGCATGCGTGAGCAAGGCCAGGGCACCGTGATCGTCATTTCGTCTTGGGCCGGCTGGAGATTTCTGCCTTTTACCGGCGCCGCCTACGGGGCGACCAAGCAGGCACTGGCCCCCGTGGTCGAAAGCCTGAACGACCAGGAAGGACCCAACGGCATTCGCGCGACCGTGGTGTGTCCGGGCGAAGTGGCGACGCCTATTCTGCGCTCGCGGCCGTCGCCCCCGCCGGAGGCCGACATTGCCCAGATGCTGATTCCGGAAGATGTGGCTGACGCGATTGCTTATGTCGTGGCAGCGCCAGGCCGTGTCTGCATCAATGAGTTGGTGATCAGTCCGACGGTGAACCGGATCTATACCGGCGCGCCGGATCTGACTGGGAATCGGGGCTGAACTGAAGCGGCGTCGATGGTCAGGCGGCTTCGGCCGGTACCGACTGGGCAATCAGGGTTTCCCAGTCGGCTGAGGCGCGTGGCCAGTCATGGCGACCGAGTTGATCGAGTTGGCGCAGAATTTCAATCAGGTGCCAGGTCGGCGGCTGGCCGAGCGCGGCGGGTTTGTCGCGCCAGAGCAAACGAATCGTGTTGGCATCCACTTCAAAACGTTCGGCCAGCAATTCAATGACGGCGCGGTCCTGGCCGGCATCAACGGCCCGGCTCAAACGGGCCGCGCAATCGACATTGCGCAGTGTTTCTTCGCGCGCGCTGAGGCGGCGCAAATCGTAGGCAGGCGGTTGCGGCCGATTGCCGGCGGCCAGTCGCGCTTGCTCGTGCGCCTCTTCAACTTCGACCATGCCGGAGTACAGGTCTTGGACGGTTTGTTCGGTAGGCTGCCAGGTCTCGATACTTAGCTGAGATTCGGCGAAGAAGGTAGCAAATGCCCGCAAGTTGCTGAGAATATGAGCCCGCATCGCGGCATGAATCGGCGCCAGTGCGAGCCAGTTATAACAACCCAGGTGCTTGTCGACGCCGGCCTTGTTCAGCTTGGTAATGACGACCGGATCGAGACAATCTTCGATCTGGGCGGCGGCGCGTAACTCGACGGCTTGTTCGCGCAAGTCGATCGAGCGCAGGATGCGGCCGTAGAAATGCACGTCGATGACTTCATTGCGCAGCGCTTCCCGGCAGGCGGCGAGAAAATCCGGATAACGGCCGGTGCGGTCAAACAAGCTGTGCGAATGGCCTGGCTCGAGATGATGACTGGTGCACAAATGGCGACCCCAGTCGTCACGACGCTTGTCCAGCACGGTAAGCATTTCGCGGGCCAGGCCTGCAAACAGAATATCCAGGCCGTTGGCACTGGTCTCGGCGTTGCCATCGAGCCGCTGCGTTTGACTGGCCTGCAGCCAGTCGATCAGGCAATGGAGCATTTCATCGCTGAGCAACGAACGAAAATCGTAGACCAGGCCGTTGCGATCAATGCCGATGAAGCGCAGATGCAGACCCCAGGCTCGGGTCAGTTGGGTGAAGACCGGGTTGCTCAGCAGCGATAGCCTCGACGCGAGAGGCAAGGTCAGCATGAACAAGCGCCATTCCGAGGAGGGCTGGCGAAACACGATGACTCGCGGGCTGGTGCAATAGATTTGCGCCAAATGGGCGAGTTCCGGCCCGACGGTGCCGACGTCCGTCAGCTCCTGATCGAAGGCCTGCCGATCAACATGAAGGGCTTCGTGGGTTTGCATCGGTTACTTGCCAGGCTGTGGCGAGATCAGTCGGCTCTTTTCGCGAGAAAGAAAAGGCTTGCGCCGACGGCTACTATAGCGCTGGCAAGCGCGGCTCGCATTGCCGAGCCGCGTAGCAGCGCTTCGGTAATAAACAGGCCACCTGCCATCATGACGATGCGGGCAGTGTGGGCAGTTCTCTGAGCGGGTGTTGTTTCAGCCATGCTTAAACTCTACAGCAGATCGCCGTTCACGGGGAGACGCGAACAGGGTATGGGCTGGGATACACCGCATAAGCGCCAGACTGCCAGGGTGCCGTCTGCTACTGATGAGTGGCCTGTGTTTATCAATCAGGACAAACCGGGCATGGCGGTAATCGCCTGTTCAATGATGCTGCGACCCGATTGCTGAATTTTCTGGCGCCAAACCGGATCATCCGGTCGGAATGCCTCAAGCAGGTCGGCTTTGATGGCGCGGCCGGTCGGGTCCTGGAGGACATCTTGTGGCCCGTGTTGATGGAGCCAGTTGTCGGCACGCATCGCACGAATAACCCGGTCGACCGGAAGGGTGCCGTACTCGGGGAACACCATCGCGAAACGGGCATCAGCGGGAACATGATGACTGATGCCAATATCCATCAATCCATTCAGTGGGGTCGACAGGGATTCCCCCGCTGAGGCTGAGACAACTTCGGGCCAGACTTCGCGGGCAAAGGCCAGTGACGGGCTGCCCGCAGGCATGCCACTGATGAGTTCGCATTCGCCCGATTCACCGAGCCCGGTATGGATGTCGATCCAGAGAATTTCGGTGGCCGCATTGAGATGTTCATCGACCAGATCGAGCAGATTCTGCACGCACGGTGCGCGGCGCTGACCGCCAAACTGCACGCCTTCAGGGTAGTGATACTGGCCTTCTATGATGACTTTTTGAACATGCGTCAGGCCATGAGTTTCGGCCAGTGCGTTGATCTGAGCCCAGCGCTGCGCCTCGGCATCGGGCTCAAGGTCTGGCGGATTCAAGGCATCATGCAGTGCAACATAATCAGGCGAAACCTTCTCGGTATCGAACTGATCCATGAAGTTGCGATTGATGTCGATGTTGTCCTCGGAGACTCGCCGCAGCCAGGCAAACCCGTAGGGGTTATGAGCATGGTCGATGATGACTGCGGTGTCGGCGGCGAGTTTCAGCGAGGGCAGGCGATGCTCGATGAAATCGTGCTGGATGGCGCTGCCGGCAAACCCCTCAACCCCATGCGTGCCACTGGAGATGACCAGTACCTTGCGCGGACGGCGAGCGCCAATGATGATGAAATCGGTGGCCAGTGTTTCACCGTCCGGGCCTTTCGTGGGGATCGATCTCGAATCGACAAGAACCGGATGGATTCCACTTATAGAGCCTATTGAAGCAAGTAAGCGCTCACGTGACTTGGCATAGGATGCTTCAAAGCAATCTTCGATGGGGGTCTCGCCAGTGGCTGCAGTTGGGGTCTGTTCGGTTTGCATGGGAGGTCTCCTGATGCGAATTCAGGGATTGCCAACAGGCTGCTCGGATGCGGCCGGACCTTCAAAATGCGCCGGACCTTCCGTGTTGGAACCGCAGACAAGAATGCCGACCCGCTCGTCAGGATCGGGCTGATAAGCGCCACTGAGCAGCGCGCCAAGAGCGGTGGCGCCACCGGGTTCAAGCAGCAGATTCAGATTGGCCCAGGCATAACGTTGGGCGGCGATGATCGCCTCATCGGAGACCAGAACAGATTGCTGCACTGCACTACTGGCAAGTGGAAACATCAGGCTGCCGACGCGGCTGGCGCCGAGCGAGTCGGCCGCCAGACCAGACACCTGGATGTTGGTTGGTTCCCCGGCCGCCAATGCCGAGTGCAGGGTCGGGCAGCCTTCACTTTCAACGGCAACCAACTTCAGGTCGCGTTGTACCCAGGCGGCAATGCCGCCGATGAGACCACCGCCGCCGACGGCAACCAGCATCGAATCGATGCCGGCGGTTTGCTCGAGCCATTCGCGAGCGAGCGTGCCCTGACCATTGAGGGTTTCGACCTGATCGTAAGCATGGCAGGTAAGCGCTCCGCTGCTTTCTATGAAGTCAGCGCAGGCTGCCGCGGCCTCGGCATAGTGCTCACCGACAACCGAGACCCTGGCGCCGAGCGCGTGCAAGCGAGCCCGTTTGGCGGCGGGGCTGACACCGGGGACAAAAATGTGCGCCGGTATTTCCAGCGCGCGGGCGGCCGTCGCAACCGCGATGCCGTGATTGCCTCCGGAGGCTGCAGCCACACCGGTGCGCGCCGCGATGTCGCGATTGCTGAGCAGCCGGTTGAACGCGCCGCGGGCCTTGAAGGTGCCACTCAGTTGCAGACACTCAAGTTTCAGCTCGACGGTGCGGGTCGGCAATTGCACGGTCATGACCGGCGTGCGCCGGACATAAGGCGCGATCCGCTGCGCGGTTTCGGTAATACTGCTTCTGTCGATGTTTGCGCTCACTTTCTTCCTTATCCCGCAATCTTAAGGCTTAATCCTTCAATAGGACCAGCATCGGCCAGTTCGCTGCGCCAGCGCTGGCCGGCCAGCAAGGGTTGCGCGTCGGTAAGCGTACCAGTGGTGATGATGGCGTCGGGGCGCAAGGTCTCGCCGCGTTCGAGCAAGGCGGCAACCAGATGGGCCAGTGCATGCAATGGCCCGTCCAGCACATTGATACCGCTACCCTGATCGATGGCCGTGGTTTCATCATCGCGATAGAGACTCAGCGACAGTCCGCTCAGTCGGGACGGCAGGCTTTCGGGCGAGCCAATCATTGTGGCGGGATGGCGCGGGCCAACCAGCAGCGCGCCGTGCAAGGCCTGGGCGGCAAACGATTGCGCGCCCGAAAACTGCCAGCCCGGGTAAGCGGACTGGACAATTTCGAAGCCATGGGCAACCCAGTCGATGGCTCGGGCCACCGAAATAAGATTGGCGTCGAGCGGGGATTGACGCAGTTTGATGACAATCTCCGGCTCGAGCCGCGGTTCGGTGAAGCGACTGATATCGAGAACACCCGCATCGTTGCTATCAAGCAAAGTCAGCGTCGTGTCGTAGACCGGTCCCCAGATTGGGTGATGGACGCCGTAACGATCCCAGATCGTACGGTTGGTGAAGCCGATTTTGTACCCGACAGGTTTTTCGCCGCGACCTTCGCGAACACTGATGATTTCGCGCTGGATGTTCGCGGCATCTTCCAGACTGAGGTCGGCAGGCAGTGCAGCAGGGTCTATCTGGCGGACCTGGTCGTAGGCATTGAGCAGAACCTGGGCAGTTGGCGAAACATTCATGATTGGGTTCCTGATGAATTCGGGTAGGGCGGGCGGGGTCAATCAGTGTTGAATGACAGGCGCCGGCCGGCCTCGCAGTTTAGCGGGCAATGTCGCGGGTTTGTGACGGAGCGTAAGACCCGCAAACGATGTGACATTATTTGCGGCATTGGGTAGTCGGTTATGAGATGCTTTCGTATTCCGATAAAGAGCGCCTCGGGTGTAAAATCGGTTGGCCTGCCGGTATTGCTGCCGGTTCTTCAAATCAGTGTTGTGACGTCGGGCTGTCGGCTGAATGTACTGGCAGTCTGTTGCCGACGCCGCTATGTATAACGCCTGGCGCTGAGTGCCCGTCAGGCACGGAGTGGACATGAAATCTGATTGGCTGGTATCCGCGTTTTCGCGTCTTGATCCGCTCAGCCCCTCATAGATCCGCTCAGCCCTCATTCTTTCCCAAGTTGCGTGCCAATCCTTATTGTCGCGCTTAGTTCCTTATTTTCAGTGTCGCCCGCAGGCCAGACCCGGCTCGGCCGACGACTCTAACCGACCACCTCGTTGCTCAGTTGATATGAATAGCCAGATGCGCTGTTTCCAGAACAGCCTTACCCCGGTTTTTTCTTTTTTCGTCTGAAGGCACGGCGGTCGGCGCTGACCGGTTTTTTATATAGGAGGTTTTTTTGATGAACCAAGCTTCTGCGGCAAGCAGTGCCAACGGGGATGCAAGATTGGCAGTGTCCGCGCCCGACTATGTTGACCATCCGCGTCTTGTTCAGTGGGTGGCTGATATTGCTGCCTTGACCAAACCAGACCGAGTGGTCTGGGCCGATGGCAGTCAGGAAGAGTACGACCGGCTATGCGCCGAGATGGTTGCCAGTGGCACGCTGCGCAAACTGAATGAAGACAAACGTCCGAACTCTTATTTGGCCTGGTCCGACCCGACCGATGTGGCCCGCGTTGAAGATCGAACCTTTATTTGCAGCGATGCCGAGGCTGATGCCGGACCCACCAACAACTGGATGGAACCGGCCAGGATGCGGGCTACGCTCAATGGCTTGTTCGAGGGCTGCATGCGCGGACGCACCATGTATGTGATTCCGTTCTCGATGGGCCCTCTTGGGTCGCCGATTGCCCAGATTGGCGTTGAGCTTTCCGACTCTGCCTATGTCGTTGCCAATATGCGCATGATGACGCGCATGGGTAAGGCCGTGTTTGAAGTGCTGGGACGCGATGACGATTTTGTGCCTTGCGTGCATTCTGTCGGCATGCCGCTGGTTGGCGCCGATGGCGGCCAGATCGACGATGTGGCCTGGCCCTGCAATGACACCAAGTACATTGTTCATTATCCGAAAACCCGTGAGATCTGGTCGTTCGGATCCGGGTACGGCGGTAATGCGCTGCTCGGCAAGAAGTGCTTTGCGCTGCGCATTGCGTCGACGATGGGTCGTGGCGAAGTGGCCAACGACGGCATCGGCTGGCTGGCCGAACACATGTTGATTCTTGGGGTGACCTCACCCGAGGGCCGCAAATATCATGTGGCTGCGGCGTTCCCGTCAGCTTGCGGCAAGACCAACTTCGCCATGTTGATTCCCCCCAAGGCCTACACCGGCTGGAAGGTCACCACCATTGGCGACGATATCGCCTGGATCAAGCCACGCAAAGATCCGGCTACCGGCAAGACCCGCTTGTTCGCGATCAACCCCGAGGCCGGCTACTTTGGCGTTGCGCCCGGTACCAATGAGAAGACCAACTCCAACTGCATGGCCTCGTTGCGCTCGAACACCATTTTCACCAACGTTGCGCTGACCGATGACGGCGATGTCTGGTGGGAAGGCATGAGCGAAGCGCCGGCGCATTGCACCGATTGGCAGGGCCGCGACTGGACCCCCGAAATCGGCAAGGCCGAAGGCCGCAAGGCAGCGCATCCGAATGCCCGCTTCACCGTCGCCGCCGACCAGAACCCTGTCATCGATCAGGACTGGGACAACCCGGACGGCGTGGCTATCGATGCTTTCATCTTCGGCGGCCGCCGGTCCACTACCGTGCCGTTGGTGACCGAGTCGCGTTCCTGGCAGGAAGGCGTTTACATGGCAGCCACCATGGGTTCGGAAACAACTGCCGCGGCGGCAGGTAAGCAAGGGGTGGTGCGTCGGGATCCGTTCGCGATGCTGCCGTTCTGCGGTTACAACATGGCCGATTATTTCGGTCATTGGTTGGCGCTCGGTGAAAAGCTTGAAGCATCGGCGGCCGATCTGCCCAAGATCTTCTGCGTCAACTGGTTCCGTACCGGTGCCGATGGCAAGTTCGTCTGGCCAGGTTTTGGCGAGAACATGCGCGTGCTGAAATGGATGCTGGACCGGATCGAAGGCAAGGCCGGCGGACAGGAGCATGTGTTCGGCACCACGCCGGGCTATGCCGATGTGAGCTGGGAAGGTCTGGATTTCTCGACCGACGATTACGAGCAGATCACCTCGATTGAAACGGCCGCCTGGAAGCAGGAACTCGATCTGCACTCCGAGTTGTTTGAGCTACTCAAAGATCGGTTGCCGGCCGAGTTGCTGGCCGTGCAGCAAGGTCTTCGCAAGCGCCTGGGCGCCTGATGCTGACCTGAAGCAGAGCAGTAGCCTGCAAAGGCCGGTTCGAAAGAGCCGGCCTTTTTCTTTGTCTTATTGAGAGCGAGCGCTTACTTAGCCATTCTGACTGGCGAGCAGATCGTCGGCCATGCGCAGCGCCGCCAGCATGCTGGCCGGGTCGGCCGCGCCGGTGCCGGCGATATCAAAAGCGGTGCCATGGTCGGGGCTGGTGCGAATGAACGGCAGGCCGAGTGTGACATTGACGCCTTCCTCGACGCCCATGTATTTGACTGGAATCAACCCTTGATCGTGGTACATCGCAATCACTGCATCAAAGCGGGCCAGGCCACGGGCCTGCATGAAAACCGTGTCGGGCGGGAAGGGACCTTGCGCATCGATACCGGCTGCGCGAGCGGCGGCGATGGCCGGCGCGATGATCTCGATCTCCTCGGTGCCGAGCATTCCGCCTTCACCTGCATGGGGGTTCAAACCGGCTACGGCGAGTCGGGGGGCTCGGGACAGAACCCGGCTGAGCGAATCATGGGTGATGCGCATGGTTGCGACGATGGCCTCGGTGGTCAGGCCGGCCACAGCCTGACGCAAGGGTTCGTGGACCGTGACCAGCACAACGCGTAACTCGGGGTTGGCCAGCATCATCCGCACCGGCACGCCGCCAGCCAGTTCGGCGAGCAGTTCCGTGTGACCGGGGTAATGATGACCGGCCAGGTTCAGTGCGTGTTTGGAAATGGGGGCGGTGACGACGGCGCCAGCCTCACCGTCGATCACGGCGCGGGTGGCTGCAATGATTGCATGGAAGGCC
>CAXBNM010000169.1:0-10027 GCA_963976885.1 uncultured Burkholderiaceae bacterium
CAGGGCCAGGCACCGGCTGGCGCTACAATTGCGCCATGACGAATCCAGCACCGACTTCTACCGGCTCACGGCCGGTCCGCACCCGCTTTGCGCCCAGCCCGACGGGCTATCTGCATCTGGGCGGCGCCCGTACCGCGCTCTACGCCTGGGCCTTTGCCCGCCATCATGGCGGCCAGTTCATTTTGCGCATCGAAGACACCGATCTCGAGCGTTCCACCCCGGCCGCCGTGCAGGCCATCCTGGACGGCATGAGCTGGCTGGGGCTGGCTCACGACGAGGGCCCGTTCTACCAGACTCGCCGCATGGACCGTTACCGTGAGGTGATCAGCCAGTTGCTGGCCGAGGGCAAGGCGTATCTTTGCTATTGCAGCCCCGAAGAGCTCGAGACCATGCGTGAAGAGCAGCGGGCCCGTGGCCAGAAGGCGCGCTATGACGGCCGCTGGCGCCCCGAGAACGCGGCCGGCAAGACACCGCCCGAGGGCGTGCGCCCGGTGGTGCGGTTTCGCAACCCCGACGATGGCGCGGTGCAGTGGAATGATCTGGTCAAGGGGCCGATCAGCATTGCCAATGCCGAAATGGACGACTTGATCATTGCCCGGGCCGATGGTTCGCCCACGTACAACTTTACGGTGGTGGTGGACGACGCCGATATGCAGATCACGCATGTCATTCGCGGCGACGATCATGTCAACAACACGCCCCGCCAGATCAATATTCTGGCCGCCATCGGCGCGCCGTTGCCGCTGTACGGCCATGTGCCGATGATTCACGGCCAGGACGGTCAGAAGCTGTCCAAGCGCCACGGTGCGGTGTCGGTCATGCACTATGCCGAGGCCGGCTATTTGCCCGAAGCCATGCTCAACTATCTGGCCCGGCTGGGCTGGAGCCATGGCGACGACGAGTTGTTCAGCCGCGAGCAACTCGTGAGCTGGTTCGATGGCACGCACCTGTCGCATTCGCCGTCGCAGTTTGATGCCGACAAGCTGGGCTGGGTCAACCAGCACTACATTCGTGACACCGCCGATGAGACGCTTGCCGAGATGGTCGGGCCGCGTCTGGCCAGCCGGCTGGCTGGCGCCGGCCACCCCGATGCCATGGTGTCCAGCGGTCTTGCAGCCATGTGCGGGTTGATGAAGGAGCGCGCGCAAACGCTGGAGGCGCTGGCCGACGATGTGATGATGTTCGTGGTGCAGCCCGACTGGTCCGAGCCGGGTTTGCGTGAGCAACTGGCCAAGCGGGCCGCGCCCGAGTCGGCCGCCGCGCTGGCCGGTTTTGCGACGGCCCTGGCCGACGTCGACTGGACGGCCGAGGCCCTGGCCGCACTTGTCAAAGAAACGGTGGGCGCGTTCGGGCTGAAGATGCCGCAGTTCGGCTTGCCGCTGCGGGTGCTGGTGTTCGGCCGGGCGCAAACGCCGGCCATCGAACAGGTGTTGCTGCCCATGCCGCGCGAGCAAGTGCAGGCGCGGCTGGCCGCCGGCCTGCAGTGGTGGCAAGGGCAGGAGGGCTGAGCGATGGCTGGCAGCACGCTCGGACAACTCTTTGCGGTGACCAACTTCGGCGAGTCGCACGGCCCGGCCATTGGCTGTGTGGTCGATGGCTGCCCGCCGGGCATGAACCTGTCGCTGGAAGACATTCAACCCGAACTCGACCGCCGTCGACCGGGCACCTCACGCCACGTAACGCAGCGTCAGGAAACCGATCAGGTAGAAATTCTGTCGGGCGTGTTCGAGGGCAAAACCACCGGTACGCCTATTGCGTTGCTGATTCGCAATCATGATGCGCGCAGCAAGGATTACGGCGAGATTGCCCGTCAGTTCCGGCCCGGCCATGCCGATTATTCCTACTGGCATAAATACGGCGTGCGCGATTATCGGGGCGGGGGGCGTTCTTCGGCTCGTCTGACCGCACCAACGGTAGCCGCCGGAGCCATCGCCCGCAAGTGGCTGCGCGAAAAATACGGCACCGTCGTTCGCGCTTATATGTCGCAACTGGGCGATCTGCCGATTCCGTTTGAAAGCTTCGAGCATGTGCCCAACAACCCGTTTTTTGCGGCTAATGCGTCAATGATCGACCAGCTCGAAGCGCATATGGATGCGCTGCGCAAGACGGGTGATTCATGCGGGGCGCGCATCGAGGTACTTGCCGAGCAGGTGCCGGTCGGCCTGGGCGAGCCGCTTTACGATCGGCTCGACGCCGATATTGCGCACGCGATGATGGGGCTCAATGCGGTCAAGGGGGTGGAAATTGGCGCTGGTTTTGCGGCGGTCGGTCAGCTCGGTTCCGAGCACGGCGACGAGGTCTTCCCGGACGGCTTTGCCACCAATAATGCCGGTGGCGTGCTGGGCGGCATTTCCAGCGGTCAACCCATTCGCGTGTCGTTGGCCATCAAGCCGACCTCGAGCATTCGCAATGAGCGGCATTCGCTGGATGTCGATGGCCAGCCGGCTATGGTGCGTACGATTGGCCGCCACGATCCCTGCGTCGGCATTCGGGCCACGCCGATTGCCGAAGCCTTGCTGGCGCTGGTGCTCATCGATCATGCGCTGCGCCATCGCGGGCAGAACGGCGATGTGTGCGTCGATCCGGCCCCTGTAGCAGGGGTGCGTCCCGCTTCTGACATGTGAGCGACACAGCACGCCTGAAGGCCTACTTCTTTGCCTACTTTGCTTATGTAGGCATTGTGTCGCCGTATCTGAGCCTGTATCTGGCGGACGTCGGTTATACGGTGGCCCAGATTGGCGTGCTGCTCAGTCTGCCGCAATGGATGCGTATTGTGGCGCCGCCGTTCTGGGGTTGGCTGGCCGATACGGGCGGACGCGCCGACCGCTTGATGCGCATCAGTGGCGTGCTGACGTTGCTGGCGGTACTGATGCTGCCGGTGTTGGCTCAGTTCGGTTTTGCCGCCACCGCGCTGGCGCTGGCCTTGCTGTTTTTTGTCAGCGCCGCGCAGATGCCGATTGGCGAAGCTCGCACCCTGGCCGTCACCGACGGCGATGCAGACGCCTACGGCAAGATTCGGCTGTGGGGTTCGGTCGGGTTCATTGGTGCCGTCGCACTGGTCGGTCTGGCGCTGGATCGGTTCGGCACAGCAACGCTGCCAACCTGGATGGCCTTGGTGCTGGCGGCACTGCTGGTCATCATCTGGTCATTGCCGAAGGAGGGCGCCCCGAGTGCGGCCCGGCAAGTGCTGGTGCGGCTGCGCGACCGGTTGCGCGAACGCTCGGTCGCGGCCTTTTTCATTGCCAACTTCCTGATGCTGTTTGCGCACGCCGCCTACTACGTGTTGTTCTCGTTGTTTCTCGAGGCGCAGGGCTACAGCAAGACGGCCATCGGTTTGCTCTGGACGCTTGGCGTGCTTGCCGAGGTGGTGTTGTTTCGCTGGCAGCGCGTGTTGTTTGACCGGTACCGGGCGCTGGTCTTGCTGGCCGCCAGCATTGCCATTGCCGCGCTGCGCTTTGCGATGATTGGTGCGTCGGCGGGCAGTCTGACCCTCATTCTGGTCGCGCAGCTCTTGCACGCGTTTACCTTTGGCTTGCATCATAGTGCGGTGATGAAAGTGCTCCATCAATGGTTCGACGCGCGGCAACAGGCCCGCGCCCAGGCGCTGTATGTCACTACGGCCTATGGTCTGGGCGGCGCACTGGGCGGGTTGGTGGTCAGCGCGCTGTGGGTGCAAGCGTCGCCGGCCTGGGCTTTCTACGGCGCAGCATTGGCGGCCGGGCTTGGCGCCATTGTGATGCTTGCGGGTATCCGCGCAGCACCCGCCGATGGCGTGCGGCCGTGAGGCTGGTTGCCTGGAATATCCGTGCCGGGGGCGGGCGACGCTGGTCGGGCATTGTTGCGCAATTGCGGCGCTGGCGCCCCGATGTGATCGCGCTCAGTGAGTTTCGCGGCACCGAGCCAAGCCAGCAAATTGCCGCTGCGCTGAATCAAGCCGGGTGGATTCACCAAAGTCAGACCACTTTGCCGGAAGCGCCAGCGGTCAATGCCTTGTTGCTGGCTTCGCGCTGGCCGCTGCAAACGCTGCGCCCACCGTCTTGCGTGCAAGCGCCGGCGCGCTGGTTGCAGGCGCAGGTGCGGGCGCCGCAACCAATGGCTGTGCTGTTGGTGCATGTGCCCAACCGGGTGACGGGTACGAAGTATCCGTTCTTGAATTCGATGGCAACAATGGCCGGTGGCTGGCGCGGTGTGCCGGGCTTGATTGTTGGCGACACCAATACGGGCCGCATCGGCATGGACGAAGAATCGTCGGCCTTCAACCGGGTTGAAGACGACTGGATGCAGGCCATGGAGTCGCTTGGCTGGCATGATGGCTTTCGGCACCTGCATCCGCGCCGGCGTCAGTTCACCTGGTATTCGCCAAATGGCGACAACGGTTTTCGTCTGGATCAGGCGTTTTTGCAGCCGGCGCTGTTGCAGCGGATGCGTCGCTGTGTACACCGATGGGGCGGGGCAGGCTCAGGTCGGCAAACTGTGCTGAGCGATCACGCTGCGCTGATTCTTGACTTTCATCGTGAAGATTGAGCGCAGTTCGTCAAGATTGGGCAGCGGCTTGGGCCGGGCGATGTGATAGCCCTGAACGAGGTCGATCGACAAGCTGTGCAAGACCTGCACCGTGGCCTCATTTTCGACAAATTCAGCAACGGTCTTTACATTCAACAAGCGCGCCACTTCGCTCACGCAACGCACCAGTGCCTGATCAAGTTTGTTCTCGGTAATGTCGCGGATGAACGCGCCGTCGATCTTGATGTAATCGAGTGGCAATTGCTTGATGTACTCAAGCGACGAGAAACCGGTGCCAAAGTCGTCAAGGGCAATCAGGCACCCCAGTGAGCGCAATTGTTCGAGAAATACGGCGGTGTCGGCAAGGTTGTGAATGGCCGCGCTCTCGGTCATTTCAAAGCACAGGTGGGCCGGGTTGATATTGGCCTTCGCGATGGCATCGGTCAGAAACTTCTGAAACGCCGGGTCGGCTGCCGAGGTGCCCGACAAATTGACGGAAAGGGCCAGCTTCATTTCAGCCGGTACCTGTTGCTCTTCGAGCCACTTCAGCACATTGGTCACGATCCAGCGATCGATAGCTTCAATCTGATCGTAACGTTCGGCGGCGGGCAGGAATGCGCCGGGCGGCAGAATCTGGCCGTCGCGAGAGCGCATTCGGAGCAGCACTTCGACATGTACATAGTCGGCGTTGGTAAAACTCAGCGGCGCAATTGGCTGGTAAAAAAGTAAAAGGCGATCTTCCTTGATCGCCTGGTTGATCTGCGTGACCCATTGCACATCGTCGTGGCGTCGTAACTGCACCTGGTCGTCCGCATCGTACGCGCAGATCTGGTTGCGACCCGATTCCTTGGCCTTGTAACACGCGGCGTCAGCGTTGAGCATGACGTTTTCCTTGCGCCCGACGGTGCGATCAATCGGGGCGATGCCGATGCTGGCACTGAGTGCAAACGCTTCGCCCTTGTAAAGAAACTTGTGTCCCTCGATGGCGGCGCGAATTTTCTCGGCGACCTTCATGCCGGCTTCAATCGGACATTGCTCAAGGAGCAGCGAGAAAGAATCGGCGTCGTGTCGCGCCAGCAAGTCGTCTTCACGGACCACGTCTTTGACCAGGCTGGCCACTTCCAGCAGGAGTTGATCCCCGGCGGTATGTCCGCAGGCATCGTTGATGGTCTTGAATCGATCCAGATTCAAGGCCAGTACACAGGCGGGCTTGCGCACCGACGGCAGCACGGCCAGTTTGCGGTTCAGCTGGCGCTCGAACTCGGCCCGGTTGCTCAGGCCGGTGATCCGGTCATGCGTTTCCTGGTGGGCGATGGCGCGCTTCAGGTTGCTCGCAACCGTGGTATCGGTGATGGTGCCGCGCACGCCGATGGTTGTGCCGGCCTCGTTCTTGAGCAGGCTGGCCATGATGCGTACGCTGCGCGGATGGATTTCGCCGGGGAGGGGTTTGAGTTCGCCTTGCCATGAACCCTCGCTGCGCAGGCTCATGATGCAATAGGCCGGTTGGGCAACCGGCAACTCACCTGTCTGGGCCATGGCCATGAATGAGCGTCCCATCAGGTCCTGGACCGCGCAGCCGAACATGGCCTCGATGTTGCCGGCCAGAAACTTGAAGCGGTAATGTCTGTCAACCTCCCAGAAACAGTCGGCACCCAGCTCAGCAAACCCTTTTACCCGGGCCGCCAGCGCGCGCTGGTTGGCCTCGGCGTGGCTGAGATCCTGACGCATCTGTTCAAAGGTGCGGCACAAGTCGCCCAGCTCATCGGTGCGCTCGAGCGCTTGCGGCGGCACTTGCACCTGATCCAGGCCGCGCTCGCCAGTGCTGCCCATCAGTTCGCGCAACTCGCGCAGCGGGCGCAAGAGCAATGGATTCAAGGCCAGCATCGTGGCCGCAGTCACAAAGGCGCTGATCAACAGCACGACCAGAACAAGGCGCCACATGTAGGTGGATAAATCCTGGTCAAGTGCGCGCACGTCGATACGAACCCAAGCCTGCATGACCTGGCTGCTGTCGGTGGGTTTGAAATGGTAGAGCCGGTCATAAACCGGTCTGCCGCCTTCCATTTGGTGCAGGCGGCTGGTGCCGGCGGTGGTCAGCACGTTCAGGCCGTCGGTCTGGCCGATCGGTTCAAGCCGACCGTAGCCGCGCTCGAACATCAGGCCGATGATCGGGTAGTTGGAGTTGGCACGGATATGGTTGAGCAAGGCTTGGGCAGCGCCCATCGAGGCAGGGCTGGCGAGCACCGGCAACACGCGCTCGATCGACTGATCCAGTTTGGCCAGAATGCGTTGTTCTTCCCGCCCGTAGGAGATCGTGAGCACGACCGCTTCAATGCCGATGATGCACATGAAGACCACGATGCTGATCCGGTGGGCTAGGGGGATGTGAGGCATTGAGGTTGGCGGCGGGAGTCCATATCGTTGTCGGTCACACCAGAGAGCGGATGGACCTTTTGCATCTGGCCTCTATGAGACCAGTCTCCCGGGCAGTCTGGTCGATGGGTAAGGCCGGTATTGGCCAGGCTGTTCCGTCTGTCCGGTCGCTTCAGCGGCCTGCGTGGCATACTTGTGGGTTCAGTTCGTTTGCCTGCGTGGAACAAAATGACCTCAAACACACCGAAGACGTTGTACGACAAACTCTGGGACGACCATGTCGTTTTTCAGGAGGGCGAAAACACGGCCCTGCTGTACATCGACCGGCATCTGGTCCACGAAGTGACCAGCCCGCAGGCCTTTGAGAGCCTGAAAATGGCCGGCCGCAAGCCGTGGCGCGTGTCGGCCAATCTGGCCGTGGTCGACCACAACGTGCCCACGACTGACCGGGCCAACGGCATTGCCGACCCGATCTCCCGGCTGCAGGTCGAAACGCTGGATGCCAATACGGCCGAACACAAGATTCCGTATTTCAATATCAATGATGTCCGTCAGGGCATCGTCCACGTGATCGGTCCCGAGCAAGGTGCCACCTTGCCCGGCATGACGGTGGTTTGCGGCGATTCCCATACCAGTACCCATGGCGCCTTTGGCTGCCTGGCCTTCGGTATCGGCACCAGTGAGGTCGAGCACGTGCTGGCCTCGCAGACGCTGATGGCCCGCAAAATGAAGAACATGCTGGTGCGGGTGGACGGCAAGTTGCCCCGCGGCGTGGGCGCCAAAGATCTGGCACTGGCCGTTATTGGCCGCATCGGCACGGCTGGCGGCACCGGCCATGCGATCGAATTTGCCGGCACGGCCGTGCAGGCTCTGTCGATGGAAGGGCGCATGACGCTGTGTAATATGTCCATCGAGGCCGGTGCCCGGTCGGGAATGGTGGCGGTCGATGACACCACCATCAACTACCTGCGTAACCGCCCGATGGCGCCCGTCGGCCCCCAGTGGGACGAGGCCGTGCGCCAGTGGCGTCATCTGCATTCCGATGAGGGCGCTCGTTTCGACACCACCGTGGTCATCGACGCCAGCCAGATCGTGCCTCAGGTGACCTGGGGGACCTCGCCCGAGATGGTCGTGCCCGTGGACGGTCGCGTACCCGACCCGGACAAGGAAAAAGACCCGGTAAAGCGCGAAGGCATCGAGCGCGCGCTCATTTATATGGGCCTCGAACCCAATGCGCCGATCACCTCGATTCGCCCGGACAAGGTGTTCATCGGCTCGTGCACCAACTCGCGCATTGAAGACCTGCGCGAAGCTGCAGCCATCACCAAGGGCCGGCGCAAGGCCGATTCGGTCAAGCTGGCGATGGTGGTGCCCGGTTCCGGACTGGTCAAGGCGCAGGCCGAGGCCGAAGGCCTGGACAAGATCTTTCTGGCCGCCGGCTTTGAGTGGCGCGAGCCGGGCTGTTCGATGTGTCTGGCCATGAACGCCGACCGGCTCGAGTCGGGCGAGCGTTGCGCATCGACCTCAAACCGTAATTTCGAAGGCCGCCAGGGTGACGGGGGGCGTACCCACCTGGTCAGCCCGGCCATGGCGGCGGCTGCCGCCATCGCTGGTCATTTCGTCGATATCCGCTAGGAATACGTCTCATGGAAAAGCTCACAGTACATCGCGGCATCGTTGCTCCCATGGATCGGGCCAACGTCGATACCGACGCCATCATCCCCAAGCAGTTTCTGAAATCCATCAAGCGCAGTGGCTTTGGCCCCAATCTGTTTGACGCCTGGCGCTATAAGGATCATGGCGAGCCGGGCATGGACAACTCCATTCGCCCGCTGAACCCCGACTTTGCGCTGAACCAGGAACGCTACAAGAATGCGTCGATCCTGATTGCGCGGCGCAATTTCGGCTGTGGTTCGTCGCGCGAGCACGCGCCTTGGGCACTGCAGGACTACGGCTTTCGGGTGGTGATTGCGCCGTCCTTTGCCGATATCTTCTTCAATAACTGCTACAAGATCGGTCTGCTGCCGATTGTGTTGTCCGAAGAGGCGGTCGACCGGCTGTTCATGGAGACGGCCAGTTTTCCGGGGTTCGAACTGATTGTCGACCTCGAAAACCAGACCGTCACCACCACGGACAACAGCATCGCGCATCCGTTCGACATTGACCAGACCCGCCGTCACAATCTGCTCAACGGGCTGGACGAAATCGGCGAAACGCTGCAAAAGGCCGACCTGATCCGTGCCTACGAAGAAAAGCGGCTGGCCGCGCAGCCCTGGCTTGGCCAGATGCTGGTCCGCTAGAGCTCTGCCACCGACCCGCTCCCTTTCTGCATCCCCCCGACACACTGGAACATACGCGTCATGACTATCAAACTGGCCATCCTGCCCGGCGACGGCATCGGACCTGAAATCATTCACCAAAGCCTGCGCGTCATTGACGTGCTGGGCCGCCAGGGCCTGAGCATCGAAACCGAAACCGCCCCGGTTGGCGGCGCGGGCTATGACGCCAGCGGTGATCCGCTGCCCGAGGCCACGCTGGCCTTGTGTGAAAGCGCCGATGCGATCCTGTTCGGTGCCGTCGGTGGCCCGCAGTACGACACCTTGCCGCGCGCGCAGCGCCCCGAGCAAGGCCTGCTGCGGCTGCGCAAGCATTTCGACCTGTACGCCAACCTGCGGCCGGCCATTGTCTACCCCGAACTGGCGCACGCTTCGACGCTGAAGACCGAGGTTGTCGCCGGGCTCGATATCCTGATCGTGCGCGAACTCACCGGTGACATCTACTTCGGTCAGCCGCGGGGCATTCATACCAATGCCGAAGGGTTGCGCGAAGGCTTCGACACGATGCGCTACAACGAAGCCGAGATTCGCCGCATTGCGATCACGGCCTTCGAGGCGGCGCGCAAGCGGGGTGGTCGGGTCTGTTCGGTCGACAAGGCCAATGTGCTCGAAACCACCCAGTTGTGGCGTGATGTCGTCACCGAGACCCACGCCGACTTTGCCGATGTCGAGTTGTCGCACATGTATGTCGACAACGCGGCCATGCAGTTGGTGCGTAACCCCAAGCAGTTCGATGTCATCGTGACGGGCAACATGTTTGGCGATATTCTTTCCGATGCGGCGTCGATGTTGACCGGCTCGATCGGCATGTTGCC
>CAXBNM010000170.1:0-10016 GCA_963976885.1 uncultured Burkholderiaceae bacterium
ATGTGCCGGCGGTTGAGCAAGCCGGCCGTATTCCCCGGCTGATTGTTGTGCCGCCACCGGATGCTCAGGCATCTGTCTGGCTCGCAACAGTTTGCCGGAGGGTTCGGCCGGCGTTTTATTTTGGGGCTGCGGTACTGCTGTGTCAGGAAACGCCGGCCCTGATTGCCACAGGAATTCAAAGTGTCTGACGAGCAAACTCCGGCCGAACTGATCGAGGCGGCAGCGGCGCTGATTGGCGAGTGCGCCGACGATCATGCCCTGGCCAATGCCAAGGCGCGTTATCTGGGCCGTGATGGTCTGATTACCGCGCGCATGAAGTCTTTGGGCCGGCTCGCCCCGGCCGAGCGCGGCCCGGCTGGCAAACGGCTCAACGAGCTCAAACAACAGGTCGAGGCGCTGGTCAACGAGCGCCAGGCGGCGTTGGATCAGGCCCGGCTCGACGCCCAGTTGGCCGAAGAGGCCATCGACGTTTCGTTGCCAGGTCGAGGTCGCAGCCCGGGCGGCCTGCACCCGATTACGCTGACGATTGAACGGATTGAAAAAATCTTCCGCTCGATTGGCTTTGATGTGGCCGACGGCCCGGAAATTGAAGAAGACTTCTTCAATTTCACCGCACTGAATACGCCCGAAAATCATCCCGCCCGCTCGATGCACGACACCTTCTATGTCGACATTGGCGACAAGCGTGGCGAGGACGGTGGCTTGCTGCTGCGCACGCATACCAGTCCGATGCAGATTCGCTATGCGCGGATGCACAAACCACCGATTCGCGTCATCGCCCCGGGCAAGACGTATCGGGTCGACTCCGATGCAACGCATTCGCCGATGTTTCATCAGGTTGAAGGCTTGTGGGTTGATGAGAACATCAGCTTGAGCGACCTGAAAAGCGTCTACGCCGATTTTCTGAGCCAGTTTTTCGAGCGTGACGATATCGAGATGCGCTTTCGGCCCTCGTATTTTCCATTCACCGAACCCTCGGCCGAGATCGACATGCGCTTCCCTGATGGACCGCTGGCCGGCAAATGGCTTGAGGTATCAGGCTCGGGGCAGGTTCATCCCAACGTGATCCGCAACATCGGTCTCGACCCGGAACAATTCACCGGCTTTGCGTTCGGCTCCGGCATTGAGCGGCTGGCGATGCTGCGTCATGGCATCGGAGATTTGCGCCTTTTCTTTGAAAACGATCTGCGTTTTCTTCAACAGTTCCCGGACTGAGCATGAGAATCCCTGAAAATTGGCTGCGCAGCTTTTGCGCGCCCGACTGGTCCAGTGAAGAGCTGGCTGCCCGACTGACCATGGCCGGCCTCGAGGTCGAAGAGCGCGAAGCCTTCGCGCCCGCCTTTGACGGCGTCGTCGTGGGCGAGATTGTCGCCATCGAAGCCCACCCCAACGCCGACAAGCTGCGGGTCTGTCAGGTTGCGGTTGGCGCGGCCGAGCCACTGACGATTGTCTGCGGAGCGCCCAATGCGGCCCAAGGCATTAAAGTGCCGTGCGCGTTGCCCGGTGCCGAGTTGCCCGGTGGCTTCAAGATCAAGCCGGTGAAGATGCGCGGCGTAGCCAGTAATGGCATGTTGTGCTCGGCCCGCGAGCTGGGTATTTCCGAAGACCATGCCGGTCTGCTCGAACTCGGTTCGCAGCCCGTTGTTGGCCAGAATATCCGTGAGACGCTCGATCTGGACGAGCAGGTGCTGACTTTGAAGCTCACGCCGAACCTGGCCCATTGCCTGAGTGTTCATGGCGTGGCGCGCGAAGTGGCGGCGCTGAGTGGTTTGCCGTTGCAGACGCCAACCTACGATCCCGTTCCCGTGAGCATCGACGACCGGTTGCCGGTCGCGATTGAAGCCGCCGATCTGTGCGGGCGTTTTTCCGGGCGCGTGATCCGGGGTGTCAATCCGCGTGCGCAAACCCCCGACTGGATGCGGGCGCGTCTCGAGCGCGCCGGTCAGCGATCCATTTCGCCGCTGGTTGATATTTCCAACTACGTGATGCTTGAGTTGGGGCGTCCCAGCCATGTGTTCGATCTGGCGCGTATCGATACCGGTCTGAGCGTACGCTGGGGCCGCGCCGGTGAGACGCTGAAACTGCTCAACGGTCAGACCATTGAATTGTCGCCAACCTTCGGTGTCATTGCCGCAGGCGATCAGGTTGAAAGTCTGGCCGGCATCATGGGGGGCGATGCCACCGCCGTCAGTGATGACACGACCGATATCTATCTCGAGGCTGCGTTCTGGTGGCCCGACGCCATTGCCGGACGCGCCCGTCGACTCAATTTCAGCACCGATGCTTCGCACCGCTTTGAGCGCGGTGTCGATCCCAATCAGGCCATCGAGCATATCGAATATCTGTCGCGCCTGATTCTCGACATCTGTGGTGGCAAGGCAGGGCCGGTTGATGACCAGATCACAACACCGATCGAGGCCAGCAGTGTCACCTTGCGCTTTGATCGGGCTCGACAAGTCATTGGCATCGATCTGAGCGATGAAGAAATTGTCGGCGTCTTCAGCCGTCTGGGCATGACGACGACTGCCGACGCCACTGGCGTGACCGTCACGGTACCCAGTTACCGGTTCGACCTGGCCCTTGAAGAAGATCTGATCGAAGAAGTGGCCCGTATTCACGGCTACGACAAGCTGCCTTTGCGGCCGCCGCTGGCGCGCCTGCCCATGCAGCCGGCGCCGCATGCGCGTCGCTCGGCGCTGGCGGTCAAGCGAGCCCTGGCCGCCCGCGAATACCAGGAAATCATCAGTTACAGCTTCATCGGTGGCACGCTGGACCGTGAACTCGGTCTGCATGAGCCGATTGCCTTGCTCAATCCGATCGCCCAAACGATGGATGTGATGCGCACCACCTTGTGGGGCGGCCTGATTGTTGCCATGCAGGCCAATCAGAAACGCCGGCATCCGCGCGTGCGCATTTTCGAGCACGGGCGCGTGTTCTGGCGCAATGAGGCCCAGCAGGGCGGGCCGTTGGCGGTGGCCGGTATCGATCAGCCGGAATGCCTGGCCATGATGGCGACCGGCTCGGCCAGTGCTGAGCAATGGGGCGAACGCGAACGCAATGTTGATTTCTTCGACCTGAAGCATGACCTCGAAGCCTTGCTGCCTGACGCAAGTCTGGTTGTCGAGGCGGCCACCCATCCGGCGCTGCACCCGGGTCGCTCCGGGCGGGTGAGCATCGCCGGCGACGATGGTAAGCCGGCGCAGCCCATCGGCTGGATTGGTGAGTTGCATCCGCGTCTGCAACAGCAGTTCGAGTTGCCGACCCGGGTTCAGGTTTGCGAGGTATTGCTCGAACCTTTGTTGAGCCGCGCCGAAGTCCGCTTCGAGCCCGTGTCGAAGTATCCGCCGTCCATTCGCGATATTGCCGTTGTGCTTGAAGAGGCTGTTCCGGCCGCTCAGGTTAACGCAGAAATCCGTCGAATTGCCGCATCAAACGCCCAGGCCGGACTCATCAAAAACATCAGGTTGTTTGACGAATATCGCGGTAAGGGGTTGGAAAATAAAGAAAAAAGCCTTGCCTTCAGGCTTTGGATGCAAGATACTGACCGCACATTGGAAGAAGATGAAGTGGCGGCGGCAGTCGAGCAAGTCGTGACAGGTTTGCAGCTTGCGTTCAACGCGCGCTTGCGCTGATGGCCAGCTCGTTGGCTGCGCGGCGGTATGCGTACCAAGGCGAAGCTCTCGCCCGACATTTCGCTTCCGGAGTCTGCCGCCGGCAGACTCCAACCGCTCCGCACCCACGTGCCTGCCGCACACCGGGTCGGACTGACGATACGGTAGAACGAAGGGCCCGGCATGCCAACTGACGGTAAAGATTCATTCCCCGGCGAGGTTGATCCCGATCTCGACGGGCAGATTGGTTTTACCCTGACCAAAGCCGAGCTGGCCGACATGCTCTTTGAGCAGCTCGGCCTGAACAAGCGCGAGGCCAAAGACATGGTCGAGTGCTTCTTCAAGGAAATCTGCGATTCACTGGAGCGGGGCGAGAGCGTCAAGTTGTCAGGGTTTGGCAACTTCCAGCTTCGCGACAAACCGCAACGACCGGGTCGTAATCCCAAGACCGGCGAAGAAATTCCCATCTCTGCACGGCGTGTGGTGACCTTTCACGCCAGCCAGAAATTGAAAGGCCTGATCGAAGAGGCAATCGTTGCCGACAGCAACGGTGCCGGCGATCCGACCGAGACCGAGGCCAACGGAGCGAGTGCGGCCATTAGTCGCCCCTTGCATTCGATTGACGCTTCCTCCTGACCAATACCATGCAAGCTAATAAATCCGAGGCCGCTGCGCCACTGCCAGCGATCCCTGCCAAGCGTTACTTCACCATTGGTGAGGTCAGTGAGTTGTGTGGCGTCAAGCCCCACGTTCTGCGCTACTGGGAGCAGGAATTCACGCAGTTGCGTCCCATGAAGCGGCGCGGCAATCGTCGTTACTACCAGCACCACGAAGTGCTGTTGGTGCGGCGTATTCGCGAACTGCTCTACGAGCAGGGTTTCACCATCAGCGGTGCCCGCAATCGCCTTGGCGATGGTGCCGGACAAGCGCGCGATGATGGCGACGGCGCGCCAGTTGTGATTGAACACGCCATCAATGCCGAAGATCTGGGAGCAATTCGTACCGATCTGATGGCTGCGATACATGTTTTGCAAGGTGAGTCCTGAAATCAACCGAAACTGTTGGTATACTTCGGTCCGGTTCAGCTTATTGAGTTGATCCCGTCGGGGCGTAGCGCAGCCTGGTAGCGCACTTGCATGGGGTGCAAGGGGTCGAGTGTTCGAATCACTCCGTCCCGACCAATATTTCTTACCGTTTGATCGGCCTTGCCGATTCACCCCAAAACGGTAGCCAACCCACCGCGTTGGCATTCTCTTCCGGCCCAGTCCTTGGGCTCTCCCTTTCAACTGGCGCTGCCAGTTTGTGCTGATCTCTGTAAGCGCGGCTGTCGTGGCTGCGCAGGCCGACGTTCGTCCCGGCTCGTACCGAATGACGGAATTGGCTCGATCTCCTTGATTTGTGGTAATTGGGATGATCAGGGCACCGCTTTTCGTGTGCTTTGTTGTGCCAAAGGGTCAGAGGAAGCGGAATTCTGGAAAGATCAGTAAGGATTAGCGGTTCAGACGACCGAAACTACAATGAATCAAGCATCCCTTAGCAGTTGAGCCCCCTGAATGCATAAAGTTCTACCTCTCCTTCGCAAGTCAACGTTTCCTGCCATGCGGCGCCGTGGCGTTTCGACTCTGCAGATCAACATGGGTTACCTGTGCAACCAGTCCTGCTTGCACTGCCACGTCAATGCCGGCCCCAACCGGACCGAAATGATGACCTTGCAGACCATCGATGAGGTGTTGACTTATGCCCGGGCTGTCGGTGTCAGGACTCTCGATCTGACCGGCGGAGCGCCAGAGCTTAACCAGCATTTTCGCTACATCGTCGAGCAGGCGCGGGCGGCCGGGATTGCCGTCATCGACCGCTGCAATCTGACGGTCTTGTTCGAGCCGGACCAGGAAGATCTGGCCGAGTTTCTGGCGACCCATGATGTCGAGATCACCGCATCACTGCCTTGCTATTCCGAAGACAACGTCGATGCGCAGCGAGGCAAGGGTGTTTTTGACAAGAGCATTGCCGCGCTCAAAAAGCTCAACGAGCTGGGTTACGGTCGCGAGCGCGTGTTGAACCTGGTCTATAACCCGCAGGGGGCCGTGCTGCCGCCATCGCAAATGGAGCTGCAGGACGATTACCGCAAGTTTCTGGGCGATGAGTTCGGCATTGTGTTCTCCAATCTCTACACCATCACCAACATGCCGATTCAGCGGTTCGGCTCAACCCTGATCAGCAAGGGACGCTTCGACGAATACATGGATGTTCTGCGCGCCGCCCACCGGGTCGAAAATCTCGATTCGGTCATGTGCCGTGATCTCATCAGCGTCGACTATCAGGGTTACATCTACGACTGCGACTTCAACCAGATGCTGGGCTTGCCGGTCGAATTCAAAGACAACGTCCGTACCCACATCACTGAGCTGACGGCCGGTGCGCTTGATAACGGGCCGATTGTCGTGCGTGACCATTGCTTCGGTTGTACGGCCGGGCAGGGTAGCTCGTGCGGCGGGGCGCTCGAAGACGACGACAGTCTGGTAGCAAGCGATTCAATCAGTTCCGCTGTAGCGGGCTAAGCGCCATCAAACAAGGGGCTTCGGCCCTCGATGACGCCCCCGGCAACGGGCGCGACACGGGATAGTTGCGTCCATATCTCCTTGATCTTCTTGATAGAGAAGCAAAGCATGAACAAAAAGAAACTCGTTGTGCTGGTCCTGATCGTTGCGGCAATCATTGCGTTCTTCGTTTTCGACCTGCAGCAGTACTTTACCCTTGAAACGATCAAAGCCCGGCAGCTCAGCCTGATTGAGCAGTTTCGGGCTAATCCGGTGGTGTTCACTGCTTTGTTCGCGCTGATCTATATTGCGACCGCCGCCTTTTCGCTGCCGATCATTTCATTGCTGACCTTGCTGGCCGGGGCGGTGTTCGGCCTGGTGCTCGGTACCGTGGTCGTCTCGTTCGCTTCCACCATCGGCGCAACGTTGGCGTTCCTCGCTTCGCGCTTTCTGTTTCGCGATTGGGTTCAGGAGAAATTCGGCCAGCGCCTGCGCGCGGTCAATGATGGCGTCGAGAGAGATGGCGCGTTCTATCTGTTCACGCTGCGGCTGGTGCCGGCCTTTCCGTTCTGGGTCGTCAACCTGGTGATGGGGCTGACCAAGATCAAGGCTCGGACTTATTACTGGGTCAGCCAACTCGGCATGCTGCTGGGCACGATCGTTTACGTGAATGTCGGCACCCAGTTGGCACAGATCGAATCGCTGGGCGGCATTCTGTCGCCAACGCTGTTGGGTTCATTCGTGCTGCTCGGCGTGCTGCCACTTATTGCCAAGAAGGTCGTCGAGGCCATCAAGGCGCGCAAGGTTTACGAAGGCTGGACCCGACCCGATCACTATGATCGCAATCTGGTGGTGATCGGCGCGGGCAGTGCGGGTCTGGTGTCGTCGCTGATTGCGGCGGCCGTCAAAGCCGAGGTGACGCTGATCGAAGGGCACAAGATGGGTGGCGACTGCCTGAACTACGGTTGCGTGCCCTCAAAGGCCTTGATCAAGACCGCCAAGCTGGTGCAGACCAGCAAGCACGCCAGCAAGTACGGCATTACCGACATGACCACGAACTTCAAGTTCGCCGATGTCATGGACCGCGTGCACCGGGTGATCAAAACCATCGAACCGCATGACTCGGTGGAGCGCTATCAGGATATGGGGGTTGATGTGGTGCTCGGTCAGGCGACCATCAAGACGCCCTGGGAAGTGGAAGTGGCCTTGCGCGACGAGCAGGGCAATGACACCGGCGAGACCCGGACCATTACGACGCGCAACATCGTCATTGCCACTGGCGCCCAGCCCTTGGTGCCGCCGATTTCGGGTATTGAGGACGTTGGCTATCTGACCTCAGACACCATCTGGAACATGCGCGAGTTGCCGCCACGCATGCTGGTGCTGGGCGGTGGACCGATCGGTTGTGAACTGGCGCAATCGTTTCACCGGCTGGGCAGTCAGGTCACTCAGGTTGAGATGGCACCGCGCATCATGGGCCGCGAGGATCCGGAAATTGCCGATATGGTGCTGGAGCAGTTCCGGGCCGATGGCATCGATGTGCGCGTCAATCACAAGGCAACCCGCTTTGAGGTTCGCGAGGGTCGCAAATTCCTGATTGCCGAACGCACCGACAAGGAAGGCGAACTGGTCGAGATCGAGTTCGATCAGATGTTGTGCGCCCTGGGCCGCAGTGCACGCATCAAGGGCTTTGGCATGGAGACGCTTGAAATTCCGGTCAGTGCCCGTCGTACGGTTGAGGTGAACGAGTTTCTGCAAACCAATTATCCGAACATCTATGCCGCTGGTGATGTGGCCGGTCCGTATCAGTTCACGCATACCGCCGCGCACATGGCCTGGTTTGCATCGGTCAATGCCTTGTTCGGTCGCTTCAGGAAGTTCCGCGTCGATTACTCGGTGATTCCCTGGGCAACCTTTACCGAGCCCGAGGTGGCGCGAGTTGGTCTTAACGAAACCGATGCCAAAGAGAAGGGTATCGACTACGAAGTCACGGTCTACGGGATTGATGACCTGGATCGTGCGATAGCCGACGAAGTGGCCCATGGGGTGGTCAAGGTGCTGACGGTGCCAGGCAAAGACACTATCCTGGGTGTCACGATTGTCGGCGAACATGCCGGTGATCTGATTGCCGAGTACGTGCTGGCCATGAAGCACAAACTCGGACTCAAGAAGATCATGGGCACCATCCATATCTATCCGACCCTGGCAGAGTCGAACAAGTTCGCGGCCAGTGAATGGCAAAAGGCGCACAAACCGGAAAAGCTGTTGTCGTATGTGAAGCGCCTGCACGACTGGGAGCGAAGCTGATCATGAACGCTGTCATCACAATGGAGGCACTGCCCATGTTTGCAAGACTCTCGACGCGGCCGCTGCATGGCCTGTTGATGGCCGCTCTGGTGTTGGTTGCGTTGCTGGCTGGCCAGCCAGCAAGGGCGGCCATCGATCATGAGTATCCGGCGTTGAATGCGCTGCTGAGCAAACACGTGCAATGGAATGCCAAGGGCACGGCCAGCAGCGTCGATTATGCGGGCTTCAAGAAAGATCATGCCGAGTTCAGCAAGGTGCTGGCGCGGCTGTCATCGGTTACCCAAAACGAATTCGATGCCTTCAGTCGCGATCAGCAACTGGCCTTTCTGATCAATGCCTATAACGCGTATACGATCGAACTGATTCTGAGCAAGTATCCCGATCTGGAATCAATCAAGGACCTGGGCGGCTTGTTTTCGGGGTCGCCCTGGTCGAAAGAGTTTTTCTCGTTGCTGGGCGCCAAGCGTACGCTGGACTGGATCGAGCATGAGCAGATTCGTGGCTCGGGTCGCTTCAACGAGCCCCGTATTCATTTCGTTGTCAATTGTGCGTCGATCGGTTGCCCGGCGCTGCGGCCCGAAGCCATGACCGCGGCCAATGTTGAAGCGGCGCTTGAAGACAGTACCAAACGCTTTTTCAGTGACCGTACGCGCAATTACTACGACGCCAAGGCGAAGGAATTGCAGGTTACCAAACTGCTTGACTGGTACGAAGACGACTTTACCAAGGGTGATCTGGGCGTGCGTTCGGTGCGCGCCTTTCTGGCTCGCTACGCCGGGCAACTCAGCGATGATCCGGCGGTTCAGGAGCAGATCCGTCAACAACAACTCGACTATGATTTCACCGATTACGACTGGTCGCTCAACAAACAGTGAGTTTTTGTCTGGCAACATGAACCTGTATGGCTGCTGAAACGCTAGCGGTAATTATTCCCTGCCTGAACGAGGGCGCCTCAATTGGCGACCTTGTGCGCGTGGTGCGTGAATCAGGCTGCTTGTGTGTGGTCGCCGACGGCGGCAGCACCGATGACGGCCCGGAGCAGGCCGCGCGCGCCGGGGCGCTGGTGATTACGGCGCCGCGTGGTCGGGCCCGGCAGATGAACGCCGGCGCCAGCCAGGCATTGCTCGCACAGCCCGGGCTGCAGACCTTGCTGTTCCTGCACGCAGATTCCGTGTTGCCCGCCGACTGGCTGGCCCAGTGCGGACGTTGCCCGGCACAAGCCTGGGCTCGCTTTGATGTCAATCTGCACAGCGACCGGCTGCGCGGCTGGCGACTCGGCCTCTTGCATACGATTGGCTGGTTCATGAATGAGCGCTCGGCGCTTACCGGTATCTGCACCGGTGATCAGGCCATGGTGATCGGCTTGGCGGCCTGGCAGCACGTGGAGGGCTTCCCGGTGTTGCCGCTGATGGAAGATATTGAAATCTCCCGCCGTCTCAAGCGTGTCGCCGCGCACCCGATACGGCTGCCCGGGCCCATCGGGGTTTCGGCCCGGCGCTGGGAGCAGGCCGGGGTAGTGCGCACAATGCTGCATATGTGGCAGTTGCGACTGCGCTGGTTC
>CAXBNM010000171.1:0-9959 GCA_963976885.1 uncultured Burkholderiaceae bacterium
GTGAAAACCACGGCATTGACGATTGTCGAGCCGGAAATGGCGGCAAACATGGCCGAGCCGACAATGACGGCCTGATACAACCCGCCGCGAAAGCGGCGTAGCCACAAGTCGGCGGCATAGAACACTTGTTGGGTCAGGCCCGCGGCTTCGGCAAAGACACCCATCAACACGAATAGCGGCAGGACCGCAAAGCCGTAGTTGCTGACGACAGCAAACGGCAAGGTTTGCAATTGTCCGAACGCGAACGCCGGTCCGACACCCAGCAGCATGCCAGCAACACCCACCGTGCCCATTGAAACGCCAACCGATACGCCAAGCGCCAACAGAACCAGCAGCGCAGCACAGCCTGAATATCCGATCAGTAACGGATCCATATTAGCTTGAAGCCTTCAAATAACCGGCCCGCTCGGTAACTCGTCATCGGACAGGGGAACAATAAATCGTTGTGACACCACACCCAGCGTATCAATCAGGCTCTGCACGCCCATCAACAGTGCACCGAAAGCCAGAAAAAACCGGGCGGGCCAGATCGGAAAATTGATCAGGCCGGGTGCAACCTCACCTACTGAAAAACTATGGATTGCGCCACGCATCCCGAACCAGGCGATGGCAAGAAAGAACGCAGCACTGAGCCCAAACTGCAAAAGCGCCGACGCTTTACGCAGAACAGGCGGCATGACTTTGACCAGAACACCGACGCGGATGTGAGCTCGTCGCGCCTGAGCGAGCGAAATGGCCATGAAAACGCTGACCACCATCATCGTGGCAACAAACTCAAACGCAGCAGGAACGGGATGGCTGCGTAGTCCGACCAGATCGAGATTGGTACCGATCACGTCGGCAGTGCCTGCAGCCATCATCAGGAGCAATGCAATTCCTGAAACAACAGCACAGCCAAGATTGATCTTCATCAACCACCGAATGATCGCTGGATGTTGGAAGGACATTAATACTCCGAGTAGCGCATTACGAGGACATCAACCGTTTTGAATATAGCGCAAGCAACGAATCGCGGCGGGTGCCGTTGAGCAGCCCGCCGCGAGAATACGCCTGTACGCTTACGACTTATCGGCCGGTTACTTCCTTCCAGATCTTGACCGTCTTCTTGGCGTCATCGCCCCAGCCTTGATTTTCCATTTCGGCGACGAAATCGGCAAAGAAGTCAGGGTTGGCGGCACGCCATTTGGCAGCCTCTTCAGCAGGAAAGTCGTGGAACTTCACACCCTCCTTCTCAAGCGTTGCGATGGCTTCCGCGCCGGCTTTCATGACCAACTCGCGATCCATCTCGGCTGCTTCCAGTGCGGTGGCGGCAAAAATCTCCTGTTGCTCAGGAGTGAGTTTGGCCCACGCACTTTGCGACATCCAGATGCCAGTAGACGGGCCGAGCCACAATGTGACATCGGAGACGTTTTGCGCAACTTCGAAAATCTTGTAGTTGACGATCAGGTCAACCGCAAACGGAGCACAATCCACAGTGCCGCGGCTCAGTCCTTCATAGATTTCCGACAGCGACAATGTAACGGGCGTGCCGCCGGCCGCTTGCACCATGCGAGGCATGTCTTTGCCCCAGGTGCGCATTTTCTTGCCATCCATGTCCGCCACCGACGTGACAGGATCTTTACAGACCAATTTGTAAGGATTCAGATGATGAAAAAACAAAGCCTTGATGCCATTGCGCTTGGTCTCTTCCTGATAAGCCGGAACTTCCTGCATCAGGCGCTTCATCAGCTCAGTGGCTTGAGGCACTTCATCCATCGTCATTGGGATGGAATTCGGAGCCGCGTAAAAAGGCATCTGCGCCGGGAAGTAGCCTGGTGACATGGCAGCCATGTCTACTGCGCCTTGTTGGAGAAGCACAAGATTCTCTTTGGCTTTGCCAAGCGCCTCGGCCCAGAAGATTCGGATTTTGACTTCACCGTCCGTGCGTTTTTCAATCTCGTCTGCGAACCATTTGTCGACGACAGACCCGGCATTGTTCTCTGTCCATTGATGACTCATCTTCAAAGTCACTTTGGCATTGGCTGCCTCCGCGCCCGCAAGAGTAATTGCAAACGGCAACGCAGCCGCAAGCAATGCAGCTTTCAGTTTCATCACAAGTCTTTCCTCCAAGTTTTATCTGATCGATATCGACCCAATCCGAACCACGATTAGCCGTTTTACATGGCGGTGATTCGGCCCCTGTTTCTTTCGCCCATCGGGCTCTATATCGTCCTCTCAGACGCCTACATTGCTCTGTACCGCCCGGCAACTTCCCAATACTTCTCACGCCGATCTACAAGCGCCTGGCGTCAAAACACCGGAATTCAGTGGCGTTTCTCGGGCGCACGACCTGCCTGAGCGGTCTATCGAAGATGTCGTACGGCGCAGTCGAAGGCTTACAACCTGATCCCGATACCTGTCAGGCCTCGAAATTCGACGGTTTCAGCAACAGAGCGGTGACGAATCAGCGCAAAGTGCCGTATATCCCGATAAATACGGGAATGGAGCACGTGCGAGTGACAAGACTGTCTTCGCAGTCTTCTGCTCTCGCAGCCTTCACAACCAAGCCTATTAAAAACTACCGGTATTACGCGCTCGCGTCCAGTGTACGGATTGCCCGTATTGGTATATATGGCGCGTGATCGCTCGAAGGCCATGTATTGCAGATCGACGCACCAATGACATCGCGAACTCAGGTGCACCAAGTGTGCACATACGCAATATGCAAGCACCTTCACAACCGCATGAAAAACAAATCCGCAGTTTGCAAGCTGCAAACGTTTGTTAGTATAGCCAGCCTCAAAGTGTGCGAGGGCCGCAGTGCACCGTCACTGGAGCCGACTGATTTCACACTGTCGTCAATCCAACAAGGAGCCCACAATGCCCGATACCAACGACGAAGCCATTCAACGCAGCGTTGAGTACTACAACAGCTCAGATACCGATAATTACTATCGCCGCATCTGGGGTGGGGAAAGCATCCACGTAGGCATTTTCGATGAGCCAGGCATCAGCATCGCTGAAGCTGCACGTCGCGCTGTTACCTATCTTGCCGGTCGCATCGATTCGCTCGGCCCTGATAAAACCATCATGGATCTCGGCGCCGGCTTTGGTGGTCCGTTGCGCCAACTGGTCACCGAATATGGTTGCAAAGGCATTGCGTTGAACGCGAGCGAGCTCGAGCTCAAAACCATGGCCAAGACCAACGAAGAAGCCGGTCTGGGCGACAAGATCAAGCCGCTGCAAGGCAGCTTCGAAGAAATCCCGCTCGAAGACAACCAAGTCGATATCGCCTGGTCGCAAGAAGCCTTCCTGCACAGCGGCGATCGCGCCAAGCTCATGCGCGAAGTGTTCCGGGTGCTCAAGCCGGGCGGTGAGTTTGTGTTCAGCGACCCGATGGCAACCGAGACTGCGCCTGCTGAAGTTCTGCAGCCCATGCTTGATCGTGCCAATCTCGTTTCTTTCGGTACCGTAGCCGGATATCTGAAAGATGCGAAAGATGCCGGATTCATCGATCTCGGCTACGAAGATCGCACCGCCGACTTCCTGACGAACTACCGCACGATTGTTGCTGAAACGCGCGGTCGTCACGACGAACTGAAGCAAGACATCAGTGAAGAGTTTCTTGCCAAGATCGGTAACGGTATGCAGTACTGGGTTGATGGTGGCGAGAACGGTCACATGACCTGGGGCAGCTTCCACTTCAAAAAGCCCGAGTAAGTCAGTAAACATTTGGGTCGCGCCGGCTCTCGGGTCGGCGCGACCCAAACGCGCAGGCATGCCCCAGCAAGAGAAACACCGTCGGAAAAGCCGTCTCTAATGGCTGAGCAACACGCCTCTGATCCAGAACACCATCCACAGATGGCGCTGCCTGGACCGGAAACTTGCCGACCATTTCGTGTTCATGGCAAGCGAAATCAGCTTCGCGCCAATTGCACCATATCGCCATCTCGGTCTACAGCCAGATAGTCATCGATCTGACCATTTCGAACGGCCTCGACCATCGTTTGCAGCGCTTGCGACGCAGCGTCACTGGTTGGCGCCAAACCGTCACGACCGGACATCGCAGCAACGAACAAAATTACCCAGTCGACGCCGGTTTCATGCGACTCGACAACCAGGCTCGCAAAATCACCGATTTCCTGCGGCGTCTTGTCTACGCACATTGCCGGCACCAAGGCACCGCCCTCGCCGCGTTCAAAACGGGCTACTTCTTCGGCACTGGCGTCCGCGGGGAGTTCAGCCGTCGCAAAGACGAGCAACAGACGTTGCGGTTCGGACTGCGACTGAGCAGCCTCAAGCAATGTGGCGAAATTCGGAATAGACATGTCAGATCCTGAAGCGCCCTGTCAGCGCGTGATGAAATGAGCCACTGGATGCGCTCCCGTGCAAGCCTAGTATATTTCCATACGGCTAAATGGCGGGAAGTTTCCACAACAGTCTGAGCAGGTCTGCCTGGCTGCCAATATTCATCTTGGCATAGGCAATTTTCATTTGGGTCTTGACCGTACTTAGCGCAACACCTCGCAATTCGGCGATTTCAATGGGTTTGCTCCCGGCGGCCAACGCAACAGCCACCTTCGCCTCGGCGGGTGATAAGCCATAGACCTCGGCCACCAACGCCGGATCAATCGCCTTTGATTGGCCAGTTTCATGGAAGGCGATCATGACCACCGGGATATTTCCAAACGCTTGCAGACTCTTGTCCGGATCCAGTCTTGTCAGTACGAGCAGTACGGGAAACTCATCACCCTGCACCGGCAGACGCAAAACCTTTCTGGTATTCGTAGCGTCGGTACGATGTGGGTCGAGAAGCGCGCGAATTTCACTGGTAAGAAGAAGCTCAAATTCCTTGTCACGACAACTCAACAACAAGCCGGCGAAAATGATATTTCTCGATTTCACCTCGAAATCTTGTGCTGCCTTGTTTGCGTACCGAATATTTTTCACAGAATCGACGAGAACCACCGGTTGGTTCAAACGCTGAAGAATCATTTGACCAACCGCAAATTCGACCTCTTTCGCTTCCATTTGATTGTGCAGGGCAACAGCCTTGATCAAGTGGTTACGTAACCTATCCAACAGGCCAATCTCTGCCGCATTGAGAGGCATGTCCTTAATGCCGCGATGAGCGCCAAGGAGCACGACATGGTCGTGGTCATCAATCAGTTTGGTGCCACTCATGTAGCGACCGCCGTATGGAATCAGGAAATCCTGATGAAAGCGATCTGCCGCCACGAAGCTGTCGCTGAAGTGCTCATGACAATGCATCCAGGTTCCTGCCCGCAACCTCTGCACCACTTCTATTCGCGGGTTACACAAGTGGTAATCGCGAATGTAGTCAACAGCTACCTGCGGATCGAATGGCCCACCTTCCAATGAGAACATCAAGCTGCCGCGCCGCTTGTCGACACCGATGATTTGAATCGCCCAAAGGCGTAGCGCTCTGGCGACCTTATCGAGTGCGGCATCCCATCGCAGGGCCCCGGCACCAGCCAGATACAGGTTGGCTACGATATCGTCATAGTCTTTTTCTGAAACCACGCGAACCTCACTCGCCTGACGCGCCCCCTGCTCTGCCGACAAGGAGGATTGCGCGCTCGCCATACCTCATCGCCTTGTCTTACTCCGCCGAGAATGTCGCCGCATCCCCCCGTTAGGGTATGTCTGCCCGCGGCCGGACCGGCATTTCCCGGACGGCGCCATCCGCAAGAAGAAAGATCCGCTCGTTCGGCGCCGGGCGCACCGCATGACCACCGGTGAACTCACCGAAGGCCGGTAATACGATGACTTCCGGCTGCCACCAGAAACATCGCAGGCGTAATGTGTCGCCACGGCCGTGCAGGCGAATCACCGGGTGCAAGTGGCCGGCCAGCGCCAATGCAGGCGCCGAGGCTTGAGCCGGCGATATTTCGTCGGGTTCATGCAAGAGTTGCAGAGCGCCCAACGTGCTGCCGACCGGCAAAATATCAATGCCGCAATCGCGTGCCAGTGCGCCGCCTTTGCGATCATGATTGCCAGGCACCAGCAGCATCGACACGTCCGCATGTTCCTGCCGCCATTGCGCCAGTTGCGCCAGCATGGGATGTTCCGCATCCATTCGGTCATGGATCAGATCACCCAGAAACACCAGCCGCGCAGGCCGGTAACGGGCGAGCAATGCCGATAAACGGACCATGCCATGACTGCTGGCAGCAATCGGCACCGGCACGCCAAGCCGGCGAAACGATTCCGCCTTGCCCAGATGCACATCCGCAACGAAAAGACTGTTGCTCGCCGGATCAAACAATCCGCCTTCAGGCAGTAACCAAAGCGGCTCGCCGGTCTGCGGATGCACGACAGCCAGCGTTCCGGCGGGAAGGTTTTCATTCATGACAGCACCCTGCGCCGCTTGCGGCGGGGTCGGGACGGTGCCGGATCGATCTGCCGTTCCATATCGGCGAGCATTCGGGTGATCCGATCGGCAAGCTTCTCGGTGCTCAGCTTTTCGCGCAGCCGCTCGACCATCAGAGCAAAGGCCAGCGGCGACGGACGGGTCAGCTCGACAATGGCCAACTCGCGCGCACGCATCGCAGCAAGCGCACGTTCGAGTCGACCGATTTCGAGTTCACGATCCAGCACCTCGCGCTCGGCCTGGCGCAGCAACAGATTGTCCGGGTCATGATTTCTGAAGACTTCAAAGAACAACGATGCTGACGCCTGCAATTGGCGGGTAGCCTTTGGCGCGCCGGGGTAGCCCTGAAAAACCAGGCCGGAGACACGGGCGATTTCCCGAAAGCGCCGCTGCGCCAATTCGGCCGAGTTGAGGCTGGCGAGCACGTCTTCAAGCAGATCAGAGGCGACCATTGCCTCACCCGACAACAACGGCGTCCAGTCAACACTGCTCGGCGAGAACAACTCAAAGCCATAATCGTTGACGGCAATCGAGAAGCTGGCCGGCACCGCACGCGCCAGACGCAGCGCAAACAGCGAGGCGAGTCCGATGTGAACATGACGACCGGCGAACGGATGCACGAACAGGTGCCAGCCTTCTCTGGAGCGATACTGCTCAAGAACCAGCAAATCAGGGCCGGGCAAACGCGAAAGCTGTTGCTGGGTTTCGATCAGCGGTCGCACGCGCTTCATCTCGGGGCCTTCGAACACCCCGTCGGCAGCGTCAGCGAGCCGTTGCAGCACCGCCTCGGCCAGTTCACTCGACAATGGCATGGTGCTCCCTCCCCAGCGCGGGATTGCCGCCTTGCGACCACTGGCACGCCGCACATAAGCGGTCATCTCATGAACCCGCACCAGTTCGAGCAAGCGACCATTGAACAGAAAGCAATCACCCCTGCGCAAGCGCGAGATGAAACTCTCCTCGATCGAACCAATCCGTCCACCGGCCAGAAAACGCACGCTCATGGCCGAGTCGGCGACAATCGTGCCAATCGACATTCGGTGCCGGCGCGCAATGCCGCGATCGGGCACCCGATATACGCCTTGCTCATCGGCCTGAACGCGCACATATTCAGGATAGGCCATCAGACTCGGGCCGCCACGCACCACGAAGTCGAGTGACCATTGGAACTCTGCGTCGGTAAGGGCACGATAGGCATGGCACGAGCGGACCTCGGCCAGCAAGTCCGCCGGCTCAAAGCCCGTCCCTAACGCCACGGTAACAAGGTGCTGCACCAGCACATCCAGGGGCTTTTGCGGCGACACCCGTGCCTCTATCCTGCGCGCGGCCACCGCATCCTGAACGGCCGCCGCTTCAATCAACTCGAGTGCGTTGGTCGGTACCAGTGTCACCCGCGAGACCTGGCCCGGCGCATGGCCGGCGCGGCCGGCGCGTTGCAACAAGCGCGCCACCCCCTTGGCACTGCCCACTTGCAACACGCGATCGACCGGCGAGAAGTCAACCCCAAGGTCAAGACTGGCCGTGCAGACGACGACACGCAATCGCCCTTGCTTGAGGCCATTCTCCACCCAGCGGCGCACCGAGAAATCCAACGAACCGTGATGCAAGGCCAGCTCGCCGGCCCAGTCCGGCCGGGCTTCGAGCAATGCGTGAAACCACAGTTCGGCCTGCGATCGAGTGTTGCAGAACACCAGGGTGCTGCCGCCTTGCGCGATCTCGCGGATGACGGGCTCGCGCATCACCAGCCCGAGATGCCCGCCCCATGGGAAGCGGCCGGCATCGGCGGGGACAAGCGTATCGACCTTGATGCGTTTGGGCACCCGCCCCTGCACCAACTCAGGGGCCGGCCCGATGCTGTCTACGGGCGCACAAAGCACCTGCATCGCGTCATCCAGATTGCCAAGAGTTGCCGAGAGCCCCCAGACGATCAGATCCGGATTGAAGCGCCGCAGCCGGGCTAATGCCAGTTGAACCTGAACACCGCGCTTGCTGCCGATCAACTCGTGCCATTCATCGACGATCACCGTCTGCACCTGACGCAAACGCTGGTCGCTGTCGGCCTGCGCCAGCAGCAATGAAAGACTTTCCGGCGTTGTGATCAGTGCAAACGGCAACCGTCGATTCTGACGTGCCCGCTCGGCAGCGGGCGTATCACCGGTACGCAAGCCAATTGTCCAGTGCGGCTCGAGCGCCTGCAAAGGTTGCGCCAGCGAGGCGAAGGTATCGGTGGCCAGCGCCCGCATCGGCGTGATCCAGAGAATCGTCAGCGGCGGCGCAGCATCGGCGTGCCTGGAAGCCCTGCCCACGGCCTTGGCAGAAGGCGTGCGACCGCTCTTGTACGCAACCTGCGCACGCAACAGAGCCCCCCACCAAACAGCATACGTCTTGCCAGAACCGGTGCTTGCATGCACCAGGCCCGAACGAGCCGCCAGCATCGCGCGCCAGGTCTGTCGCTGGAAAGCAAACACCCGCCAGTCACGGGCTGCAAACCATTGCGAAGCGGCACGGGTCGATGAAGTGGGCATCAGCGCGCTCGCTGCCTCAGGCGCCAGGAGGTAACAGCGCGAACAGATCCGCCAGGGTATCGGCCTGCTCTATCGTCTTGTCCTCACGCCGGCGCAACATTCTCGGAAAGCGGACCGCGATGCCGGACTTATGACGGGAAGAGCGCTGCAAGCCCTCGAATCCGAGTTCGAACACCATCGTCGGGCGTACGCTGCGAACCGGCCCAAAGGATTCAATCGTGGTCTGGCGAATGACCCGGTCCACCTCGCGCATTTCAACATCCGTCAAGCCTGAATAGGCTTTGGCAAAGGTCACCAACTCACGCTCGCCCCGCTGCGCCAGACGGCAAACGTATAGTCGCTGTACAGGCCCGCCCGACGCCCGTGGCCCCGCTGCGCGTAGACGAGCACGGCATCGATGGACAAGGGGTCGAGCTTCCACTTCAGCCACGGCCCGCCTTCGGGCTCACGCACCCGACCCACACCGTAGGCAGCATCCAGACGCTTGATCATCAGTCCCTCCGCACCCTGCTCGCGTGCGCGATCACGGTGCCCGACCAGTGCCGACCAGTCGGCCGCGGGCAACGCTGCCGAGACCCGTAGTCGAGGGTCGTTGCGCTCCTTGACGAGCGTTGTCAGCCTCGCCTGGCGCTCCGACAACGGCTGCGAGCGAAGATCGACGCCGTCGGCTTGCAGCAAGTCGTAAGCCACCATCACCACGGGCGCCTCGCGCAAGCGCTTCGCCCCGGGGCGACGCGTCCCGAGGCGGGTTTGCACGGCCGCAAAAGGCAACGGCAACTCGTCCCCTGCGCGCCAGCAAAGCAGCTCCCCGTCGAGCACCGTGCCTTCCGGTAGCCCACGCCCGACTTCACAGAGTTCGGGCATCGATTCGCTCAACAGATCTTCCCCACGTGACCAGACGCTCGCCTGACCAGCGCGATGAACGAGTTGGACGCGGATACCGTCCCACTTCCATTCCGCCCGCCAGCGCCCCACATCGCCCAGTGCGGCCGGATCGTCGCCGATGGAATGGGCCAACATGAACGGATACGGACGATTGGCCAGCGAAGCGTCACTGTCAC
>CAXBNM010000172.1:0-9956 GCA_963976885.1 uncultured Burkholderiaceae bacterium
ACCTTTGCGCGAGGTCCTCGACCACCCCGCCGTTCGCAGCCATATTGCCAACGGCATGAGCAAGCTGCGCAATCAAGGCGGCGGCAGCTCACGCTACGCGACCCGAGCGCGATTGCTGGAAACGCCTGCCAGCGTCGACGCAGGCGAAATTACCGACAAGGGCTACATTAACCAACGGGCGGTGCTGGACAACCGCGCTGCAGACATCGCTTTGATGCGCGGCGCCGACCCAGGCGCGTACATCGCGTTGCCACCGTCATAAGCCCGGCCCTGCCGGGACATTTCTTGTCAGCAGATCGGCCTGTTCACAGCGCCGATCTGCCTTTGAACCGGAGACCGAATTGCCCAATCGCAAGACTTCATCGCCTCAGTATCAACACCCCGAATCCATGGTTACGCCGGCCTGGCTCGAGCAACACCTGGGCGAACCCAGGCTGCGCATCTTCGATTGCACGACCTACCTCGTTGCGCCCAATGACCAATCCGCCTATGAAGTGGTCAGTGGACGCGACGATTACCTGACAGGCCACATACCTGGCGCGGCCTATCTCGATCTGCAAAATGACTTGTCGCTTGCCGACAGCCCTTACCGCTTCACGATGCCCCCGCTCGATGATCTGGCGCGTCGGTTTGCCAACGCAGGTATCGACGACAACTGTCAGGTGGTATTGAGCACCCGTGGCAGCTTGCAATGGGCAACCCGGATCTGGTGGATGTTGCGAGCCGTCGGTTTCGACAAGGCCGCAATTCTGGACGGTGGCTGGGAGCGCTGGCAAAGCGAAGGCCGACCGATTGAGACGAAAGAGAATCACTATCCCGTCGGTGTGCTGACCGCTCAACCCCGACCTGCGTTGTTTACCGATAAGCATGGCGTGCTTGCTGCGATGCACGACGATCAGTCGTGCGTGATCAACGCCTTGAGTGCGCAACTGCATGCCGGCGAGAGCGCGCGTTATGGACGCGCCGGTCGCATTGCGGGCAGCGTCAACGTACCGGCTGCTGCGCTACGCAACGCCGACACCGGCAATCTGGTCGATGCTGCAACAGCAGACGCACTCTTTGCCTCTGTCGGTGCCAGCCCGGCAACACCGGTTGTCATCTATTGCGGCGGGGGTATTGCCGCCACCCTGGACGCTTTTGTGCTGCACCAACTGGGGCACGAACAAGTCACCGTCTACGACCATTCATTGAGCGAATGGTGTGCCGACCAGAGCTTGCCCATGGAAGTTGACTGATTCGTCCCACGCAAAAAAAAAATTTGCGTTGTCCTTTTGCGAAGCGTTGAAAAATCTATAGACTGGCACTTCGAAACGGGACAAAAAAGCTGATGGCCTGAAGGCTTTCGACTGAGTCCCGATAAAAAGCCAGGCGGAGACAAATCGAATTGGACCTTCAACCAGGGCAATCCACAGCGCGGCACGCCGACGAAACGGGCCGCTCCATCCTGCAGGTCAAGGACGTAACGGTGCGCTTCGGCGGCATCGTTGCCCTCGACCGGGTGAGTTTCAATGTCCCCGAGGGTGGCGTCTGCGGACTGATCGGCCCCAACGGGGCAGGCAAAACCACCCTCTTCAATTGCCTGAGCCGCCTTTATCGCTACGAGTCAGGCGACATCCTGTTCAGTGGCCAGTCCATCACCGATACGCCGGTTCACGATATGGCCGGTCTGGGCATCGGCCGCACGTTTCAGAACCTGGCCATGTTTCGCACGCTCAGTGTGCGGCGCAACATCATGGTCGGCGCCCACTGCCGTACCACCAGTGGCTTTCTGAAAAGCGCACTGCGTCTGCCCGGGGTCGGCGCCGAGGAGCGCAAGGCCAACGCCCACGCCACCGAACTGATGAGCTTGCTGGAACTCGACGCGGTGGCCGACCGCCCGGTCGGCGACCTGCCCTTCGGTTTGCAAAAACGCGTCGAGCTGGCCCGGGCACTGGCCTCCAGACCTCGTTTGCTTCTGCTCGACGAACCCGCCGCCGGCCTCAACCACGAAGAACTCGACGGACTGGCTACCAACATCCGCCTCATTCGTGATCGCTTCGGCATGACGGTACTACTGGTCGAACACCACATGAATCTGGTCATGAGCGTGTCGGACCATATCGTGGTGCTTAATTTCGGCGCCAAAATCGCCGAAGGCTCACCCGAGCAAATCCAGGCCAACCCGGAGGTGATCGCCGCCTATCTGGGTAACCCCGCCGAGAACCAAGCGTCTGTTGCAGGAGCCGGTGCATGAGCAAACTGTTGGAAGTCAAAGGCCTGCAAGCCTTTTACGGCAATACCCAAGCATTATTCGGCATCGATTTCAGTCTGAACACCGGCAACATCACGGCCATTCTCGGCGCCAACGGAGCGGGCAAGACCACCACGCTGCGGGCGCTGTGCCAGATGGTCAAAACCCAGGGCGAAATATCATTCGACGGGCAATCGGTGATGGGCAAAAGCACCGAGCAGGTCGTGCGCCTGGGCGTCGCCCACGTCCCGGACGGGCGCGGCACCTTCACGGCGCTGTCGGTCGAAGAGAACCTGCGTCTGGGCGCCTACACCCGGCGCGACAAGAGTGCTGTTGCTCAGGACATCGACTACGTCTATCAACGCTTCCCACGCCTGAAAGAGCGCCGGCATCAACAAGCCGGCACCTTGTCGGGCGGTGAGCAACAAATGCTCGCCATCAGCCGGGCGCTGATGCTGCGCCCGCGCCTGTTGCTGCTGGACGAACCCTCGTTCGGTCTGGCGCCACTGATCGTGCAGGAAATTTTCTCGATCATGCGCCGCATCAACAAGGAAGATGAAGTGTCGATGCTACTGGTCGAGCAAAACGCCTCGCTGGCACTCGATCTGGCCGACGACGCCTACTTGCTCGAAACCGGCAAGGTCGTGTTGTCGGGCTCCAGCGAATCGATTCGTGCCGACGAGTCGGTGCGCAAAGCCTATCTCGGATACTGACCATGGAAGCACTGATTCAGCAAATCGTTTCCGGCCTGGCTGCCGGCGCTATTTATGCCTCAATAGCGCTCGCCCTTGTGATGATCTATCAGTCCACTCATCACATCAATTTCGCTCAGGGCGAAATGGCAACCTTCAGCACCTTCATCGCCTGGTCGCTGATTCAACACGGGCTCAGCTACTGGCTGGCATTTGCGCTGGCCATCATCATTTCCTTCATTGGCGGCGTCATCATCCAGCGCACGGTCCTGCGACCAGTAGAAAACGCGCCCATTCTGAACAACGTCATCGTCTTCATCGGGCTGCTCGTCATTTTCAATGCGGTCTCCGGCTGGATCTTCGATCACACGATCAAGTCATTCCCCTCGCCCTTCGACAAAGACGCCTGGTACAGCTCACAGTTCTTCTCGGCCCATGACGTCGGCTCGATATTCGTGATGCTGTGCGTCGTGGGCGCGGTCTTCGCCTTCTTTCGATTCACCCCTACCGGACTCGCGATGCGCGCCGCAGCACTCAACCCCGAATCGGCCCGCCTGGTTGGTATCCGGGTTTCCTGGATGCTCGCGCTGGGCTGGGGCCTGGCAGCGTCCATTGGTGCGGTCGCCGGGATGATGATCGCGCCGGTCGTCTTTCTCGATCCGAACATGATGGCCGGCATCCTGCTCTACGGCTTCGCCGGCGCCTTGCTCGGCGGCATTGACAACCCCTGGGGCGCGGCCATCGGCGGCTTTATCGTTGGCGTGGCCGAGAATCTGCTGGGTGCCTACGTCATTGGCACCGAACTGAAACTCACCGTTGCCCTTGTCCTGATTGTTTCCATCCTGACCATCAAACCCAACGGGTTGTTTGGCAAGGTGGTAGTGAGCCGCGTATGAATACCACCACCTCGACAATCAAGGCATCGGGCGCTCTCAAGCCCCAAGGCCAGAGTTCAACGCAATACATCCTCGGCGCAGTATTGCTGATCGCCCTGTGCGTGTTTCCCTTCCTGGTCAAGAATTACGTGGTCTTTCAGTTCACGTTGGTCTTTGCCTACGCGATTGCGCTGATGGGGCAGAACATCCTGACCGGCTATAACGGACAGATCTCTCTGGGCCACGGCGCCTTTTATGCCGTCGGTGCCTATACGGCCGCCATCCTGATGGACCGCTACGAGTTGTCCTTCTGGGCAACCCTGCCCGTGGCGGCGATCATCACGTTTGTATTCGGGTTTCTGGTCGGCTTTCCCGCGTTGCGCCTGGAGGGACATTTTCTGGCGCTGGCGACTCTGGCCCTTGGCGTGGCCACGCCGCAAATGCTCAAGTACAAGGCGATCGAAGAATGGACCGGCGGGGTGCAAGGCATTGTGCTGCTCAAACCAATGTCGCCGTTCGACTTCTCATTGTTCGGCACCAAGTTCAATGACGACCGATATCTGTATTTCGTAACCCTGGCGGTGGCCCTGCTGATGTTCTGGCTGGCCGCCAACCTGCTGCGCGGCCGGGTTGGCCGTGCCCTGATCGCCATTCGTGATCATCCCGTGGCCGCCGCCGCCATGGGCGTCAATCTGCCCATCTTCAAATCGCTGACCTTTGGCGTGTCAGCGGCTTTCGCCGGTGTGGCGGGGGCGCTGGGTGGTATTGCCGTGTCGTTCGTTGCGCCTGACAGCTTTCCGGTGTTCTTGTCGATTACCTTTCTGGTCGGCATTGTCGTGGGCGGGCTGGCGTCGCTGTGGGGGCCGGTATTCGGGGCGCTGTTCATCATGTTCGTCCCCAACATTGCCGATTCCATCTCAAAGTCCGCGCCATGGGCGGTTTACGGCGTCTTCCTGATCGCCTTCATGTACGTGATGCCTTATGGCATTGCCGGTGGTCTGTCCAAGCTGTCAGCCAAAATTTTCGGTAACCGTTAAAACTCCCATGCAACGAAGTCGTTCAAGGTCACAACCTGAAGTTGGATCCATTTTTCTGCGTTAACCGGTTCTGCGCTGCCCGGGGGCTCCAGCCACTGGGACGATTCGAACCTTCCTAGCGGTCGCATATAAAGGAGACACAAGATGCGAGTTGTTGTCAGAAAAGCCCTGGCAGGTACGGCGATTGGGCTCGCCACATTAGCACTGGCCAGCGGCGCGTTGGCCAAGGAGTATGGCCCGGGCGCCTCCGATACCGAAATCAAGATCGGCGGCATCATGCCGTACTCGGGGCCTGCCTCGGCCTACGGACAGATCGGCAAGGCAATCTCGGCTTACATCGAGAAAGTCAACGATGAAGGCGGCGTCAACGGCCGCAAGATCACGATGATGTCCCTGGACGATGGCTACAACCCGGCCAAGACCGTTGAACAAGCCCGCAAACTTGCCGAGCAGGAAGAAGTGCTGGGCATCTTTGGCAGTCTGGGCACACCGACCAACTCGGCGATTCATAAGTACATGAATGCCCGCAAGGTGCCTCATCTGTACTTGTCCACCGGCGCCACCAAATGGGGCAACCCGGAAAAATACCCCTATTCAATGGGCTGGCAGCCAAACTATCAGTCCGAGGCCAAAATTTACGCGGCGCACATCCTGGAAAACAATCCTGACGCCAAGATCGCGGTGCTCTATCAGAACGACGACTACGGCAAGGACTACCTCGAAGGCTTCAAGCACGGCCTGGGCGACAAGGCCGCGAGCATGATTGTGTCCGAGGTTTCGTATGAGGTGACCGACCCGACCATCGACAGCCAGATGGTGTCAATGAAGGCCTCCGGCGCCGATACCTTCTTCAACATCACGACGCCCAAGTTCGCTGCCCAGGCCATCAAGAAGGCCGCGGAAATCGAGTGGAAGCCAACTCACTACCTGAACAATGTGTCGCAATCGGTAGGATCGGTCCTGAAACCAGCCGGCCTTGAGAATGCTCTGGGCATTATCTCAACCGGCTACCTGAAAGACCCGACCGACACCCGTTGGCAAAGTGGCAAGGAATGGGAAGACTGGCTTGCCTGGATGAAAAAATACCAGCCCAATGGTGACCTGACCAACAGCTTCAACGTCTTCGGTTACAGCATGGGCATGACGATCGTGGAAACGCTCAAACAGATGGGCGATGAACTCACGCGCGAGAATCTCATCAAGCAAGCGGCCAATCTGGATCTCGAATTGCCGATGCTGATGCCCGGCATCAAGATCAAAACGAGCGCCACAGATTATTTCCCGATTGAAGCCATGCAGTTGTTCAAGTTTGATGGCAAAGGCTGGGAGCCGTTCGGCAAGGTCTACGGCGACTGAGTTCTGCCGATCAGACAGAAAGGAAGCACATAGAAAAGGGGCACGAGGTTTCGTGCCCCTTTTCTGTTGTGGAATCTGTCTGACTGGCGCCCCCGACGCAAACCTCAGCGCCGATTCGGGCAATTCGAGCGCAAACAGTTGCCATACAACGACAACACATGGTCGGACAACTCAAAGCCATGGGCCTTGGCAACCTTGCGTTGGCGCTCCTCAATGCTCGGATCGAGAAACTCTTCGACCTTGCCACACTGCAGGCAGACGAGATGATCGTGGTGCTCGCCCTCGTTCAGCTCAAACGTAGCCTTGCCGCTCTCGAAAGAGCTGCGCGAAACCAAACCGGCTTGCTCAAACTGGGTAAGTACGCGATAGACAGTGGCCAGGCCAATATCTTCATTCATCTCGAGCAGTAACTTGTAGAGATCTTCAGCCGTCAGGTGACGCAACTCGCTGCGCTCAAAGGCTTCCAGAACCTTGAGCCGGGGCAAGGTAGCCTTGAGGCCGGCACTTCTCAGTTCACCGGTGGTAGACATTGTCTGGTTCCCCAATATCGGTCACTGCTCGATAGTACCCCCGAGGCTCAATCCCCCCAACCGTTGCAAGCCTTTTCCCGCCGCGACGCCCGAACCGCTGGCTTGCTAAGCAAACCTTAATGCACGCCACCTAAGCTTCCCCCCTCATCAAGATCAGGCGCGCCAGCAAGCGGCCGGGGAAGACACATGACAAGCACTACCGCCGATCCGACACAGGCCCGAAGCACCGAAACGGCCCCATTGCGGCGTCTCTGGCAACGCTGCCGGCCCAGCCTGACGCCCAACGCGCTGATCTTCATCAGCACCTTGTATTTCATGCTGGTCTTGAACACTGCGTTCTGGCGCCTGATTGCCGGGCAACTCGAACACGGTGCAACCGGCTCACCACTGCTGGGCGCACAGATGGCAGGCTTCATGGCCGGTCTGACCTTGCTCCTGTTCGCGCTGCTGCGCTTTCCCTATGTGCTGAAACCGGCACTGGCCGCGCTGATCGTTGCTGGCGCGGGTGCTGCGTATTTCATGAACACTTACGGCGTGCTGATTGACGACGACATGCTGCGCAATGCGCTGCAAACCGATGCAGCCGAAACCGCCGGCCTGCTCAGTTGGACCCTGCTTGTTTACCTGCTGGCATTGGGGCTGCTTCCGGCAATTGTGCTGATGCGCGTCCGGTTGCGCTGGGCCACGCCCTTGCGCAGTTTGTTGCAGACCAGCGGCTTGATCCTGATCGCCATACTCCTGACCGCGGCCAGCGTAGCCGTCAACTACAAGGCGGCAGCACCGTTTGTTCGCGAGCATGGCAAGCAAATGAGATTCAGTGCCAATCCGCTCAATCTGGTTCAATCCAGCATCAAACTGGCGCGTCACAGCCAGCTTCTGGCCAGCGATACGCCTTACCACACCGTCGCCGACTACGTACGCCGCACGCCCGACGCTGCTGGCACCCCACCCAATCTGACAGTATTGGTGGTTGGTGAGACCGCGCGAGCCATGAACTTTTCGCTCAACGGCTATCACCGCAACACCAATCCGGAGTTGGCAAAGCTGGACGTCGTCAATTTCAACTCGGTAGCGTCTTGCGGCACGGCCACCGCGATTTCGTTGCCATGCATGTTTTCCGGGCTGGGCCGGGATCACTACTCGTCGAGCGCCGTCTTCAACCGAGAGAATCTGCTCGATATCGCCAAGCGCGCCGGTTATAGAGTGCTCTGGATTGACAATCAGGCGGGCAGCAAAGAGGTGTCCAACAGAGTCGAAACCCGGCAACTGACCGGCCCGGCCAACGAATGGGGCGAGGTCTCGGACGCAAGCTTTATCGATGCCTTTGAGCGCGTGCTGGATGAACCTGCCCAGCCCACCCTGCTGGTCATGCACCAGATGGGCAGCCACGGACCGGAGTATTACAAACGTTCGTCGGCAACGACCAAACGCTTCCTTCCCGAGTGCCGCGACAAGCAATTTGATCGCTGCACCGAGCAAGAAATACGGAATGCCTACGACAATTCGATTGTCGAAACAGACCATCTACTCGCCGGCCTGATCAAAGCCGCGCAACGCAATAACCCGCAACGGCCGGTATCGATTCTGTACGCAAGTGATCACGGCGAATCCATTGGCGAAAACGGGCTGTATCTGCACGGCATGCCCTACGCCATGGCGCCAGGCGAGCAAACGCATGTCCCGATGATCTACTGGGCTAATCCGGCTGCCGCCCGATTTGCCGGCGTGAGCGCCACTTGTGCGGCCGACCAGCAAAACAGAGCGCTGTCGCACGACAACTATTATGATTCCGTCCTTGGCTTGCTGCGCATTGAGGCCGACATCTACAACGCCGAGCGGGACATCTTCAGCAATTGCCGCCCCGCCCCCGCCGGGCCCGCCACCAGTCCGCTACGCCAGGCACGGGACGAAACCCGCTCGACCGGGCAAAGCCGGTCCAAGCTTGTTTCGCACTCAACAGCTGCCGAGCCCAGCTGAGCGCCAGGCCGCAACAATGTCTGTCGCCGGGCGCTGGCTCCTGTATTGTCAGCCCAGGCGCGACGTTTACCCTTTACCCCCATTTGCTTATCGCCCATGAGAATCCTGATCGTTGAAGATGATGCCCAGATCGGCGAAGGCATCGCCAGCGGCCTGCAATCGAGCGGCATGGCCGTCGATTGGTTTCAAGACGGGCAACAAGCCGATTCAGCGACCAAAACCGTCAACTATGACTGCGTCGTGCTCGACCTCGGGCTGCCGGGCGATGACGGGCAGATCTGGCTGCAGCGTTGGCGAGATGAAGGCCAGCGGGTCCCGGTCATTGTGCTGACGGCGCGCGACAGCGAAGATGACAAGGTTGATGGCCTGGATCGGGGCGCAGACGACTACCTGGTCAAGCCGGTTTCGGTCCGTGAACTGGCCTCGCGCATTCGGGCAGTGACGCGCCGCGCCGCCAACCGGGCCGACTCTGTCTGGCGTCACGGGCCGCTCGAATACAACTCGGCCACCAAGGAGGCACGCTGGCAAGGCGAACCGGTTGCGCTGACCAATCGGGAAACCGCTTTGCTGGAGGTGTTCCTGCAACATCCCGCGCAGGTCTTGTCCAAACCACAGATTCTTGAACTGATGTACAACTGGACCGATTCAATCGACAGCAATGCGCTGGAGGTTTTTGTGCATAACTTGCGCCGCAAAACCTCCCCGCAGATCATTCGCACCCTGCGAGGCATCGGCTATGCCCTTGGCCCGGCAGAAGACTGAGTTGCCCGAATGACACTGCAACGACGGGTACTGCTCTGGCTGACCGCGGTGACGCTGGGCATCTGGCTGATTGCGCTCAGCGTCTCTTATTACTTTGCCAGCTACGAGATCAACGAGCTTTACGACACCCAGCAGATTCGACTGGCCCAACAGACATTGATCAGTGCCGCCCATATCGACGCGGCGCAGCCGATCGACGACGTACGCATACCCAGCAGCGGTAGCGGAAATTACGCCCCCGAAGACTTGTTGGTCGGCGTGTGGACCGGCAAGGGATTCCCGCTTACACCGACTGACGTCGAGGGCTCGATTGCCTACCAAGCTCAAGCCCAGGGGTTTGAAGTCCAGCAGATCAATGGCACCGACTGGCGAATCTACTTTCTGTCGGACCCAGACCACGATCGGGTTGTTGCCGTTGGCCAGTTGATGGAAGAACGCACCGAGGTGTTGATCCAGTTGCTTGGCGCCTACATGGTTCCCTGGGTTCTGTCGCTGCC
>CAXBNM010000173.1:0-9917 GCA_963976885.1 uncultured Burkholderiaceae bacterium
CCTTCACCAAGCTCGGCTCAACGCTGACGGCCGACATGAAGTTTCATCACGACCGGCTCGAACAGGCTGCCGCACAAGCTCGCGACAATGCGTCGCGCGACAATTCGGTCGGGCCTCTGGCGAGCACGGCCAACGCCGATCCGGTTGCTCCTGACGACGGCGCTCACGCCCAGGCCGAATCCGAATCCCCAACAGACGACCCGGCCGCCGAACCAGCACAAGACACGGCCGCGCCAGCCACGGTGCGCCCGGCTCTGCCCCCCGCACCGACACGGCCCGACGAAGCCGCCCCCCCGATCATGGCCGGGCGCCCCCGTGGCACGCTGAGTGCCGCCAGCCCCGCCACGGCAACAGCACCAACCAAGGCTCCGCACGGCGCCGCCCCCGACAGCAACCGGAAATCATGACTGAGCCCTCCCCCTCGACCATCGCGCCCGACACGACGCCGGCCACTCCCAAGGCAGCTGCACTGAGCGCTGCCGCCTCGATCGTCACCGAGGCCAGCGGTCTCGTCGAGTACCAGTCCTCCGGCCGGCTGCTGATGATCGGCAGCGCCGCAGCCGTAGCGGCGGCGCTCGGCCATGTCGACAACGCGCTCTCGGTCCGCGCACTGCTGACTGCAGGCGCTGACACGCCGCCCGAGGGCATCGCCTTCGAGGCCGCGCCAGCCGGGTCGATCGACATCAGTGGCTATCTCGGTGCCTTTACCGTCAGCAGCGCCGCCGGCACGCGTGAAACCGACCTGATCCTCGACCTGACCGAGGCGCCATTGCTGCCAATGCCGCTGCCACCACCAGGGTATTTCGCGCCCGGCACCGATGCCGCAGCGCAGCGTGAGGCCATCGCTCAACTGAACGGCCTGACCGGCCGCTTCGACAAGCCGCAATACTTCAACCTGCGGCCCGAGATCTGCGCCCATGGCGCCAGCGAACTCACCGGCTGCACGCGCTGCCTCGACGCCTGCCCGGCCGAGGCCATTTTTTCGATTGGCAACAAGGTCGAGGTAAACCCGTATTTGTGCCAGGGCGGCGGCGTGTGCACCACGGTCTGTCCGACGGGCGCGATCAGTTATGCCTATCCGCGGGCCGGCGACAACCTGGACCGCATGCGCCGGATGTTGCGGGCCTGGCGCGAAGCCGGTGGCGCCGGGGCAACGCTGGTGCTGCACACCGAGGCCTTCGATATCGGCACCCTGGCTGACAATGAACTGCCGCTGGCGCTCGAAGAACTGGCCAGCGTTGGTCTTGAGTTATGGCTGTCGGCACTCGCCTTTGGCGCCCGCAAAGTGCTCCTTGTCCGGGACACAGGCATCAGCCCGCAAGTGCTTGATGCGCTGCAGGAGCAACGCTTCGTTGCCAATACCATCCTCGACAGCCTGGGTTTGCCACCGGCCGTACAGTGGTTTGGCGCCGACAAGGCCGCACCGATGCCGGCGCTGCAACCGGCCACCTTTGGCGCCGGCTCCGGCGGCAAACGCGAGCTGTTGTTTGCCGCCCTCGACCATCTGATTGAACACGCCCCGACCGTGCCGGCCCAACTGCCGCTGCCGCTTGGCGCACCGCTGGGCACCTTGCAGGTCGGCAGCGGCTGCACGCTGTGCATGGCATGCGTGTCGGTCTGTCCGGCCAAGGCACTGGCCGATGGCGACGGCACACCGGCGCTGCGCTTTTTCGAAAGCAACTGTGTGCAATGTGGGCTTTGCGCAACCGCGTGCCCGGAGCAAGTCATTCAACTGGTGCCGCGTTTGCTTACCGATCCGGCCGAGCGGCGGCGCGCCGTGGTGCTCAACCAGGAACAACCCTTTCTTTGTGTGCGGTGCAGCAAACCGTTTGCGACCCAGTCGGTCATAGACCGGATGATCAGCAAACTTTCGGGCCATTCGATGTTTCAGGATGCAGCGTCGGTCAACCGTCTGCGCATGTGCGGCGACTGCCGGGTGATCGACATGATGAAAGACGATGCCTGAACGCACTTGCGGCGCTCGCCAATGAAAAAGTTGCCTGTAATGCCCGGCCCACGGTACTTACCCATGCATTCGCCCCTGAAGCACCCGAATTGAGGCAGATTCAGCGAGCCTCTGCGCGCACCGAAACAATGCGAATTAGCTGACGCGTAAATCGGTTTCAGCTACTATCGAGCCTATGCATGCCATTGCATGACTTCGAGTAGACAGCGCCCCTTTTTCACCGTGAAGCGGCGCCTTGACAATTCCAATCGTGTCTTCAAACAACGGGTTCAGGAGACAAATCGGCTATGCCGATTGACTCACCAGAAGCTACCTCCGACCGTGATGCCGTCATCATGGCGCCACTGGGCACCGACCAGAAGCTCCGGATCGGCGCGTATACGCTTGCCGCCAGCCTGCTGCGCAGCGCGCCCGACCAGACCATGCTCGACTATCTGATCGAGGCCGGTCGCGACACCGACGGCCGCGATGATATCGCCATCGCGATGGCCGCCATGGCCGAAGCTGCAGCAACCACCACACCAGCCAAAGCCGGCGATGAATTTCACGATCTATTCATCGGCGTAGGCCGCGGTGAGCTCGTCCCGTTCGGTTCGTGGTACCTGACCGGCTTCCTGATGGAAAAACCCCTGAGCCTGTTGCGCACCGATCTCGCGCAGCTCGGCTTTGAACGCCAGCCTGCAGTCAGCGAGCCCGAAGATCATGCCGCCGCGCTGGCCGAAGTCATGGCCATGCTGATCAGCGACGCTGCCGAGCACGACACACAGCAGCAGTTCTACGACAAGCACCTGAGCTCCTGGATGCTGCGTTTTTTCACCGATCTGCAGCAAGCCAAATCAGCCTCTTTCTACCGCACAGTCGGCCAGTTCGGCGTTGCGTTCATCAAGCTTGAGAACCGTTATTTTTCAATGCAGCTCTGATGCTGCCCGGAGTGTCCGAATGAAAAAGACCACCGCTTTCAAATCCGACCGGCGCCGCGCACTTCGCGGACTGGCTACCAGCCCTGCGCTGGCCGCTGGCGCTGCCGCAGCCCTGACCACCAACGCTGGTGCAGCCCCCGAGGCTGAAGCACCGGCGGTTACCACCGACAAGGGCTACCAGGAAACCCCGCACGTACGCGATTACTACCGCACGGCTTCCTTCTGAAAACCGTCCCGACCGAACGCCCGAGGAGTCATTGATGAAAATCCGAAAGATCAGCAACGATCCGCACGCCGAGATCGCGCGGGAATCTTCCACCGGTCGCAGCGTGAGCCGGCGCGCCTTCATGCGCAATTCCGGCCTGGCTGCCGGTGGCGCCGCCCTGACCACGCTGGCCGCCAATCCGGGCATGATGCGCAAGGCCCAGGCCGCCACCGCACGCACCGGCGAAACCAAAGTCGTCCGCTCGGTCTGTACGCATTGTTCGGTTGGCTGCGGCGTTTACGCCGAAGTACAGAACGGCGTCTGGACGGGGCAGGAACCGGCCTTCGACCATCCGTTCAACCTCGGCTCGCATTGCGCCAAGGGCGCATCGGTCCGCGAACACGGCCACGGTGAACGCCGCCTCAAATATCCGATGAAGCTGGTCGGCGGCAAGTGGCAGAAAATCAGCTGGGACACCGCCATCGACGAAATCGGCGACAAGCTGGCCGAAATTCGTGAGAAGTCCGGTCCCGACTCGGTGTTCTGGCTGGGCTCGGCCAAGTTCAACAATGAGCAGGCCTACCTGTTCCGCAAGTTTGCCGCGTTCTGGGGCACCAACAACGTCGATCACCAGGCCCGTATCTGCCACTCGACCACAGTTGCCGGGGTTGCCAATACATGGGGCTACGGCGCCATGACCAACTCCTAGAACGACATGCATAACTCCAAGGCGATTCTCGTCATTGGAGCCAACCCGGCCGAAGCTCATCCGGTGGCCATGCAACACGTGTTCCGGGCCAAGGAAGCCGGCGCCAAGATTGTCGTGCTCGACCCGCGCCGCACCCGCACGGCCGCACACGCCGATCAGTATGTCCGCATCCGGCCCGGTACCGATGTGGCCATTATCTGGGGCATGCTCTGGCACATCTTTGAAAACAACTGGCAGGACGACAGCTTCATCCAGCAGCGCACCTATGGCATGGATGAAATCAAGGCCGAGGTGGCCAAGTGGACGCCCGACGAAGTCGAACGGGTCACCGGCGTCGACAAGGAAACCTGCTACAACGCGGCCAAACTGATGGCCGACAACCGCCCCGGCACCTTTGTCTGGTGCATGGGTGGCACGCAGCACACAACCGGCAACAACAACACCCGCGCGTATTGCGTGTTCCAGCTTGCGCTGGGCAACATGGGTGTCGAGGGCGGCGGCGCCAACATTTTCCGCGGCCACGATAACGTGCAGGGCGCGACCGATCTTGGCGTGCTGGCTGACACCTTGCCCGGTTACTACGGACTGGCGCCGGGCGCCTGGAAGCACTGGTCGGGTGTGTGGGACGTTTCCTACGACTACATGCAGTCGCGTTTCGACACCAACTCGTTCGACAAGGACGGCAACATCTACCTGGGCGAAAACGCTGAAAACGACAAAGCCCAGCCCGTCATGAACACCAAAGGCATCCCCGTCTCGCGCTGGATCGACGGTGTGCTCGAAGAAGCCGACAACATCGCTCAGAAAGACACCTTCAAGGCCGTGTTCATGTGGGGCCATGCGCCCAACTCGCAAACGCGCGGCCCGGAAATGAAGAAGGCGATGGAAAAGCTCGACATGCTTGTCGTGGTCGACCCCTACCCCACCGTTACCGCCGTCATGCAGGACCGCACCGACGGCATGTATCTGTTGCCGGCCTGTACGCAGTTTGAAACGCGTGGTTCGGTTACCGCGTCCAATCGCTCGCTGCAGTGGCGCGACCAGATCATTGAACCTTTGTTCGAATCCAAACCGGACGAAGAAATCATGTATCTGCTCGCCAAGAAGATTGGCGTTGCCGACGAGATGTTCAAGCACATCAAGGTCGAGAACAACCAGCCACTGGTCGAAGACCTGACCCGGGAGTTCAACCGGGGCATGTGGACGATCGGCTACACCGGTCAGAGCCCCGAGCGCCTCAAAGAGCACCAGCAGAACTGGCATACCTTCAACACCACCACCCTCAAGGCCGAGGGCGGCCCGGCCAACGGCGACTTCTACGGGATGCCCTGGCCGTGCTGGGGCACCGCCGAGATGCGCCACCCCGGTACGCCAGTCCTTTACGACACCAGTAAGACGGTGGCCGAGGGCGGCCTGACCTTCCGCGCCCGCTTCGGTGTCGAGCGCAACGGCACCAACCTGCTGGCCGAGGGTTCTTACAGCAAGGGCTCGGAGATCGAAGACGGGTATCCGGAATTCACCGCCGACATGCTTAAAAAGCTGGGCTGGTGGGGCGATCTGACCCCGGACGAGCAAGCGGCTGCCGAAGGCAAGAACTGGAAAACCGACATGTCGGGCGGCATTCAGCGCGTCGCCATCAAGCATGGCTGCTCGCCGTTTGGCAACGCCAAGGCCCGGGCCATCGTCTGGACGTTCCCGGACCCGGTCCCCATTCACCGTGAGCCGCTTTACACCAACCGGCGCGACCTGCTCGACAAATACCCGACCTACGCCGACCGCAAGAATTTCTGGCGGCTGCCCACCCGCTACAAATCCATTCAGGACCAGGATTTCACCGCGAAGTTTCCGCTCATCATCACCTCGGGCCGTCTGGTCGAGTATGAAGGCGGTGGCGATGAAACCCGCTCCAATCCCTGGTTGGCCGAGTTGCAGCAGGACATGTTCGTCGAGATCAATCCGGTCGATGCCAACAATGCCGGCATCAAGGACGAGCAGATGGTCTGGATCGAAAGCCCGGAAGGCGGTCGCATCAAGGTCAAGGCCATGATCACCTATCGGGTTGGCCCCGGCGTCGTGTTCTCACCCTTCCACTTCGGTGGTCACTTCCAGGGCGAAGATTTGCGCGCCAAGTATCCGGAAGGCTCAGACCCCTATGTGCTTGGTGAAGCCGTCAACACGGCCATGACTTATGGCTACGACTCGGTTACTCAGATGCAGGAGACCAAGGTGTCGCTGTGCAACGTTGTACCAGCCTGACCTTGAGACCCGACCAGGAGATTTGACATGGCAAGAATGAAATTCCTCTGCGATGCTGAGCGCTGCATCGAGTGCAACGGCTGCGTTACCGCATGCAAGAACGAGAACGAAGTGCCCTGGGGCGTCAACCGCCGCCGGGTCATCACGCTCGACGACGGCAAGGAAGGCGAAAAATCCATTTCCGTCGCCTGCATGCATTGCACCGACGCGCCCTGCAAGGCCGTTTGCCCGGTGGACTGCTTCTACACAACCGATGATGGCGTGGTGTTGCACGACAAGGATCAGTGCATTGGCTGCGGCTACTGCTTCTACGCCTGTCCGTTTGGCGCGCCCCAGTACCCGCAGGCGCAAGCCTTCGGCGTGCGCGGCAAGATGGATAAGTGCACGTTCTGCGCCGGCGGCCCCGAAGCCGACAACTCGGCCGAAGAGTTCACCAAGTACGGTTCCAACCGGCTGGCCCAGGGCAAGTTGCCGCTCTGCGCCGAAATGTGTTCAACCAAGGCCTTGCTTGGCGGCGATGGCGATCAGATTGCCGACTTGTACCGTGAACGCATTCTGCGCCGCGGTGGCCGCCCGCAAACCTGGGGCTGGACCAAAGCCTACGGCACCTGAGGCGGAGATGAAACGGATGCAACCACTAGCAATGCTGGCGGTCGGCGTGGTCACACTGGCCGCGCTGGCCGGCTGTGACGACCCCAAGGCCACGGTACAACTGCACGAGCCGGGCAAATATCTCGGCGCCAAAGATCCATTGCTGGAAAAAACGGCTGGCGGAGCCAAGGACGAAGCACTCAAAGACCGCTTTGCCCAGATTCAGCGCGACCGATAGGCAAGGAGAAATCATGAACGAGGTAACTCGATCGGACGGCCAGGGACGCAAGTTCCTGATGCTGCTCGCTTCCGTGCTGACTGTGGTTGCACTGTCCTTCGTGCTGCCCTTCTCCGGCATGTTGTTCAGCAGCCCGGTCGTCGCTCAGGACAAGGCAGCTCCGGAAGCCATCACCGATGCGCAACAAGGCTTTGACGGCCAGACCAATCCGCGCTCGAACTACTGGCGCGCCGTGCGTGAAGGCGTGGCTGGCTACTCAACCGTCAAGGGCACGGACGCCAATGTTCTGATCAACAACGGTGGTCAGAACTGGCGCGCCGCTCGCAACGGACCCATTTTTTACTGGGGCTGGATTCTGCTGGCGGTTGCCGTGGCGGGTATTGCGCTGTTCTGGCTGATTCGCGGCCGGATCAAGCTCGAACACGGGCGCAGTGGTGTGAAGATCAAGCGTTGGGGTGGGGTCACTCGCTTGCTGCATTGGTTGACGGCAATAACGTTCATTCTGCTTGCAGCCACCGGCCTGAGTCTGTTCTATGGTCGCGCCGTGATGATTCCGCTCATCGGTAAAGATGCCTTTGCCGCCTGGGCCGGACTGGCCAAGCTCATTCACAACTATGTCGGCCCCGTGTTCGCGGCCACGCTGGTTCTGCTGCTGCTGCTGCTGGTGGTCAAGAACATCCCGAACGGCCGTGATCTGAAATGGTTTCTGAAGGGCGGCGGCATGATTGGCAAGAGCCACCCCTCGGCTGGCTTCATGAATGGCGGCGAAAAGGTCTGGTACTGGTTGCTGGCCACCGTTGGTCTGGCCGTGGTGTTGTCGGGCCTGGCCATGAATTTCCTGACCGATCTGAGCCGCACCGATTCACAACTGGCGATGACGGTTCATGCCATCGGCTCCATTGTCATCATGGCGGTTTCACTGGGCCATATCTACATTGGCACGGCCGGCACCGAAGGGGCGCTTGAGGGCATGACGACGGGCGAAGTGGATATCAACTGGGCTCGTCAGCACCATGATGCATGGGTCGACGAACTGGAGCGAAAGGGCAAGGTGCAATCGCCTGCCACGCAGGGCGCACCCGGCGGTGCCGCACCAGCGGTTGGCGACTGACAGCTTCGTCAGAAACCGAATGCGGCGGAGCCTGCGGCCCGCCGATGCAAAACCCCGTCAGTTTGACACTGGCGGGGTTTTTTTCTGCCTGATCCAGGGAGTGACAACGCGTCGCGAAGTTTCAGCTACGCCGCTGCGGGTTTGGCGTCAGTCGGCGTTCGTGCACGAAAGCACGGTCAGCATCCGGCGCAGCACCGCATCGGATTTGCCTTCAGGGGCACAGCCGATATGCCGGCACATGGCTTCGAGTTTGGCCCGCTCAGCCGACTGAATATCGATGCGAGCGGCCAGTCGCAACAGATCAGGACTGTTCGTTGAACCTGCATCTGACGATGCATACGACATTGCTGTTTGTGCACCCATCTGCGCCCTCGTTGAATCGGTTGATAGCCAGATCGTGTCGCGACGATCAGCCTGAGGATGTGATCTTCGTCACAATGCCCGGTGCAGACCAGCCGAACACGGACAGACGGTCAACCGCGCAGCCACCAATGGTCGGAGCGGCCCGCAATCTCATGAGCAACGGGCCGCCCCTCTCCATCAGAAATGATTCAGAACGATTTGCCCACGCTCAGGGTCACCGTGCCTTTGCCGAGATCCTTGTTGAAGGCATTGGTATAGCAATCTTTGGCATTGGTATCGACATACGCCAGCGTGAAGTCAAAACCGCCAAAGGAGCGCGCGCCCGACACGCTCCAGTCGGTATACGAACATTCGCTGCTGCTGCGGCCATCAGTAGACGGAATTTGCTGATTGCCCACATGCGCACCTACCGTGTAACCGGCAAGTTCGGTTTCATAGCTGAGATCGATATAGGTCGAGCCGTCGCTCTCATCAAAGCCGAACAGATCGGTAGCGGCATACGACACTTTCAGCCCCAGACCCTGCCAACCGATACCACCATAGATTTCAAGCGTGTCGGGGCTGTTGAAGCCGCTCGGATAAGTACCGGGATAGTAGTAGTACAAGCCGCCGACGTCGTAGCTGAGCGAGCCCGACTCGCCCTTGTAGCCGCCGTACAGATCCATCTCGACGCTGCTGCTGACCGCACCGCCACCGCCATCGGCAAGCCAGCCAACGTTCGACGCCCAGGTGCCCACATAAGCCTGGCCGAACTCCAGATCAAATCCGCCTTGAATGGCGGGTTTGAGGTTGTTTTGGGAAATGCCGCGAAAGCGGTAATCGGTGGTCAGCGACACATTGGCAGAGACGGTGCTTGTCGACTGCGCCATTGCGGGCGCAATGACGGCAAAGCTGCCCAGGGTGATGGCGGTCGTGAACAGACCGGAAGCCGCAATCAGGCTGGCTGGAGAAGTCTTCAAGGTGATTTCCTCTTATGTTTGGTTTTATGAAGCTCGGGTTCTGGCATCACCGCTCCCCGGTTGGAAGCGGCCGCCTGCCCCACTTCCTAGCAATTCCGAGGCCAGTTACCAGCGGGTGGGCAGCCAATTGGCGGCACCGACTCGAACCGCTCCATGACAGTGCATTCCGTACTGGCACTGCCGATCGGCATGCTTCAAAAGCCGTCAACAACGAACCGGTCTGCACCAGTTTTCATCAGCGCGTCATTCAAGTTTGAAGCGCGGGGCGCCGATAAAGAGGGGTGCGCCGGAAATATTCAACGGCCAGCCTGACCATCCCCCCAGACGACATGGACAGAACAATCACACGCCGCAGCCTCACCACGACACCCAGGCATAAGAGCCGGCAAGTGCCAGGCAGTCCTGTATGGTGCCGGCGACTGGCGGCTGTTTTGTGTTTTGCAGGGATGCTGGCTTTGCCCGACGAAGCGCAGGCCTGGACCAAAGCGTCAGGACTGGCAGACGCAAAGATGGTGTCGCCACAGCGGACCATGACACCGATGGGTGGCTCGCGGCTGAGCAGCGCCGAATGCCGGGCAGCAGCGGCCTTCATTCTGGAT
>CAXBNM010000174.1:0-9890 GCA_963976885.1 uncultured Burkholderiaceae bacterium
CGCCCTTGCGCATCAAGCCACCAGTGGTGCTCACCCAGCTCGCCAGCCGCGGCCATGCGGCCGGACATGCCGTTGGTGGTGATCGATGCGGAAATATCCACGATGACCGGATCGACACCGGTCGGAATCCCCCAGGCAATCGGGTTGGGCGTAAACACCGGCGTGGCACCGCCAAACGGCGCAACCGTGCCGTGGGCCGGATCAGAGCACTGCAGACTGACCAGCAAACCGTCGCGGGCCGGCGCTTCCAGATACGCGGCCAGACAACCAATGTGATGACTGCGGCGGATCACGACCGTTGCCACGCCATGTTCACGGGCTCGTGACATCGCCCAGTCGAGCGCCCGCAACACCAGATGCGGCCCCGGCAGGCGGCGCCCGTCCCAGGTCAGCACACTGGCGCGTTCGGCCACTACGATTGGATCACCACCGCCCAACATGCTCCCTTCGCTGACCGCGCCGGCGTAGCTGGACAGCAGCTGCAGCCCATGGGTGTCGTGGCCAAGCAGATCGCCCTCCACCAGAATGCGCGCCACATCGCGGGCAGGCCCGGCTTCCATGGCACTGGCGACAAGGATTTGTTCGGCAAAAGCAGTCAGTGCCGAGGCGGCATAACGACCAGTCATCTGTCTCGCTCCGTTTTTTTTGATGTTTGGTTGGCCAGCGACCGGTGACGGCCGGCCGCAGCATGGACTGCTATCGATCAGTAAACGGCGCGGCCGCCCGACAGATCAAACACGGCGCCGGTTGTGAACGAGCACTCCTCCGAACACATCCAGGCGATCATGGCGGCGATTTCATCCACGCCACCAAAGCGCCCCATCGGGATTTTCGAGAGCATGAACTCGATATGCTCCGGGGTCATCTGGTCGAAGATGGCGGTACGCACGGCAGCCGGCGTTACGCAATTGACCCGAATGCCGGTATTGGCCGTTTCCTTGCCCAGTGATTTGGTCAGCCCGATCACGGCGGCCTTGGAAGCGCTGTACGCTGGCGCATTCGGGTTGCCGTCTTTACCGGCAATCGAGGCGATATTGACGATGCGGCCGTAATCGTTGCCAAGCATCTTGGTCACCGCAGCCCGGTTGCACAGAAACACGCCGTGCACGTTAACGTCAAAAACCTTGCGCCAGTCGTCAGGCGAGTAGTTCCAGGTGGTGGTGTTCGGGCCGGTGATGCCGGCACTGCACACCAGAATATCCAACTGGCCAAAACCGGTGCTGACCTTGTCAGCGGCCTGCGCCACTGCCATGTCGTCGGTCACATCGACTGTCAGGGCGAGATGGTCGCCAGCGTCGACTTTGGGCAACGAAGCAAGCGCATCGCTCGCATCGCCCAGATCCCAGAGGGCAACCCGGGCACCACTGGCCGCCAGACGCTTTGCTACCGCCAGGCCGATGCCCGTGGCGCCGCCGGTAACCACGGCAGCACGGCCGGTGAGATCAATTTGATTCATATGCGAGGCCTCTCAAAAGTCAGAAATGGGTGATCGTCAGAGATTGATATTCTATGGCGCATTGTGCACAAGGATCGCTGGCCGCTGCCACCTCACCGAATGGTGCGCGCTGACGGCCCCTGATCAACCGACGCATCGTGCGCTGATCACCGCTGTTTTTCTTCGTTCACCCACAGGACCAAGCCCGCCATGAAAGTGCTTTTCACCGACCACCACCTGCTCGACATTTCGCTTGAACGCAAGATTTTTGCCGATGCCGGGCTGACGCTGATCGAGGCGCAGTGCCAGACCGAGCAAGAGGTCATCGACGCGGCCGGCGACGCCAGCGCCTGCCTGATCACCTATGCACCGCTCAATGCCAAGGTTTTCAGCGCCCTGCCCGGACTGGGCCTGGTGTCGCGCATCGGAGCCGGCTATGACACCGTCAATGCCGCCGATGCCGTCGAGCACGGCGTCTGGGTGGCCAACTCACCGGACTACGGCGTTGGCGAAGTGTCGTTGCATGCCTTGAGCATGATGCTCGGCACCATTCGCGGCCTGAGTCGCTTCAATGACGATATTCATCAGGGCAACTGGCATTACACATCGGCCGGCACCATTCCGCGCGCTCAGGAAATGACTGTTGGCGTGCTCGGCCTGGGCCGCATTGGCAAGCGCTTTGCGCACTACGCGCAGCCCATCTTCAAGAAGATCATCGCCCACGACCCGAACCTGATCGAAGGCGACTTCCCGCAATATGTGCAACCGGTGTCGCTGGAAGCCTTGTTCGAACAAGCCGATGCCATTTCCATTCATTGTCTGCTCAACGACGGCACGCGCGGGCTGGTCAACGAGGCCTTGCTGTCGCGCATGAAGCCTGGCAGCTACCTGGTCAATACCGCACGCGGCGCCGTCATCGATATCGATGGGCTGACCCGCGTCATGGCTACCGACCGGCTGGCCGGTGTCGGCCTTGATGTCTTGCCGGTTGAACCGATCGATCCGCAATCGCCGCTGCTGGCGGATCGGCGGGTAACGTTCTCGCCGCACAGCGCGTTTTATTCCGCCCAGTCCGAAATCGAGCTGCGACGCAAAGCGGCGATGAATATCGTCAATTGGGCCAAAACCGGCCGACCCGACTACCCCGTTGTCGTCGGCTCGCGGATGCCGCCCGGGTTGGCCGGCAAGTAAACCTGAAAGCACGAGCCGCCGCCCGCGCGCGGCTCGCAGCGCACCCGCCCGTCATGGTGTTCGGCAATCTGCCGCACCAGCGACAAGCCGAGCCCGACCCCACCAGCCTTTTCGCTGGCGCCACGGGCCCGGTAAAACGGCTCGAAAATACGTTCGAGTTCGTCGGTCGGCACGCCGGGCCCGCGATCACAAACCGACAGATTGATCTGCACGCCGCCGTCAGCACCGGTCACCGACTGGAGTTGCACCGCAATCTGCGCCGCCGGATCACCCGCGCCATCGGCACCGCCATAGCGCAAGGCGTTTTCCAGCAGATTGCGCACCAGGCGCCGCAACAAGCGGCGATCACCGCAGATTTCGGCACTGATCAGATCGGGACTGATCTGCGTGCGTGCACATTCTTCGGCGACCAGGCCGGCCAGATCAAAAGACTCCCATTGCCCGGTGCCAGGCCCGCCCGGCACCTGCCCGGCATCCAGTCGGGACGCGGTAAGCAACTCTTCGACGAGTTCATCGAGTTCGCCTGCATTGCGCTGCAACTCCGCACCGGCACGCCGCCGCTCAGCCTCGTCCAGATCGGGTTCGTTGAGTAAGGTAACCGCCATTCGGATTCGCCCCAACGGCGAACGCAATTCGTGCGAGGCATTGGCCAGCAGACTTTTCTGCGCGGTCAGCAGTGCTTCGATACGGTCGGCCGAACGATTGAAATGGCTGGCCAGTCGCGCGATGTCGTCCTTGCCTCTGATGGCGGCGCGGGCCGACAAATCACCGGCGCCGAAGGCATCGACCGAATTCTGCAAAGACTCGAAGCGACGCGCAAACCGGCGGGCCATCGGGTAGACGGCGATGGCCACTGCAATGCCGATCAGCGCCAGCACGGCAAACACGGCCGCCACGCCCTTCTTGCGATCGCCAAATTTGTCACCGTCGCCGCCCAGCGAAGACACCAGGGTGCTTCCTTGTGTGAGTGGCAACAGAATCACCCACCGGCCCTGCAAGCGAAACCAGTACCGGTTGCGCTCATGGGCGGTGGTGATGGCTTCGGCATCGGGGGCGGGCACCGGTGCGCCGGCCATGGCGACGCGCCGGCCCGTGGCATCGAACAAGGCCAGATCCACACCCAGATCACGCTGCCAGCGGGTCAGGGTCTGCGTGGCCGTGGTTTCGCTGACATTGGCCGGCAAGGCATCGGCGACCAGTTTGGCGAAGATTTCCGTGCGCTGATCGCCCCGGTCTTCGTCATCAGACATCAAACCGAATGTCAGCCCCACCAGCACCGCAAACAACACCAGCGCGCCGAGGACGGTTCTGTAAAGTCGCCAGAACAACTCGCGTCCCCCGGCTCAGTCTTGGGACTGGGCGAACACGTAACCCGCGCCCCGCACCGTAATGACCCGCCGCGGCCGGGGCGGGTCGTCTTCGATGGCGGCGCGAATCTTCGCGATGTGGACATCAATGGCGCGCTCGAGGCTGTCGCCGCCATCGGCGCCGACCAGCGACACGAGTTGGTCACGGCTGAGCACCCGACCGGCTCGCTCGGCCATCACCAGCAATAAATCGAACTGGCGAGCGGTCAGCACGCAAGAGGCGCCATCGATACTCACCTGGCGCGCGGCGCGATCAATTTCAAGCCGCCCGAACCGCAGCGCATCGCTTTGTGCGGCCCCTCCAGACTGGCGCCGCAAGACGGCCCGGATCCGGGCCAGCAACTCACGAGGCTCAAAAGGTTTGGCCAGATAATCGTCGGCGCCCAGTTCCAGACCAACCACCCGATCCATGGTTTCGCCGCGGGCCGTGACCATGATGATGGGCAGCGCGCGGCGCGATTGACGAATCTGTCGACATACATCAAGCCCATCGGCATCGGGCAGCATCAGATCGAGCAGCACGATGTCATAGGTCTGCTGCTCGAGATGACGCAAACCACGCGCAGCGGTATCGGCCAGCGCCACCGTAAAACCGGCCTTGCGAAGATACGTGCGCGCCATCTCGGCCAGACGCACATCATCTTCAATCATCAGAATCCGGTTTTCGGTGGTCGCTTGCATCGGCTCAGGCCTTTGAAATGAATGTCCGGTGACTTACAAGAACATCAGCAAGTATCAGGAGTCGTGCTTGTCCTGATGACGAGCCATGCGCTTGGCCATCTTAGCGCGAGCCTGCTCACGTTGCTCGGGTGTCAGTACCTCGGCAATATCGGCCAGTGCCGTGGCAACAATACGCGAAGCCGCATCACCCTGAGCCATCTGCGCGGCCCGCAAGGTTTCGATGCCATCCCGGTCGATGGTCGGCGCGGCCAGCAGATCAAGCGCCGCCATCCGGGCCTGCTTCATCTCAGCGCGCATCGGCCGCAACTGGGCAAGAGCCTCATTGGCGATCGTGGTGATCCGAGTCTTTTGCTCGTCGGTGGCATCAACCCGGGAAAAAACCTTGTCGACGGCCTTGGTGACGCGCTCGGGCCCTGCCATGTCTTTGTCGCCCCAGCCGGAATGCCGATTGTGACCGCAAGCGGCCAACCCGGTACTGAGCACCAGCACGCCGGCCGTCGCCCATACGGCGGCGCGCCAGCCGCGACGCGGCGCTTGCGTCGGGTGTGACGCGGGTGTGGATGGAGTGGTGTTGGTCTGGTTTGCGTTATTCATGGTCAGCCTCATTGCTGGAGTGAGAAGAGGCCCGCCAGCTTGGCCAGAGGCATCCGCAGCGGGTATGGCCACATGATGAACCCGGCGGATCAAGCCGCGATGTGCGCAGATGAAGAAACATGAAGCAAAACCGCGGCGCAAAAAAAACGCGGTGCCTGAGCACCGCGTTCCGTTTTTCACGTCAGCTGAAGAGAATCAGCGCGCCTTCGAGTATTTGACGAAGGTCTGGGTCTGGGTGCCCAGGCCCTCAATACCGAGTTCAACCACATCACGCGGCTTCAGGAAGACCGGCTTGGGCTTCATGCCCAGGCCAACGCCGGGAGGCGTACCGGTGGTGATGATGTCACCGGGCTCAAGCGTCATGAACTGGCTGACGTAAGAAACCAGCGTCTTGCAATCGAAGATCATGGTTTTGGTGTTGCCGTTCTGGCGCACTTCACCATTGACGTTGAGCCAGGCATCGAGGCGCTGCGGATTGGGCACTTCGTCGCGCGTAACCAACCACGGACCAACCGGACCGAAGGTGTCGCAACCCTTGCCTTTGTCCCAGCTACCGCCACGCTCGTTCTGGAATTCGCGCTCGGAAACGTCGTTGACCAGCACGTAACCGGCTACGTGATCGAGAGCAGCCGACTTGGTCACATAGCTGGCACGGGTGCCAATTACGATGCCCAGTTCAACTTCGTAGTCGGTCTTGACCGAGTTTTTCGGAATCATCACGTCGTCATCGGGACCTTGAATACAGGAGATGGCTTTCGTGAAGACGATCGGCTCGGCCGGAATCGGCGAACCGGTTTCGGCCGCATGGTCGGCGTAGTTCAAACCGATAGCGATGAATTTGCGAGTTCCGCTGAACGGTACGCCCATGCGCGGTTTGCCACGCACCAGCGGCAGTTTCGCCGGATTGACTTTAGCCAACTTGGCCAGGCCTTTGTCGCTGAGCTGATCGGGACCAATGTCGCTAACGACGCCAGAAAGGTCACGCAGTTTGCCGTCTGCATCGATCAGGCCAGGTTTTTCTTTTCCGGGTTTGCCATAGCGCACCAGTTTCAATGTTTTCTCCTCAGAGTGGGGCCGCAAAATATTCGGTTGCAGACCGAAGCGGCGAATATCGGGTTGACATGCCGCCCAGATTCTACTGGGCATGGCGCTGCTTGGAAATAACAGCGGACCGAATACTCGATGCGAACGCAGTCTTTCTGCGCGTTTCAGCGCTTTCTGACTGCAATCGGTCGCCGATGCATGGCAATTCAGGCGGTCAGTCGATTACCAGGAGGATGCCATCGAATGCCCAGATGGCTTTGACAAAGAGCATCCGGACGCAGCGATCAGCGTTGAACGGGTTCGCTCAGTCGGCGAGTGAACGGTGCGTATCAGCGGCGCTTGTCTGCTGCGCGTGGCGCAATGCAGCATCGAGTTGACGCTGAAAACCGATCAAGGTCATCGCGTCACCCGCAGTGCTTTCAATGATGGCGCTTTCCAACCAGTAGCGAAACAAGCCCAGCAACTCGTGGTCATGCAGCGCCATCGTCAGCCGCCGCGCCAGACGAGCATTGGGTTCGGTCTGCAGGCCGGTCAGCAAATGATCTCGGGCGGCCGGATAAAACGGCTGGTCCGGATCCGCACCGACTCTGGCTTTGAAGCTCGCTTCGTCTTCACCGGGGCGCGGCGCATAGGCCTCGGTCAGCGAGCGCAATATTTCGCCCAGTCCGGCGCCGCTGACAAATGTCTCGTGTTCAGTATTTTCGTCAGCCGGCTCGTCGTCGGGCACCGGTGCTGGCTGAGTCAATTCGACCAGAGACTGGGCAACCAGCCTCTCCAGCGCAATATCAAACGATCCGATATGGCGCAGCAACATGCGCAGCTCACCAACCGAGCGCTCGCCATCAATTTTGAGCACCAGCATTTGCGTGGGCATGCCGCGCAAAGTGGTGGTATGGGCCGCGGGCAACAGCCGCGGAATCAGTGAATCGCTGTAATGCATGGCATCCCGGTCAGGTCTGGCCTGTACGATGCCCGCCTATCGCCGCGCAAACACGCCTCTGGCGACGAATGGTCAACAAAACCACAGCAAACGGACGGTCGGCTGCTGCCAACCGATCCGGCGCCGGCGCCCGGGCCGGCCTTACCGTTAAATGGTGATACCGCCGTCGATCGTAAAAATCTGGCCGGTCGCGAATGCGCTTTCATCGCTGGCCAGATAGACAACCATTGGAATGATATCGGCCGACAAAGCCAATCGACCCATCGGCTGGCGGGCCGTGAACATCTTGCGGGCCTCATCGATATCACCCAGTTCACGCATCCGGTCAGCCAGACTCGGCGTGTCGACGGTGCCCGGTCCAATGGCATTGCAGCGAATGCCGCGGCCAACATAATCGGCAGCCACCGATTTGGTCAGACCGATGACGGCCGCTTTCGTGGTGCCATAGACAAAACGATTCGGAATACCTTTCACCGACGAGCAGACCGATGCCATGTTGATAATGCTGCCACCGCCGTTATCGAGCATGCGCGGCAACGCCGTCTTGATGGTGCGCATCATCGATTGCACATTCAGCGCAAAGCTGAACATGAGGTCTTCATCCGAGGCCTCGAGAATCGTGCCCTGATGGACATAGCCCGCACAGTTGAACAACACATCCAGCGGCGCCATCCCATCGATCAGCTTGGTCACGGCCTGGCCATCGGTAACGTCGAGCCGGGCCACCGTGATCGGCGAGCCGCCCCGCTTGACCGCTTCGTCGGACAAGTCGGCGAGCAGATCCTCGCGGATGTCGGTTGCCGTGACCCTGGCACCCTCACAGGACAGTGCGATCGCCGATTCGCGACCCATGCCTTGTCCGGCCGCCGTCACCAGTATGTTTTTACCTGCTACCCGTCCTGCCATGTCTGTTCTCCGAATACGCCTGCAATGCCAGGCTGCTAAAAGTTGACCACACCGGCTGCCGACTCGGACTGCTCCGCACCAGCACCGTCGAACTGCATTGCAGCCAGCCGGGCGTAGAGCCCGGACGAGCGCAACAAATCTTCATGCGAGCCGGTTTCCACCAGACGCCCGCCTTCGAGCACCAGAATGCGATCGGCGTTGACGATCGTGGCCAGCCGGTGCGCAATCACCAGCGTGGTGCGTCCGGTCATCGCCATTTCAAGCGCCTTCTGGACGGCGCGCTCGCTTTCAGCATCCAGCGCGCTGGTCGCCTCATCGAGCAGCAACAACGGCGGATTCTTCAGCAGCGCACGTGCAATCGAGATGCGCTGGCGCTGCCCACCCGACAAACGCACGCCGCGTTCGCCCAGATAAGTATCGTAGCCCTGGGGCATGCGCTCGATGAATTGCTCAGCCTGAGCGGCCCGCGCCGCCTGACGGACTTCCTCATCGGTCGCATCCAGCCGGCCGTAGCGGATATTTTCCATGGCACTGGCCGAGAAAACGATGCTGTCCTGCGAGACAAGGCCGATCGCATCGCGCAGACTGGCCAGATCACAGTCGGCCAGCGGCTGGCCGTTCAGGCGGATCACCCCTTGCTGCGGATCGTAAAAGCGCAACAGTAACTGGAAGACCGTGGTTTTGCCGGCCCCCGAAGGCCCGACCAGCGCCACCGTATCGCCCGGCGCCACCGTGAAGCTGAGATCATCCAGCGCGCGCTCGTCCGGGCGGCTCGGATAATGAAAACCAACCGATTCAAACGCCAGACTGGCACCGCTGCCGCCCTCATGCTGGGTTACCGGCTGCGTCCCCGAACGAATACCGGGCTCGGCCTCAAGCAGTTCGATCAGCCGTTCGGTCGCCCCCGCCGCCCGCTGCACATCGCCCAACACCTCGGCGATGACGCCGGTAGTACCACCCACCAACGCCGCATACAACATGAACTGCGTCAGTTCGCCGCCGGTCATGCGGCCATCAAGCACCGCGTGGGCGCCCAGCCAGAGCACGAACACAATGGCCCCGAACACCAACGTGATGGCCATTGCCGTAAGCACCGCCCGCGAACGATTGCGCCGGATGGCGCTGCCAAACGCCACATTGGTGGTCTGCTGATAGCGACCGGTTTCGAGGGGCTCGCGCCCGTAGGCCTGCACGACCTGCATCGCATTGAGTGTTTCGCCGGCCATCGCACCGGTATCGGCCAGCCGGTCCTGGCTGTCCCGCGAGAGCTTGCGCACCCGGCGTCCGAACACCATGATCGGCAACACCACCAGCAACAACAGCCCAACGATGATGCCGGCCAGCGACGGGCTTGAGTAGACCATCATCACCAGCGAGCCAATGAACAGCAGGGTATTGCGCAAGCCAAGCGAGATACTGGTGCCCACCAGCGTCTGGATCAGCGTCGTGTCGGCCGACAGGCGCGACAACACCTCGCCAGTTTTGAGGGTTTCGAAAAAGCTTGGATCCTGACGCAGGACCTGGGCATAAACCTCCTGCCGCAAATCGGTGGTGATGCGCTCACCCAGCCACGACACGCAGTAAAAACGCACCGCCGTGCCAATGGCGAGCACGGTGGCCACGCCAAACAAGGCCAGAAACACGAAATTGACCCGGGTGCCGGTGCCTTCGGCAGCACTGGCATCGGGCACGGCAAAGCCCTGATCAATCAGCATGCGAAATGCGACCGGAA
>CAXBNM010000175.1:0-9845 GCA_963976885.1 uncultured Burkholderiaceae bacterium
TTCGATTTGCGCGCCTCGCGCGGCTCGGACTTTCACAGTCCGCAGGAAAGCCGGGTCGATCTAGGGGAATTGCCGCCACTGCCCGACAGTGTGGTGCCACTTTGGCATGACTGGGACGACGTGATGAAGCACAATTGAGCCATGACGATTCGATTTGATCTGCACCCGGAAAATCCGCAACCCCGACTGCTCTGGCAGGCCGCCCAGGTCTTGCGTGAAGGCGGCTTGATCGCGCTGCCCACCGACGCCTGTTACGTGCTGGCCGCCTGCGTCACCGAAAAGGCCGCGGTTGACCGGCTGCGCCAGATTCGCATGATCAACAACAAGCACTTGTTGTCGCTGATGTGCGAAGACCTGACCCAGCTCTCCGTTTACGCACAGGTCGACAACCGGCAATACCGCTTCCTGAAGGAATGGACGCCGGGCCCGTATACCTTCGTGTTGTCGGCCACCAAGGAAACGCCGCGCCGGCTCTGGCATCCGTCCCGGAAAACCATTGGCTTGCGGGTGCCGAACTCGGTGGTAACGCAAGGCGTGCTCAAAGAACTGGGCCAGCCGCTGCTGGTCAGCAGCCTGATCCTGCCCGGTGAGGACGAGCCCTTGCACGATGGTGACGAGATCATGGAGCGGGTCGGTAAACGGCTTGATGCGGTGATCGATATGGGCCAGCAAGGCTATGAGCCGACCACTGTTATTGACGTAACCGGCCCCACGCCGATTATCGAACGGGTGGGATGCGGACCCGTCGAGGGGATGCTCGACTGAGCGGCTTGCTACAATTGCCTTGATGGAACTATCCGTCATGCAATTGGTTGCCGTGTACGCAATACCGGTGATCTTTGCCATTACCCTGCACGAGGCCGCTCACGGCTATGTTGCTTTTCGACTGGGCGACCCGACTGCCAAGCTGTTGGGGCGCATTAGCGCCAATCCAGTCAAGCATATCGATCTGATCGGCACCATTGTGGTGCCAGGCCTTACGTTGCTGGCCAGCAAGGCGATTGGCCTGCCCATGGTCTTTGGCTGGGCCAAGCCGGTACCCGTCAATGGGGCGATGCTCAATCGACCCCAGCGCGACATGGGGTTGGTCGCGTCGGCCGGCCCGCTGGCCAATTTTCTGATGGCGACCGCCTGGGGGTTGTCGCTCAGCGTGATGGTGTTTTTCTCGATTGAAAACGACTTCATGATTCTGATGGCGATCGCCGGCATCCATGTCAATGTGGTGCTTGCCGTGCTGAATCTGATGCCGGTGCCGCCGCTCGATGGCGGGCGTATTCTGATCAGTCTGCTGCCGGCCAAGCCGGCGGCGCTGGTCGCCCGTCTAGAGCCTTATGGGCTGATCATTCTGTTGCTGTTATTGGCCTCCGGGGTGCTTGGCGCGTATCTGCGGCCCGTCATTGACTACGTTACCAGTTTCTATTTTTACGTCTTCGGCTTTTAAAGGTAAATATCGCTATGTTCCCTGAACGGGTTGTTTCAGGCATGCGCCCCACCGGCGCGCTCCATCTTGGTCACTATCACGGCGCCCTGAAAAACTGGGTTCGCTTGCAGCAGGAGTATCCCTGTCTGTTTTTTGTGGCCGATTGGCACGCGCTGACTACGCACTATGAATCCAGCGAGACGATCGAGAAGAACATCTGGGAGATGGTGATCGACTGGTTGGCCGCCGGCATCGATCCGGAAGAGTCCACCTTGTTCATTCAGTCGCGCGTGCCCGAGCATGCCGAGCTGATGGTGATGCTCAGCATGGTCACGCCGCTGGGCTGGCTCGAACGCGTGCCGACCTATAAAGACCAACAGGAAAAGCTCAGTGACAAGGATTTGTCCACTTACGGTTTTCTGGGGTATCCGCTGCTGCAGGCCGCGGACATCCTGATGTATCGCGCCTCGCATGTGCCGGTCGGTGAAGACCAGATTCCGCACATCGAACTGACCCGTGAGGTAGCCCGGCGCTTCAACCACTTGTTCGGTGGCGAGGCGGGCTTTGAAGACAAGTCGCGCGATGCAATCCGCAAGTTGGGCTCCAAGCGGGCCAAGCTGTATCAGGAAATGCGCACCGCCTATCAGGAGCAAGGCGATGAGCAAGCACTTGAGCGTGGGCGCGAAATCGTTGACCAGGCGCAAAACCTCAGCCAGGGCGACCGGGAACGCTTGTTCGGGTTTCTTGAGGGCTCGCGCCGCATCATTTTGAGTGAGCCGCAGACGCTGCTGACGGAAGCCTCGCGGGTGGTCGGGACCGACGGCCAGAAAATGTCCAAGAGCTACAACAACTCGATTTCAATGCGCGAGGCGCCTGAATCGGTCGAGAAGAAAATTCGTACCATGCCGACTGACCCGGCACGGGTGCGTCGCACCGACCCGGGCAATCCGGATCTGTGTCCGGTGTTTACGCTGCATCAGGTTTATTCGCCCGACGAAACCCTGGTGTGGGTGCGTGATGGCTGCACTACGGCCGGCATCGGCTGTATCGAATGCAAGCGCCCGGTCATTGACGCGATCATCAAGGAGCAGGAAGGCTTTCATGAGCGGGCCCAGCCCTATCTTGATGACCCGTCGCTGGTGCGCAATATCGTGGCCGATGGCTGCGAACGGGCTCGTAAACTGGCGGCTGAAACCATGCGCGACGTGCGCGAAGCCGTCGGACTCGATTACGACTGAGGCTGCTGCGGCCTAGCCGGCACCGTGATCGGTGCCGGTCACCAGATGCATTTTGCGCACCCCTGGCAGCGATTCCAGAAACAACGCCAGTTCGGCAAAAGGCAGGGCGCCCGAGATCAGTTCGCCCTGAATGACCTCGCATTGCAACTCACGCAGCGCACGCATCTCGGCCGCGGTTTCAATGCCTTCGGCCATGGCCTGCATGCCCAGCTTGGCGGCCAGTGTGGTGATGGCCTGGACGATGGCGGCGTTGCCTCGGTCGTGCGGCAGGTTACGCACGAAGGCACTGTCGATCTTCAGACCATCGACAGGCAGATTCTTGATGTGCGCCAGTGACGAGTAACCGGTGCCGAAATTATCAATGACCACTTTGACGCCGAGGCGGCGCAACTGGGTAATCAGTTCGACCGTGCGTTCGGGGTTTTCGATGAACGAGGTTTCGGTCAGTTCCAGTTGCAGCAGCCGCAGCGGGAAGTCCTGCTCATGCATCTGGCTGTAAAGCGTTTCAAGGAAGTCGGGCTCGGCAAGCTGGCGCCCCGAGACGTTGACGCTGACGCCGAGCGAGTCGTAGCGTTCCAGGCCGAGCTGGATGCGATCCTTGATGGCGCGGCGCACGACCCAGAAATCAATCTCGCGCATCAGATTGCTTTGCTCGGCGGCGGCCATGAACCGCTCGGGCAGCAGCAGGCCGAGTCGGGGGTGGCGCCAGCGAATCAAGGCTTCGATATTCTCTACCTGGCGCGTGCGAACATCGAGCACTGGCTGATAGCACAACTCGAACTCGCCCCGCTGCATCGCAATGGGCAGCTCGGCGGCCAGTTGCAGGCGTTGCATGTGGGCTGGGCTCTGCAGGTCGCCGGCAAAAAAGCGCAGATCGTTGCGCCCCTCTGATTTGACCTGATACATCGCCGCATCGGCCGCCTTGATCAGCATGGATGCATCGGTGCTGTCCTGCGGCGCCATTGCCACGCCAATTGAGGCCGACAGGAAATAAGCGCGGTTGGCCAACACCAGAGGCTGCTCGATGGCGTGGAGCAGTTTGCGCCCCAGCGCGGCCGCAGCGTCTTTGCTGGTGGAGCTGACAATGGCAATGAATTCATCGCCGCCCATGCGTCCGACCAGATCATCCTCGGCAATGGCGCTGCGCAGGCGCCGGGCAATTTCGACGAGCGCGCGGTCGCCCGCGCTGTGGCCGAGGGTGTCGTTGATGATCTTGTAGCGATCGAGGTCGATATACAGCAGGGCCAGCGAGCGGTTCTCGGCCAGCATTTCCTGCAAGGTCTGGTTGACGTGATTGCGGTTCGGCAAGCCGGTCAGCGCATCATGCAGTGAGGCATGGCGCAGGCGCAGATCGGCCTCGGTGCGTTGCAGATACAGACCCAGCGTGCGCGACAAGACCGCGGCTACCTGACCCAGAAACTCGGTGCCCCGATAGGCAACCGGCCCGAGAAAGAGCAACAGGTTCAGCACTTCCCCTTCTTCATTGGTGATGGGGGCAATCAGCGCTGATTCGGCGGCCAGTTCATTGGTGCGGTAGCGCCGGGCGAAATCGATTTCCTTGTCGAGATCGACCAGCCACAGCGATTCACCGGTACGCCAGACACGACCTTCCTGCGAGATGTCGCTGGTAGGCATGGCGTCGGGCAAGTCCTGAACCATCCGGGTAAACGCAATGCTGCCGGCATGTTCCTGGGCCCGGCACTGGTGCTGGCGCCGGGTCAGGCGAACGCCGCCAAGCCAGCCCATGCGCCGGCACACCGCCTCGATGATGCGGGTGATGACTTGCTTGGGATCGGTATGCTCGCGCATGATCGCGGCCATATCGGCATCAATTTCGAGCAAGATCCGTTGGCGCTTTTCGCGTGTGATGTTCTGGCCGGTGCCCCGATAGCCGATGAAGCGATTCTTGTCATCAAAAATCGGGCGCCCACTGATGGACAGGTGATGGGCGTTGCGCTGGTTGTCCAGGCGCGTGTATTCGAAATTCTCGAAGGGCTGCTGCGCGTCGAGCCGCGCGCGCATCCGCACCCATTCGGTGGGCAGTGGATCGGCCTCAACGCCATCCCAGCGACGCCGGACGATCATGTTGCGAGCCCATGGCCCCAACATCGTATCGGCGCTGTCGGACAGGAAACTGAGTCGGTGCTGAGCATCGGTTTCCCAGACCCAGTCTGAACTCATGTGGGTGAGATCGCGGAACTTGGCTTCGCTGGCGGCGATTTGTCGTTGCAGCGCGCGGATTCCCGAAACGTCCTGGACCGTGCCCTCGATGCGCAGCGGATTGTCCTGCCGGTCACGCACCAGCTGGGCGACACTGCGCAGCCACAGTTCGCGATTCGGGCCGGTGCGAAAGCGAAACTCGAGTTTGGCCGGCTTGTCGCTCTCGACGCAGCGTTCGTGGACATCACGCCAGCGGCGCAGATCGTCGGGGTGGATGGCCTGCAGGAATGCCTCGAAGGCGGGTTCCTTCTCGCTCGGCGCGCGTCCGAAAATACGATAGGCCCCTTTGCTCCAGTGCAGGCGCTTGTGGCGCAGATCGAGTGCCCACAGGCCGAGAGCGGCCATCTGTTCGGCGGAATCGTGTTTGGCCTGCTGCGATTCGAGGCGGGTCAGGCGCCGCCGCAACTGACGCAGCCGATTGTTCTTGTCAAACAGCAGATAGGCCAGCAGGCCAATTGTGAGCAGTACTGTCAGCGCCGCCAGCTGCGACCAGCTCCAGCGGTTGTAACCAATGCTGGCCAGCAGTGGCAGGCCGATCAGGAGCAACAGAGCGCCAATCAGCCATTGCCGTCGTTGGGCGGCCCGGTGCCGGGCATCCGGGTTGATTGGTGCGGGTCCAGACATGATTCGGTGCGGAGGCTGGCCTTGTTGTCTCGGAAAGCGGAGTTTGTTGGTGGGCCTGGTCTGTCGGTTGGTGCCGGCCAGAAGCGTCAGCGTCTGGACTGGCAGCGTCACGGCAAGCTAACCGGGCTACGATACTAAGTATCTGTCCATATTTGTGTTGTCGGGCCCGGAAATGACAAGTAATTCACAACAAACAACAACTGTGGTCGGCGCTGGTGCACCGATGGCCTGGGTGGAGCGCTGGCTGGGCGACCTGGTGCCGGGCTCGCGGGTGCTTGATTTCGCCTGCGGCCGCGGTCGACACGCGGTGTTGGCAGCCGGCAAAGGCCATCGGGTGCTGGCGGTCGACCGTAATGCCGAGGCGCTGGCCGGGCTTGCCGCGCCGATCGAAACGCTGTGCTCTGATCTGGAGGCCGATCCGTGGCCGTTTGCCGATCAGCAGTTTGACGCGGTCATCGTCACGAACTACCTGTTCCGGCCACGTCTGGCGCAGCTCGGTGATTTACTCGCGCCTGGCGGCCGACTGATTTACGCCACCTTCGGGCAGGGTAACGAGGCCTACGGCAGACCGTCCAACCCGGACTTTCTTCTGGCGCCGGGGGAGTTGCTGGAGCTGGCCCGGCGGCTGGATCTGCAGGTGGCCGGCTTTGAGTCCGGGGTCTGTGGTGAGCCGCCCGCCGCGGTCGTAGAACGGCTTTGCGCATGGCGGCAGGTGGTGCCAGGAACGCGCGTATCGATCGATTGTCCGGTAAATGACTCAGGTCAGCTAAAATAATCGGTCAGTGTCATCAAGCAGGCCAATATTTCGCCCATGAACAGTCCGTTTAAAAAGAGCCAGACCATGATTGAAGGTAGCCTCGTGGCAATTGTCACGCCCATGCACGAAGACGGATCGCTTGACTTTGACAGTTATCGAAAACTTATCGATTGGCATATCGCCGAAGGCACGGCGGCCATTGTTGCCGTCGGCACCACCGGTGAGTCGCCGACGGTCAATCCGCAAGAGCATGTTGAACTGATCCGTGTTGCGGTCGAGCACGCCGCGGGCCGCGTCCCGGTTATCGCCGGAGCCGGCGGAAACTCCACCAGCGAGGCCGTGGCCCTGACCAAAGAGGCCAAGGCCAATGGTGCCTGGGGCACGTTGCAGGTGGTTCCCTACTACAACAAACCCTCTCAGGATGGCTTGTACAAGCACTTCCGTGCCGTAGCCGAAGCCACCGACTTGCCGGTCATTCTGTATAACGTGCCGGGCCGGACGGTGGCCGATCTGTCCAACGAAACCACGATGCGCCTGGCCGAAGTGCCGAACATTGTTGGTCTCAAGGATGCCACCGGCGATATTCCGCGCGGCATGGACCTCATTTCCCAGGTGCCCGAAGGTTTTGCCATCTACAGTGGCAATGACGATTCCGCATTGGCCCTGATGGCGATGGGGTCGAATGGCGTCATTTCCGTCACCGCCAATGTGGCGCCGGGCCTGATGAGCAAGATGTGCGCTGCCGCGCTGGCCGGAGACTGGCCCGCCGCTCAGGCCATGAATCGCAAACTGTTGCCGCTGCATCTGGGCCTGTTTGTGGAAGCCAATCCGATTCCGGTGAAATGGGCGCTGGCGCAAATGAAGCGCATGGGACCGGCTATCCGCCTGCCCATGACGCCGCTGGCTGCCGTTCACCAGGAGCCTGTTCTGGCGGCGCTGAAATCCGCCGGTGTGCTGTCCTGAATCCCATTTCCTTCAACCCGCTGGCGACCGCCTCTCGAATGCTTTCGTTTTCCACCCTTGTGCGCACCGTGCGCGCCATCCCTTTGGCCCTGAACCACGCTGGCCGGCAGCCGGCACGAAGCGCTGCCTGGCTGTTGATCGTCGCGGCAGGGTTGGGCTTGCAAGCGTGCAGTAGTGTCATCAACCCTGGCATCGACTATCAATCCGCGCGCACCCGTGCCGAGCCGCTCGATGTGCCGCCCAGTCTGGTGGCACCGGATCGCAACGATCGCTTCGATGTGCCGGGAGTAAGTGGGCAGACGCTGTCGGAATACGAAAAAGAGCAGCGCGCCAATGGGGTTCGCCCTGCCGGTACCGGTGTGCTGGCGCAAGTGCCCGGCGTGACGGTCGAGCGCGACGGCGCCCAGACCTGGTTGCATGTCAATTTGCCACCAGAAGAAGTCTGGCCTGTCGTTCATGAGTTCTGGCAGGAAAACGGCTTCATTTTCTCGACGGATGCCCCCATCATCGGCATCCTCGAAACCGACTGGGCCGAAAATCGCGCCAAGGTCCCCAACGACTATCTGCGCAACATATTGGGCAAGGTATTCGATTCGCTTTACTCGCTGGGCGAACGGGATCGCTTCAGAACCCGGCTCGAACGCGCCAGTGACGGCGGTACCGATATTTTCGTGACCCATCGGGGTCTGGTCGAAGTGGTTGCCTCGGTCGAAGACGATGAGCAGACCAAATGGCAGGACCGGCCCGCCGATCCGTCGCTGGAAGCCGAGTTTCTCAAGCGGCTGATGCTGCGCTTTGGCGAAACCGATCCAGGCGCGCTGGCTCAGGTTGCCCCCGCCGCCGGCACGAACAAACAAGGTAACGCAACCGCCGCGGCCGCCAATCAGGTCGCGCAAATCATCGAGACGCCGGCTGGCAAACGCCTGCAAATCGGTGAAGGCTTCGACCGAGCCTGGCGTAATGTCGGCCTGGCGCTGGATCGAACCGGTTTTACCGTTGAAGATCGCGACCGCTCTGCGGGCACCTACTACGTGCGCTATATCGATTCGGAAAATCCCGAGCAGAAACGCCCCGGTGCGATTGCACGTTTGTTCGGTGCTGAAGAGCCCGAACCCGCGTTGCAGAAATATCGCATTCTGGTCACCGAGAAAGCAGGGCAGTCTGAAGTGGCCGTGTTGCCGCCCGACGATAAAACCGTGTTTTCGCCCGAAAGTGCGGCAACATCGGGTCGGATGCTTGGCCTCATCAAAGAGCAGTTGCTTCGCTGAGGCTCTGATCGTTTGACTCTCGCCACCGCCCGAGGCCGGGCGGTGTGCTTCGACCGAACAAAAAAACAGCAGGTACTGATGCAGTTTGCCAGTCTGGGCAGTGGCAGCAAGGGAAACGGTTTACTCGTGCGCAGTCGCGAGGGCTCCCGCACCACCACCGTTCTGATCGATTGCGGTTTCGGGCCGAAAGAGGCGTTGCAGCGCTTGCAAGCGCTTGACGCGGCGCCTAACGAGATCGATGCCATTCTCGTTACCCATGAACACGGCGATCATTTCAAGGGCGTTTACAGCCTGGCTGGCGCCCATGGGATTCCTGTTTATCTGACCCGCGGCACGCAGCGCGGTACGCGCATGCCTGTCACGCGCCCGGTGCATCTGGAGTTCGTTGCTGCCGATCATGGCTTCACGATTGGCGATTTGTCGATCATGCCGGTGCCGGTGCCCCACGACGCCCGCGAACCGGTGCAGTTCGTGCTCGATGACGGTCGCTGCAAACTCGGCGTGCTGACCGATCTGGGCCATGGATCGGCGCATGTGATCAAGTCGTATTCGGGGCTCGACGCGCTGATTCTTGAGTGCAATCACGACCCTGATCTGCTGGCCCGCAATGAGCGCTATCCACCTTCACTCAAACGTCGGGTCGGTGGTCCGTTCGGGCATTTGTCCAACGGCGCGGCTGCGCAGATTCTGGCCGACATCGATTGCAGCCGACTCAAGATGCTGGTGGCGGCGCACCTGTCGGCCGATAACAACCGGCCCGAACTTGCCATTCAGGCGCTGGTTGGCGTGCAGGCGCTGGGCGCTGAAGATATCTGGATTGCCGATCAGGAAAAAGGCCTGCGCTGGTCGCCCGTGCGAGCCTGATCGGTCTTGCGACCGGCTTGCGCCCGCAAGACTCGGCACTCACACAACCAAGGTCTGCCGCTGGCGCCGCGCTGCTCGAAACCCTGATTAATCGGCGGCCTGACCGGTTGCTTGCTGCAATTTCTTGTCGGCTTCGCGGATTTTCTTGTCAGCTTCCGCGACCGCTTTTTCCGCCGCCACGGCTTGCGCCTCGAGTTGCTCGCTGGATGCGGACACCGGCGGCGCCGCCTCGTTGCCCGTCGGCGCGCTCATCTTGTCGGCTGGCTGACGGACTTGCTCGCTGCTCGACTCCATTGTTTTGACCGCCGCATCACTGGCTGTGGCGGTCGTTGACTCCTGTTGGTTGCACGCTGCCAGCAAGCCCACGGCGAGAAGACTGAGGATTTGGGTTGGTTTCATCATGATCTCCGATTACGCGCAAACCGACGTGCGCTCGAAGAGTCAGTATCGGACTGTGGGCGACGGGCGGTGTAACCAGCGATGAATGTCTT
>CAXBNM010000176.1:0-9709 GCA_963976885.1 uncultured Burkholderiaceae bacterium
CCTTCGCGACCGCGCGCGGGGTGATCGATGCGGTCGTATGCGGCGAGCAGTTCGAAGGGCTCGCCGATGCGGCTCTCGACCTCAATGATCTGACCCAGTCCGCCGCGGGTACGACCCTGGCCACCGGAGTCACTGCGAAACTCCTTGCGCCAGAACAGCAGCGGGGTGATCTGTTCGGCAATTTCTACCGGTGTGCCTTTGACGCCGGACGGATAAGCGGTGGCCGACAAGCCGTCGGACTGTGGTCGCGCGCCGGTGCCACCGTTGGAGGTGAAGGCCATCGAGAAACCGTAGTTGCCGCCCTGACCCGACTTGAGTTTGCCGCGGACATTGAGGTTCCAGATGCACGAGGTGCCTTCGGCAGGGACTTGTTCGGGGATGGCCTGATGCAGGCAGCCAAACACCACATCGGGCAACATCTGGCCGATGATGTGACGCGACGCCACCGCCGCCGGTTTGGGTGCGTTGACAATGCTGCCCTCGGGCGCCGAAACCGTCAGTGGTTTGAGCGAGCCGGCGTTTTTGGGAATGCGTGAACCGACGATGCACGACAAGCCGAACACGGTGTAGGCGGTGCAGTAAGCCATCGGTACGTTGATGCCCCGACTGACCATTGCGTCGGTGCCGGTGTAATCAACATGAATGCCGTTGTCGCTCACCGTGACGGTGGCGGTCAGTGCAACCGGTGCGTCGTAGCCATCGGTAACCATCGTGTTGGTCCAGCTGCCTTTGGGCAGGCGCGCAATTTCTTCCAGCACCGCTTGTTCGGAGCGGTCGCAAATGTGATCGCCCAGCGCTTCCAGATCTTCGAGGGCAAACTCGCTCATCATTTCGGTCAGGCGCTGGCAACCCACATCATTGCAACCGAGCAAGGCATAGGTGTCGCCGACCGTATCGACCGGCAAGCGCGTGTTGGCGCGAATCATGGCCAGCAAGGTTTCATTGACCTCGCCCGCGTCCACCAGCTTGAGCATCGGGATGTACAAGCCTTCCATGAACACATCGGTACCGTCGGGGCCAAAGCCGATGCCGCCGATGTCGATAATGTGGCTGGTGCAGGAGAACAAACCAATGAGCTTGCCGTTATGAAAGCACGGCGTGGTGATGACGAAGTCGTTGAGGTGGCCGGTGCCCATCCACGGGTCGTTGGTGATGTAGGCATCACCGTCGCGCATGTTCTCAAGGCCGAAGTGGGCAATGAAGTGCTGCACCGATTCGGCCATCGAGTTCACATGCCCCGGCGTGCCGGTCACCGCTTGCGCAAGCATGCGGCCCCGGCAATCAAACACACCTGCCGACAAGTCACCGGCTTCGCGCACGATCGGTGAGAACGCGGTGCGCAACAGGGTTTGCGCTTGTTCTTCAACAATGGCAATCAGCCGGTTCCACATGATCTGCCGTTGCAGATCGGTTCTGGATTCTTCTTTCATCACTTGTCCTTGCGTGTCAGTACGAGGGCGCCACCGGCGTCCACCAGTACGTCAAACTGCGATGACACCAATGTCGAGGTGCCTTCTTCCACAACGATGGCCGGCCCTGAGAAGGTGTCGCCGGCGTGCAGCGTGTTGCGCTCGATGATGGCCATCGGCACGCTCTTGCCCAGATGCGCATCGAAAACCGCTCGGGTCGGTGCACCCGCAACCGGGTTGCGCGCACTGACCGCTGGCAGCGAGCCGGCTGCCGCGCGTGGCGTGGAGACCGCTACCGACCAACTCATGATTTCGATGGCGGCATCGGGAATGTGACGTTTGAACAGGTGCCGGTAGGTGGCTTCAAAAACTTCCCGGAAGTGCTGCGCATCGCCAGCCACGACGGGTCGGTTGGGCAGTTCGATCTGTACCTCGTGGCCTTGACCGGCATAGCGCATGAAGGCGCCGCGTTTTTCCAGAAGCTCGCGTTCACCGGCGGCCGAGCGTGCGGCCTGCGTGGCTTCATGGCTCATGGTGTCGAGCAGGCTGTTGGCGCTGTCGGCATCGAATTCATCGAGCAACATGTAGCGGGAGCGAATCAGTTCGTAAGCAACGGGGGCGCGCAAGAAGCCGATGGCCGAGCCGACGCCGGCACCGTGTGGAATGATGACTCTGGTGATGTTGAGTTTTTCAGCCAGGCGCGCCGCATGCAAAGGCGCCGCACCGCCGAAGGCAATCAGGGTGCGACTGGCGATGTCGACGCCGCGTTCAATGGCATGCACGCGCGCGGCATTGGCCATGTTCTCGTCAACAATTTCGGCCACGCCAAAAGCGGCTTCGATGGCCGTCATCGACAAGGGCTTGCCGATGGTTTGTTCGAGCGCGGTGGCGGCCTTGTCCGGATACATCGGAATGCGGCCGCCGGCAAAACGCGCCGGGTCAATCTTGCCGAGTACGACATCGCCGTCGGTAACGGTTGGTGCTTCACCACCGAGGCCGTAGCAGGCCGGGCCGGGTTCGGAACCGGCGCTTTGCGGGCCGACCTGAATACGGGCCAGCGCATCGACCTGACAGATCGAGCCGCCGCCGGCACCGATTTCAATCATCTCGATGACGGGAATGCGCACCGGCAGACCGCTGCCCTTCATGAAGCGGGCCGAGCGATCGACTTCAAAATAGCGCGCCTTCAATGGCTCGCCGTTTTCGATCAGGCAGACCTTGGCGGTGGTGCCGCCCATGTCGAAGGAAAGAATCTGATCTTCACCGCGTTCGGCGGCCAGTTCGGCGGCCAGAATGGCGCCACCGGCCGGGCCGGATTCAACCAGTCGAATCGGAAAGCGGCGAGCCGTGTCGAGGCTGGCCAGATTGCCGCCCGAGGTCATCAGGTGAATGGCGCTGTTGTAGCCTTCCTGGGCAAAGCCTTCGGCCAGCCGTTTCAGGTAGCCGGCCATCAGCGGTTGTACATAGGCATTGGCCACCGCCGTGGAGGTGCGTTCGTACTCGCGCGCTTCGGGGCAGACTTCGCTCGACAGCGTGACTTCTATTTGCGGGCAATGCTCGCGCAGAATTTCGCCGGTGCGAATTTCATGGGCCGGATTCACATACGAATGCAGGAAGGCAACCGCCACGGCTTCGATGTTCTGTTCGGTCAGTTGGCGGGCAACGGCAATGACGGCTTCTTCATCGAGAGTGCGCAGCACCGTGCCTTCGGCGTCGACGCGTTCAGGCACCGTGAAGCGCCAGGCTCGTTTGACCAGAGTGGCCGGTTTTTCGATGAAGACATCGTATTGGTCGTAACGACTCTCGTCGGCAATTTCGAGCGAATCGCGAAAGCCATCGGTGGCGATCAGTGCCGTGCGTGCACCCTTGCGTTCGATGATGGCATTGGTGGCCAAAGTAGTGCCGTGCAGGAACACATCGATATCGGCGAAGCCAAGCGATGCTTCGGCAAGCACATGCCGCACGCCGGCAATGACAGCCTGCTCGGGCGCCCGCGGCGTGGTCAACACTTTGGTGGTAATGAGTTGTTCGCCAGCTTGCAAGACGATATCGGTAAAAGTGCCGCCGATATCAGTTGCAACCCGGATCTGTTCTGAGGCCGTGCTCAATCAAAGTTCTCCGTGAGGTTGTCGCGCCTGCGGCGCGCTGTCCATGGCCATACTATACGGAACAATGGGGCGTTTTCGTAATGGTGCGAGGGCCGCTGCATCGCAGCCCTGCCGCGGTGCATCGAGCGTTAGTGCCGGCGCTTTTCGGGTGCGGCCGATCTGCGGTCAGGCTGCCGCTTGCACTGTTTTTGTTCGCCGGCTTGCCCGTCAATGAAAATCGCCGCGCGAAATTCCCTGCGCGCGGCGGCGCAGCTTGCGTCAGTCGGCGAAGGGCGGCGGTGAAAAAACCTTGATTGGCGGCAAGGCCTCATCAAAGCGTTCCATCTGTACCAGACAACTGTGTGCACTGGTGCCTTGTGCCAGCGTTGAGGTGCCAAGGTCGCGCGTCAGAACGTTGGGGTTGCCATGCACTTCCAGCGGACGATCTTCGGTCGGATCGATCGGATCGAGCCATGCGCCGGTGGGCAGCACCACCACGCCGGGCCGTACGCTATCGGTAATTACGGCACCGGCCAGACAGGCGCCGCGATCATTGAACACCTTCACGATGTCACCGTCGCTGATGGCACGCGCGGCGGCGTCATCGGGGTGAATCCGGATGGCTTCCCGGCCTTTGATCTTGCTGGCGGTGCTGGTGCGACCAAAGTCGTACTGACTGTGCAGACGCGTCACCGGCTGGTTCGAGTTGAGTGCGAGCGGATAGGTTTTTGAACGCTCGCTGCCGATGAATTCTTGTTTGTCGTTCCAGCGCGCATGGCCGCCCACATCGCTCAGCCCGAAGCCGGCAATGGTTTCCGAGAAAATTTCCACGCGGCCCGACGGCGTGCGCAGCGGTGCGCCTTCGGGGTCGGCGCGAAAGCGCTCGAGGGTGAACTCGCGCGGCGCAAAGGCTGAGCGATCCATCCGGTGCACGCCACCGGCCCAGAACGTTTCGAAGTCGGGCAACGCCTGACCGGCCTCGGCGGCGCTGGCGCGGGTTGTGTCCCACAGGTGCTCAACCCATTGCCGTGCGCTGCGGTTTTCGGTGAATCGTTCTGCAAAGCCGAGCCGCTCCGCCAGGTCGGTGAAAATGGCGTAGTCGTCGCGAGCCTCGGCGTAGGGCTGCAAGGTCTGGTGCATGGGGGCAAAGCTGGCCTCGGCGGTGCCGCAGGCAAAGTCTTCGCGTTCAAGTGCGGTGGTGGTCGGAAACACAATATCGGCCAGACGGGCCGTGCTGGTCCAGACCGGCTCATTGACGATGACCGTGCCGGGCTGGCGCCAGGCCTGGCGCAGCCGGTTGAGATCCTGGTGGTGATGAAACGGATTGCCGCCGGCCCAGTAGACCAGATCGATTTTCGGATAGGTCAGCGTCTGGCCGTTGAATGGAAAGCTCTCGCCCGGGTTGAGCAACAGGTCGGCAATGCGGGCGACCGGAATGAAGGTCGATACCGGATTGGTGCCTTGTGGCAATGCCGCCACCGGGAAGGGCAGCTTGTGGCGCCCTTCAAAACCATAGTTATGGATGCAGCCGTAGCCGTAGCCAACCCCCTGGCCGGGCGCGCCGATGTTGCCAAGCATTGCCGCCAGAGTCGTAATCATCCAGTAGGGCTGGTCGCCGTGCTCGGTGCGCTGCAAGGACCAGCTTATGGACAGCAGGCAGTTCTCGCGCGCCATGCGCCGGGCCAGCGCCGCGATGCTGGCCGCATCGAGGTCGCACAAGGCAGCTGCCCAGGCGGCATCTTTGGGCACGCCGTCGGTGGCGCCGGTCAGGTAGTCGGCAAAGGCGTCGTAGCCGACGCAGTGCGATTGCAGAAACGCCTTGTCGTGCAGATTCTCGGTGTGCAGCGTGTGGGCCAGGCCAAGCATCAGTGCCACATCGGCATTGGGCCGGATGGGCCACCAGTCGGCGTCCAGGAAGTCGGCGACATCATCGCGCACCGGGCTCACGCACACCACTTCGACGCCGGCGTCGCGTAAATGCTGCAGCTGATTGCGCGCGGAATGGTCGCCAATGCCGCCCTGATTGATCTGCATGTTCTTCATGCTGATGCCACCAAAGCTGACGATGAGTTTGGTGTGTTTGGCGACGTCTTCGATGGTCGGTGATTCGAGCATCAGCGGTTTGGATTCGATGCCCAGAATGCGCGGCAGAATCACGAATGCGGTGCCGGTGGAATAGGACTGCACGGCGCCCGTATAGCCACCGAACTGCTTCAGGAACCGGTGCAGCTGGCTCTGGGTGTGATGAAAGCGGCCGGCACTGGCCCAGCCATAGGAGCCGCCGAAAATGCCTTCATTGCCATAGTTGTCGCGGGTATGAGCCAGCGCTTGCGCGGCCAGATCGAGGGCTTCGTCCCAGGGCACCTCCACGAAGGGCTCGACGCCGCGCCCGGCACCGCCGCTTTTCCATTGTTTGTCGAGGTAGCCGCGGCGCACGCTCGGCCGCGCCACGCGCACGCCCTTGTGCTGCGAGTCGAGCAGTGACTGCCCGATCGGCGAGGGGTTGGTATCGGCGGCATCGGGCTGAACCGAGCGCAGCTGATTGGCCTCGGCCTCGAGCCGGTAATTGCCCCAATGGGTACTGGTGAAAGTGGCCGCGCGCCGGTCCATGATGATTGCTCTCCTGATTCTATTCGTTGGATCCGCTGACTATAACTCGATCGGGTAGGCAGGGCGGTTCAACCCTGTTCGGCTATCCCGACCAGGCGGGGCAGCACGATGCTGATCGATTCGTGAAACACCAGATCGGCGAATTCATCCATCGCCGTGGGTTCGGCATTGATGATGATGATGCGGGCCCCGGCCCGGGCCGCCAGCGGCACGGCATTGGCCACCGGAAACACCTGCAGTGTCGTGCCCAGCGCCAGCAGCAGATCGGCCTCGCCGGCCAGCTGCATGGCTTTGTCGATGACCTCGGGCACCAGGGCCTGGCCAAACGAGATGGTGGCGCTTTTCTGAATGCCGCCGCAGTCGAGGCAGGGCGGGTCGGCTTCGCCGGCGCGTACCCGCTCCAGCACCTGCGGCATGGGGGTGCGCAAGCCGCACGCCATGCAGACAACCTCGCGCATCGTGCCGTGTACCTCGACGACTTGTTCGGCGCTGTTGCCGGCCTGCTGGTGCAGCCCATCGATGTTCTGGGTGATGAGTCCGTGCAATTGCCCGCGCCGCTCAAGTTCAACCAGGGCCAGATGGCCGGCATTGGCCTGGGCGGTCCAGGCGGTGTGTTCGAGCCGGCCTTGCCAGGCCTGTCGGCGCACCTCGGGGTCGGCCATGTAGTGATGAATGTCGGATTGCTTTTCCGCCGCCGGGTTGCGAGTCCACAGGCCCTGCGGCCCCCGAAAATCAGGAATGCCCGAGTCGGTGGAAATGCCGGCGCCGGTCAGTGCCACCACGCGCTGGGCGCTGGCCAGCCACTGGCGGGCGGTGTCGATCTGTGCGTTCAGGTTCATGCGCCTGGCTCCGTGTGTGGCATTGTTCGGTTGGCCGGTGGTGGCAGGCCCGACGCCGACCACCACCGGTCCGAGCATTCTGCCAGTGCCGGCGCTCGGTGCCGAAAGCGCCGGGGCTCAGATCCGGATCGACAAGCCGTCGGCCAGCGACAGCCGGAAGGCGCGGGCGGCCGGAATCAGGCTGACCAACAGCGCCGCGCAGAAAATAACGCCAAGCAGCAGCAGGTCATGCGCGGTCAGCAGCGACATGGGCAAGTGAATGCCGAACCGGGTCGAGACCAGCGGTTGCAGCACCAGGATCAGGCCGTGCAAGGCGGCCACGCCCAACCCGATGCCCAGCAGCGCCAGCACGCCGGCTTCGGCCACAAACAAACCGGCAACATGACTCAGGCGAGCGCCGACCGCACGCAGCACGGCCATCTCCCGTCGGCGCGCCTCCAGCGTGGCCAGAATCACGGTCAGCATGCCCAGCAGACTGGTCACCACGACAAAGGCCGAGATAATGCGCAAGCCATCTTCGGCCACCCGCATCAGATCCCACAACTCCTGCAAGGCAACCGCCGGCATGATGGCTTGCAAAGGTTCGGTGCGCATCGTGTTGATGTGCCGTTGCAGGGCAAACAGCCGGGTCTTGCGATCGAGCCCGATCAGAAAGGCGGTGATGCTGGCAGGCGGTGTGCTCGCTGCCGCGCGCGCGTGGTTCAGGCCCAATGCCAGCGCCCCCTGGGTTGGCGGCGCGCCATTCTGCCAGCCCTCATGCATGGCTTCCATGCCAGCCAGGCTCACGTGCAGGGTTCGGTCTACCGGCGTCCCCGTGGGGCGCAGGATGCCCACGACCGTAAACGGGTGGTCCGAATGCTGATTGATGTCGAGTGCGCCGGTGCCGTGGGCAAGCACGATCGACTGGCCAGGCTCATAGCCCAGTTCGCGGGCAACCGTGGCGCCCAGCACCACATCGGCGGCACCGGCAAAGGCCCGCCCCTGCGCGAACTGCAAGGCCTGGCGATGCGCATACCGGTAGTGTTCGAAGTAGGCTTCGCTGGTGCCCATTACGCGATAGCCGCGATGCGAATCGCCCAGCGAAATCGGTACGGTCCAGGCCACGCCCGGCTGCGCGGCAATCTGCTGATAACTCGCCCAGGAAATATTGTTGGTGGCCTGGCCGATGCGAAACACCGAGTACAACAGCAACTGCACGGCGCCGCCGCGGGCACCGACAATGAGATCGGTACCCGAGATGGTGCTGGCAAAACCGTCACGGGCATCGCGACGCAGTTTTTCCACGCCAAGCAACAGGCTCACGCTCAGGGCAATCGAAATAATCGTCAGCAGCGCCGCACCGCGGCGATTGCGCAAACTGGCCCAGGCCAGACGCAGGATCGTCATTGGCTTGCTCCGCTCGCCTGGGCAACTGCGCCGGCCTGATTCAATTGCCCAAAGCGCAAGTGGCGATCGAACTGCCCGGCCAGCCGCAGATCATGACTGACGAACAACACGGCCGTGTTGCTGGCGGCCGTTTCGCTCAACAGCAAATTGATGAAGCGCTCGCTCATGCCTTCGTCGAGCGCCGAGGTGGGTTCGTCGGCAACGATCAGGGCGGGCTGGCCGATCAGCGCCCGCGCCACGGCCACGCGTTGTTGCTGACCGATGCTCAGTTCCACCACCGGCCGGCGCGCCAGATTTTGCTGGTCCAGTTCAAGATGGGCCAGCAAGCGGGCGGCTTCTTGTTCGGGCGTGCGGTTCATTTGGGCAAGGCGCTGCATGCGTTGCCGGGAGAACCGGCAGGGCAACACGATGTTTTCGGTGATGCTCAGATACGGCACCAGATTGAACAACTGAAACACGATGCCGAGTTGATCGGCCCGGAAGCGGTCGCGCTGGCCATGGCTCATGGCCGTCAGGTTCTGACCAAGCATGATGATCTCGCCCTGGTCCGGCTGGGCTACGCCGCTGATCAGGCTCAGCAAGGTGCTCTTGCCGCTGCCGCTGGCGCCACTGATGAACACCCGCTCACCCGCGGCCAGATGTAATGCCGGCAGCACCAGTACGGGCGGCGCCGATGCCTGCCAGGCAAATTGAATGTCGCGCAGGCTCAGCAGTGGCTGCGCGTGCTCGTTGGGGGTTGTCATCAGGGCTGGTGCGGCGTCACGGTCACCGCCTGCAACGAGTAACCGGTGCTGACATCGGCCTGACCATCAACCAAAGACAACGCGTGTGATCCGTCCTTGGTCGAGAGTACGCCTTCTACCCAGACCGCCTCGTACAAGGACTCGCTGGCAAAGGCCTCATCGGTGGCAACAAAGACCATCTGGTTTGGCGGCGGCGGTGGCACATGAATGCAGGCGCCGACATACGGTACAAGCAGAAACTCCTTGATCTTGCTGCCGGCATGTTCGAGCGGTAACACGTAACCAGGCAATCGAACACGGGTGCCGTTCAGCGCGGGATCGACCCGGTTGCCTTCGGCGCTGATCGTTTTGCGCGCGGCGGTAACCCGCTGCCACAAGTCGTGCAGTTGCGGATGCTGCACGCTGCTGCCCGGATTCAGCACTTCCTGCTCTTTGGGCAGCAACTTGTCAGCCGCGATGAAGCCGGCATCAATGCGTGCGCGCAGCGACATCTCATCTTCGATCTGGAAATAGATTTCCTGTTGCTCCGGCGTCAGCGCATCCATTTCGGTTTGCAGCGTCTTGATCTGCTCGGCAAGCGCGGCGCTCGGAGCGGGCACGAGTTGCTCCCAACTGATCTCGCGTGCGGTCTCTGC
>CAXBNM010000177.1:0-9667 GCA_963976885.1 uncultured Burkholderiaceae bacterium
AGAGCATCCACACCAATCAGATTCATCTGCTGACCGGTGAGCTGGCTTTCGGCTTGCAGCTTGTCGATGTCGGGCCGCTCAAACACCAGATAGGCACCAGACTCAGCCAGCGCCTTGCTCATCAAGTCGTTGACCTGCTTGCCCAGCGGATCACCGGCATCGGTGCGCAACAAGGACTGACCGTAACGGGTTTCGTTGGTAATGCGGCCCAGCGCAATCTTGCGCTTGAGTACCGGCCTGGCCGGCGGCGCAGCCAGCACCGCCTGCTGCGCGGCGCGTTGCGTGTTGGTGGTTTGCGGCGCTTCTTTTTCTTCAGGGGGCGCGGTGGTGGTGACACAGCCGGCGGCAACACTGATGCTCAGCGCGAGCAGGCTGAGCCTGGTGGCGCGGGGTTTTCCGATTCGAGACAACATAGCGAACTCCTCGTATTAGCTCGCAATTGTTGCAGATTAAGAGGTCGTCTGCCTTACCGGGATGGGTTAACGCAATCAGGCCATCTGGCTCAGAGTGGCGACAATGCGCCGGGCCGCATCACCCTGGCCGTAGGGCTGCACCGGCTGGCCTTTGCTGCCCAGTTGCGCGCGGGCTGCCGCCAGACAGGCCGCGCTGCCGTCACGCAACGGGCTGAGCCGGTTCCAGCCCGATTCGACCAACTCGACCCATTCGGTTTCGGTGCGCAAGGTCAGACAGGGCACGGCATGAAAGAAGGCTTCCTTCTGCACGCCACCCGAATCCGTCATGATCAGCGCCGCGGCTTGTTCAAGCCGCACCATATCCAGATAGCCGAGCGGTTCGGCGATGATCAGGCCGCTGGCGCGACCCGCCTGCACGCCCGGCGCGGGCAGCGCAATACCGGCGGCGGTGGCCAGACCGCGCGTGCGCGGATGCAGCGGCAGCACCACCGGCAACTCGGCGCTCAAGCTATGCAAGGTGTCGAACAGCGTTTGCAGCAAGGCCGGGTCATCGGTGTTCTCGGCGCGGTGCGCGGTACACAGCACAAAGCCTTGATTGACCAGGCCGAGCGTGTCGAGCATGGTGCTGCGCTCGCGCGCCAGTTCACCAAAACGCAGCGCGCAATCGAACATCACGTCGCCGACCTCGATGATGCGGGCCGGGTCAATGCCCTCGGCGGCCAGATTCGTGCCGGCCGAGGCGGTCGGGGTAAACAGCCAGTCGCTGATGTGATCGGTCATGACCCGGTTGATTTCTTCGGGCATGCGGCGGTTGAACGAGCGCAGGCCGGCCTCGACATGCGCCACCGGCACGTGCAGTTTGGCGGCCGCCAGCGCGCCGGCCAGCGTCGAATTGGTGTCGCCATAGACCAGCACCTGATCGGGCGCCTCAGCCTGAATCAGCGCTTCGAGTGCCTCCAGCATCCGGCCGGTCATCGCGCCGTGCGGCAGCGAATGAATGTCCAGGGTGTGCGTGGGGCGGGGGATGCCGAGTTCATCGAAGAACACCCCCGACATATTGGCGTCGAAGTGTTGTCCGGTATGCACCAGCACTTCGGTGTGGCCGGTGGCTCCGGCCTGTTCGGCAAAGGCTGCGCTGACCACGGCCGCTTTGACAAACTGCGGACGGGCGCCCAGAACGGTGAGTGTTTTCAAAGCGCTTTGGCCGTGAGCGGGCGGGGCGTCAGTACGCCTGCGGGTCGCCCTTGAGAATCAACACCACGGTGCGCCAGATGATCAGCAAGTCCATCCGCAGTGACCAGGTGCGCAAATACTCGAGATCGAACTCGACGCGGCGCTCCATGTCTTTCAGTTCGGGCGTTTCACCGCGGGCGCCATTGACCTGCGCCCAGCCGGTAATGCCGGGCTTGACCTTGTGGCGAACCATGTAGCCCTTGATGACCTTGCGGAAGGTTTCGTTGTGCGCCACCGCGTGCGGGCGCGGCCCCACGACGCTCATCCGGCCCTCAAGCACATTGAAGAACTGCGGCAGTTCGTCGAGAGAGGTGCGGCGCAGAAAGCGGCCGATGGGCGTAATGCGAGGGTCGTCCTTGGTCGCCTGCTTGACCTGGGCACCGTTTTCCACCACCCGCATGCTGCGGAATTTCCAGACGTTGATCTCGCGCCCATCCAGCCCGTAACGCTTCTGGCGGAAGATGACCGGGCCGGGCGAGGTTGCCTTGATGCCAATGGCAATGGCAATCATCAACGGCGCGGTGACGGTAATGGCCACCAGCGAGATGAGAATGTCCGACAGGCGTTTGGTTACGCCGGTTACGCCCTCAAACGGCGTGTCGCAGACGGCAACAACTGGCACACCGCCCACTGCATCAAGGCGCGCCTGAATCAAATCGACCATGAAGATGTCGGGCACGAAGTAAATGGATGCCGTGGTGTCGCGCAGGCTGTCGAGCAATCGGAGAATGCGTGGCTGGCCCGCCATCGGCAGCGCAATGTAAATACTGCTGACTGCGTTGGCCTTCACGAAGGCGGCAGCATCCTGCACGCGGCCAGCCACCGGGGCCTCGTCGATTTCGCCCAGTCGGTTGGGGTTACGGTCGTCAAAAAACGCCAGCACGCGCTTGTTGCTGAACGGATCCTTGTTGAAGGTGCCGGCAATCTGGCGGCTGGCCTCATTGGCGCCAATGACGATCGTGCGCTCTTTGCGGCTGAGCGCCAGCATGCGCGGCACCAGCGAGGGCGCCAGGAAATGGGCGGCAAACTGCACCAGCGGCACGCCGAGAATCCAGGCCAGCATCACGTCGCGATCAAACGCGTCAGCCATGCCGGTGACATAACCCAGGCCCAGCAGCAAGGCCGCCACCACCGCCCAATTACCGGCCAGTGCCCGCAACAGGTTGAGCTGGCGGTGCCTGAATTCGATGGTGCCGGGATAACAAAGCGAGAAGGCCAGCAGCGCGAGGATGACCTCGGCGCCGCGAATAGGCTGCCCGTGCAGCAAGGTGGCGCAAATGAGCGTAACCACCACCAGTAACGGATCGGTAGCAAACTTGATGACGTCGACAACTTGTCGAGCGCCAAATTGAACGTGTTGCGCCACTCGTGGGATATCCATAGTTTTGCGCGGCCCTCCTGACCACCCTTAAAGTATGCGCGAAGTGGTCCGGCAATGCGTTGACCCATGTGGGTAATTGCGGAATTATTTGGCAACTATCTGTTTGCAGTACTTTACGTACCACGGTCTGTATCTGTCTGAAACGTGTCGGTTCATTTAACAGACGGCCGTGCAAGAGCGTAGTTGCGGCAGTCAATTTGACGACAAGCCGTATCATGCGCACTCGGGATGATCGTACTTGGATTTATTGGCGTTATCGACCATAAAAATACGATTGTGCGAAATTCGCCTGATCCTGCCGTTTCTTATGCGGATGGCCCCCTATCGGGGTAGTCTGCCCATCCTTGCTGCACTGAATTCAAGCATCGGACCTAATGCCTAATAAAACAGATTCCCCGGCCCCGGCACCGAGCGTGCCTCAATCCGTCGAGCCGGTCTCGCCGGCACAGAAAGCTTCCACTCTGGCCGAAGCGCTGCCTTATATCCGTCGTTTTCACGGCAAACTGATTGTCGTGAAATTCGGCGGCAACGCCATGACCGACGAAGCGCTCAAGCGTAGCTTCGCCCACGACGTGGTGTTGCTCAAGCTGGTGGGTCTGAACCCGGTCGTCGTACATGGCGGTGGACCGCAGATTGAAAGCCTGCTCAGCCGAGTCGGCAAGAAGGGCGAGTTCGTGCAAGGCATGCGCGTGACCGACGCCGAGACCATGGACATTGTCGAAATGGTGCTGGCCGGTCAGGTCAATAAAGAGATCGTCGAGAATATCAACCAGGCCGGCGGCCGAGCTGTCGGCCTTACCGGGCAAGACGGCGCGCTCATCAATGCCCGCAAACTCACTATTAGTAACAAAGAGAACCCGGAAGAGCAGATCGATATTGGCCAGGTCGGGCAAATCGTTTCCATTGACCCGTCAGTCATCTACACGCTTACGCAAAATGGTTTCATCCCGGTGATTGCCCCTATCGGCTCGGGCGAAGGTGGCGAAACCTACAACATCAATGCCGACGTCGTCGCCGGCAAGATCGCCGAAATCCTCAAAGCCGAAAAACTGGTGATGATGACCAACACCCCCGGCGTGTTGAACAAGGCGGGTGAACTCATTACCGGCCTGACCTCGCGCGAAATTGACGAACTGTTCGACGATGGCACCATCTCGGGCGGCATGCTGCCTAAAATTTCATCAGCTCTCGACGCCGCCAAAGGTGGCGTGGCCGCCGTCCACATCATCGACGGCCGGGTCGACCACAGCCTCTTGCTCGAAATCATGACCGAGGAAGGGGTTGGGACGATGATTCGCAGTCACTAGGGATGATCGATAACGGCAGCAAGTTGAAAGGACGGGAATGACGCAGACGGGTCTGCGACGGTTGTCAGGCAATGCGATTGCTTCAGTAACCGTCACCATCGTGTCGGCCGTCCTGTTGTTTGAACTTTATCGGTTTCTGGTCCGGGCTATTGGGATAGAGCAGATCGGTGTCTGGTCGCTGCTCATCGCCACTGCGGGCGGGGTGCGGCTGGCCGATCTGGGCGTAAGCGGTAGTGTGGTTCGGTTCATGGCGGTTGACATGGGTGCGGGCCGGCCCGGCGCGGCCGCGGCTACCCTGACTCAGACTATTCTGTTCTCTGCAGGCACCATCGGCCTGGCCAGTCTGCTTGCCGTGGCACCGGTGGGCTGGGTCATCAGCCGTGCCGTTGATCATGACGAGGTGCTCGCACTGGCTCTGCAGGTTTTACCTTGGGTAATGGCGGCCGCCTGGCTATCCGCGCTGGTCACGGCACTGGCTGCCGCTCTTGACGCCGTGCAGCAGACAGTATTGCGCGCGCTGGCCATGATCTGCGGTAGCGCCCTGCAACTGGCGCTGGTTTATCTCTATGTGCCAACTTATGGATTGCTGGCTCTCGGCCCGATCCAAGTGACGTTTACGGCGGCGCAACTGCTGATTCTCAGCGTTGCGCTGGCCTGGACGTTTCGAAGCCATTGGCGAAACAGTCTGCGCTGGTCGTATGCGCGGCTGGTGGAAATGGTGCGCTATGGCTTCGTCATCCAGATGGCGGGCCTGGGGCAGCTTTTGTTTGAGCCGGTCATTCGGTGGTTGTTGGGTAATTTCTCGGGGCTTGCCACAATTGGCTATTACGACATGGCCAATCGTGCGGTCGTGCAATTCCGGCAGGTAATCGTGTCGGCTTATCAGATGCTTGTTCCTTTCATGGCCAATCGCTCCACCCGGCTTCAGAGCGGCACAGAGCAGATTGCCGCCGATTACCGTGTCGCCTTTCGCCTGCTGTTGCTGGTGACGGTGCCTTATTTCGCGTTGGTTGGCTCGGCCTTGCCGTTCATCCTTGTTTTCTGGAGCGGTAAATTCGACGACGTCTTCCTGTTGATCGGCCTGATCAGCACCTTGGGTTGGTCCGTGAGTACGTTGAACATCCCGGCCTATATGTTCTTTCTGGCGATAGGCAAGGTGCGCTGGATCGCCGTCAGTCAGCTCCTGCTTGGCGTGCTTAACGTCGTGTTCGGCTATCTCGGTGGCACGCTCTACGGCGGTATAGGTGTAGTGGTTGGGGCAATGCTGGCGCTGGCGCTGAGCAGTCTGGCCATCGTCTGGCGGTTTCATTTCAGATACCGAATCCGGCTTTACCGCGAAATTCCGAAAGTGTTCTGGCCGATGCTGCTGATCGGTGCCGGTGCGCTCAGCGTTTTCTATCGCGAGGCCATTCATTGGGCTGGCCAGGGAATCCCGGATCTGATCTGGTTTGTGGCGCTTGCCGCAGTGGCTGCGCTTCTGGCGGCACTGGTGTGGCATGATCCGCTGAGAGTTCAAGTCACTAAACAGCTTTTACGCCACTAGCCATCCCTGATTGTTTATGGTTTCACGTACGGTACTCATGGCCTTGCTTTTCGCGTTTGCCATCAGCGGTTATCCGTTGCTGGCGGCGGTGGTCACGCTCGCCGGTGAGCCGGACACAAGATTACCGTCCATTCTGTTGCGGGTAGGGGTCGCGTTACTGGGCGTGTGGGTGCTCATCGCCAATCGCCGCTCGTTACGAATGCATTCCCTGCCATTCACGGCGGCGATGATCGTGTTCTGGTCGATGTATCTTTTTCGTGTGGTGAATGATGCCTATCTTGAGCAGGCTTCCTTACCCTTCGATCCGATGGCATTGCTTGGCATGTCCTTGTTGTTTGTACTCATGCCGACCATTCCTGTGCTGGTTGGTCTCAACCCAACCAGTACACGGCAGGCCTTCAAGGCGCTGACCATCGTAACTGCCATCGCGGTGGTTCTGATTCTGATTCAAAGTGCGGATCTGGCTTCGCAATTGCGTGACGAAGGTGCGACCCGCCTGGAACTGGGCCGGCTCAATCCGATCTCGGTGGGTAATCTCGGCGGCACGCTGTTGCTGCTTTGCGCCGTGGGGCTGTTCAGATCGCTCGGACGCCTCGGCCCGGTATCCGCCGGGTTATATGGGTTGGGCGTGATTGCCGGTGCATTCACCATGATGATCGCCGCGGCGCGTGGCCCGGTGGTGGCTGCTCTGCTTGCGTTGCTTGTGTACTCGATGATTCCGATTCGGCTTGGACGTTTGCTCATCACCGGCGCTGTCGGTCTGGGGCTGGCCGTGTTCGTCAGTCAGTCGCAGCGATTTATTCAAGCCGAGTTCGAGTTCGACCTCTTCAAGCGCTTTCGGGACGCGATCGAGGGTTACAGCGGTAGTGCAGCATCTCGTGAGGCTTCTTTTGCCGGCGCTTTCGAGCAATTTCTCGACAATCCGTTGTTTGGCGACTCCATTGTCGAAAAATCAACGCAGTTCTATCCGCACAACTCAATCCTGGAAGCGCTGATGGCTACCGGATTGGTTGGCGGTATCGCCTACTTTGTCTGCCTGGCGCTTACCGGCATTGCAATCATCCGTTTGCTGATTCGACAGGACGGCTACGAGTGGCTGGCCGTGCTCGCCGTTTATTCGACCGTAGCCATGCAGTTCTCGGGTGCGCACTTCGGCGCGGGCGTGCACTGGATGACCATGCTCGCGGTCGTGGTCACTGAACTGAAGATGCGCCCGTTTGCCGAAGCAGATCAGCGGCGCCGTATGCGTGCCGCCGTGCAGGCACAAGACACCGGACCCGCCACGCCGCGCAGTTTGGTCGAGAAGCAACTGATGACAGCGGACAAGCCTGCGCCTACCGAGTAACGCTCCGCGCTAAAACTGTCAGGATCGTTGGTGACGAGTAATGTAATGCTGCCCGAGGACCAGTACATCCATCGAGGTGCGCAGAAAGCAACTCAATGCTTCCTCTGGCTTGCAGACGATCGGCTCGTTTTCATTGAATGATGTATTGAGCAACATCGGCACATCAGTAAGTTGCGCAAAATCGGTAATCAACTGCGCGTACAGCGGGTTCTGTTCAGCGCTTACCGTTTGCAGTCGGCCACTGCCGTCTACGTGTGTCACGGCAGGAATCTCCGCCCGCTTCTCGGGTCGAATCTGTTGGACCTGCATCATGAACGGTACGTCGGTATCGACTTCGAACCAGTCGCTGACGGCTTCGCGCAGTATTGAAGGGGCGAATGGCCGGAACGATTCGCGGCGTTTGATTTTTGCGTTGAGGATGTCTTTCATGTCGGCGCGCCGCGGGTCGCCCAGAATGGAGCGATTGCCGAGGGCTCTCGGCCCCCATTCCATGCGCCCCTGAAACCAGCCGATTACCTTGCCATCAGCAATAGCGCTGGCGGTACGGGCTGTCAAAGTTCTTTTGTCGTCGACGACTTCGACTGCGCATCCCGCGGCAGCCAGTTCGGCGTCATGGCTTTCGAGCAGTGCGGTGACGTAATCGTCATCAAAGGACGGACCAAGAAACGCGTGCGGCATCTGGCAGTCCGCGCGATCGCGCTCGCCGCTTTCGTACCAGGCAACGCAGGCAGCACCCAGTGCGCCGCCGGCGTCGCCGGCCGCCGCTTGCACATAGACCTGCGTGAACGGTGTGTTGCGGCTGATCTTGCCGTTGGCAACACTGTTCTGCGCGCAACCACCAGCCAGCACAATGGCCGGGCTGGGGTTGGACTGATGCCGTGCGTTGAGCAGACGGAACAGGGTTTGTTCGTACACGGATTGCACTGAGCGGGCCAGATCACGGTGCTGCTGTTCAAGCGGTTCGCCAGCCTGGCGCGGTGGGCCCAGCAGCTCGTGCATGGCCGTAGAAAACAACGACTCGATGACAGGGTAGCCGTTTTCCCAGTTGAAGTTCAGTTTGCCCGTCTGGTGCCGAAAGTAGCGCAGGTTGAGTTCGAACTCGCCGGAATCGCTGACATCAAGCAATTCGTGCAATTTGTCGACGTAAAGCGGTTCGCCATAGGGGGCAAGACCCATCACCTTGTATTCATCGCCGTAATTCGGAAAGCCAATGAACTGGGTCAGTGCCTGGTAGAAAATGCCCAGTGAATGCGGAAAATACACACGTTTTTCCAGGGTGAGTCTGCTTTGCTCGCCAAACCCCCAGGCACTGCTCGCAAAATCGCCGAAACCGTCGACTGACACCGCATGAGCCTGGTTGAATGGCGAACAATAGTAGGCCGAGGCCAGATGCGCCTTGTGATGCTCAACAGCCAGAAACTTACCGGTGAAGGGGGTGTCGAATGACTTTTCCAATTCGGTGATGACGCTGGAGCGCTTATGTCTGTTCCGCACACTTTTTGCAATGCCTTCCACGCTCGGTGGGCGGGTCAGCAAAAACTTGAAGCGCTGGCGACGGCTGGCCTGGTTGTCCTGATTGATCGCAATGCAGTCGAGGTCGGTAAATTTTGCGCCGGCCTGCTGCAGGCAGTAGCGAATGGATTCCGTGGGCAATCCGGCCCAATGCTTGATACGCCGAAAGCGTTCCTCTTCAACAGCACAAACAATTTTCCCGTCTCGCACCAATGCGGCGGCAGAATCGCCGTGATAGGCATTAAGTCCGAGTATGAGCATAGGGAACGAATCCCTCCGAGTGAAGTTGGGAAAGCATAAGCATTTCAATCACATCAAGCTGGCTGGCTTGTTGTTGCCCTGCGACGAGCGCAGACCGGGCCAGAGCAGTACATCACGGGCGCGCCGGATAGCCAAGCGATCATAAAGCAGCGATGTGAGATGCGTCGCAATGTTGTTCATGTTACTGAAGGCAAGTAAGGCCTCGGCCTGTTGCGACAGAGCAAAATGATCGCTTAATGACAAGCACTGTGTAAGCCCGGCCGTCATGGCGGTCTGATTGCGCGGGTTTATTGTAAGTCCCAGATCGAACTGTTCGACAACGCGTTGCATCCAGGGTGAATCCGACGCCAGGCAGACGCGACCGGCCGCGCAGGCGCGGATGACGATGCTTGCGCTGCCCACAAAGTTGGGATAGGGCGCAGCGATGATGTCGGCGGCGTTAACGTAGCAATTGAGCTCGTCATCGGAAAGGTAGCGGTTGATGCTGATGATCGGTGCACCCGGAGTTTGGTTCAGTATGGCCAGCACTTTGGGGCTGTGGCGGCCAGCAAGTACCAATCTGCGCTCCTCGTTGGCTGGCAGCGCCAGAAATGCGTTTATGAGAGCGTCAACGCCTTTGCGCTCGTCAATTACGCCGACACATACAACAAGCTTTGCGTCGAGGGGCAAGCC
>CAXBNM010000178.1:0-9613 GCA_963976885.1 uncultured Burkholderiaceae bacterium
GCTCATGGCCGGTCGCAGCGCTCCTCAATGAATTGAGCGTCTCGGGTTCTGCGGCTCAGCTCGACAAGTTCACCGGCCGCAGGTCAGACACTGCGCCAATCGTGCAAGCGCTTCGTCAAGCGCCGCATCGCCGGCATTGGCGTAGCCGATGACCAGTGCCGATGCGAGCGCCACGGCATCATCAGACGGTACGCGCTGCGCTTCGTTCAGGTCAACCATCGCGCTGGCTCCATAGGCCGAGATCGCCGTCAGCCCAAGTCCGCGTTCCCAGGTCTGCGCCGCAACTGCACGGTCGGAGCCGTGCGCCAACCGCGCCACCAGATGCAGACCGGCATCGCTGCCACTCACCGAAGCAATCGCCGGCATCTTCGCCAACGCTGCCAACACGGTCTGCCGGCGTTCGTTGTACACGGCGCGGGTCTTGCGCACATGGGTGCCGAGATGGCCTTGCGTAATGAAGTCGGCAAAGACGCTCTGCACCGGCGCGGCCATTCCGTGATCAATGGTTTGTCGCAAGGCCCGCATCGGTGCCACCAGCGCGTCAGGCACAACCATGAAACCAAGTCGCAGCCCCGGCGCCAGCAATTTACTCAGCGTGCCCACGTAAATCACCCGGTCGTCCCGATCGAGAGACTTCAACGATTTGATCGGCGCCCCCTCATAGCGGTACTCGCCGTCGTAATCATCTTCAAGAATCCAGGCGTCCGACTGCGCCGCCCAATCAAGCAAGGCCAGCCGCCGCGGCAGACTCATCAGCGCCCCGCTTGGATACTGGTGTGAAGGCGACACAATCGCCAGCCGCGCCTTTGGCGCCAGAGCATGGCCAGCGCTCACCATCAGGCCGTGCTCGTCCACCGGTACCGGCACCGGCCGTGCATCAACCATGCGCAACGCTCGCCATACCTGCCGATAGCCAGGGTCTTCAACCCAGGCCTGCGCGCCGGGCTCGAGCAAGGCATGAAAAACCGCCATCATCGCCCCCTGCGTGCCGGCGGTGATGAAGACCTGCTCCGGATCGCAGGCGACGCCGCGCGTCGCACCGATAAACCCGCTGATGGCCTGGCGCAGCGCCGGCAAGCCGGCCGGATCGGTATAACCAAGCGATGGCCGGGCGCGCCAGTAGCGGGTATTGAGACGCGCCCAAAGCGCATGCGGAAACAAGTCAAGGTCGGGCAGCCCCGGCGTGAGTGGCCGACTCGGATCGCTTTCCGGCCGGTCGCCCGGTTGCGGCAGTAAATTCGCGACACGCGCGGCAAGCCGGCGATCGTTGTCGGCAGCAGCACTGCCACGCCCGCGCGGCCGGGCCAGATGGCTGGTGACAAAGGTGCCGGCGCCAACCCGCGCCTCAAGCAAGCCCTCGGCCAACAATCGCTCGTAAACGATGGCCACCGTATTGCGCGACAACTGCAACTCATGCGCCAGCTGCCGGCTGGCGGGCAGACGCGCGCCGGGCTGCAAGGCGCCGGCCACAATGGCGCCGCGCAAATTACTGGTCAGCCAGTCCTGACGCGATTCATGCTCGCCGCGCGCTTCAAACTGTTGCCAGACTTCGTGCGCCGGCCCGGCCAGCGTTACGGATCGGGCACGACTGGAGGCAGGCTCAATGGCCTTGGCTTTGGACATGGCAACGCGAGGCATCGTGGCTCGAATTCAGATTGGCCCCAAATAATGCTACGAATTGGCTCTTGCCTCCAGTCCAATAGCTCACGCATCATCGGCCTATCTGATCTTTTGCCAGGAAAACTGATGCCCAGCCTCCAAACCGCCACCACCGTCCGCCCTTCGGTATGCCCGCTCGATTGCCCCGACACCTGCAGTCTGGCCATCACCACCGAACAGAACCGGGTGATCGCGGTCAAGGGTTCAGACAGCAATCCGTACACGGCTGGCGTCATCTGCAACAAGGTTGCGCGCTCCTACCCCGCCTGGCTGCACGGCGAAAACCGGCTGACCGAGCCGCTGCGCCGCACCGGTCCTCGCGGCAGCGGCCAGTTCACGCCGATAAGCTGGGCCGAAGCCATTGATCTCGTTTACGCCGGCCTGAGCAAGGCTATCGATGCGCACGGCCCGCAATCGGTGCTGCCGCTCAACTACGCCGGCCCGCATGGTCAGCTTGCCGGTGGCTCGATGGATCTGCGCTTTTTCCATAAGCTCGGCGCGAGCCTGCTCAGTCGCGGCCCTTTGTGTGGCATCGTGCGCGGCACCGCGTATACGAGTCTGTTCGGCAACGCGCCGGGCATGCCGCCCGAGCAGGCAGAACTTGCTGACACCATCATCGTCTGGGGCAACAACGTCACGGTGTCGAACCTGCACTTCGCACGCATCATCAGCAAGGCCCGCGCCAAAGGGGCACGGCTTGTGGTGATCGACCCCAAGCGCACCAAAATTGCCGAAATGGCAGACCTCTACCTGCAACCGAAGCCGGGCGCCGATGTCGTGTTGGCCATGGCCGTGGCAGCCGCGCTCGAGCAGCGCCAGCGCCATGACGCCGCCTTCATCGCGCAATGGGTGCACGGCTACGAGGCCTACATGGCGCAGGCCCGCCAGTACGGCCTCGAACAGGTACGCGAGTTGTGCGGTATTGATGCCGACCAGTTTGCCGCCCTCGTCACGGCTTATGCCGATGCCGGCACGCTGGCCACCTCGGCCGGCAACGGCATCGAACGCGGCCACAGCGGCGGCTCGGGCCTGCGCGCCATCATGGCGTTGAATGCCTTGCTCGGCCAGCATGGCCGCGCCGGTGCCGGCGTCATTGCCAAGCCCGGGCTGGCCTTCCCGTCCACGCCGGCACGACTGCATGCCACCCACCTGATTCCGGAGGGCACCCGCACGATCAACATCGTCGATGTCGGCCGGCATCTGCTCAACGATGATCTCGATCCGCCCATCCGGGCAGTCTTCATCTACAACCACAATCCGGTCTGCACTCACCCCGACCAGAACCGGATGCGGCGGGCGCTCAGCCGTGAAGAGATTTTCACGGTTGGGTGCGATGTCACGATGAACGACAGCCTTGCCTACGCCGATGTCATTCTGCCGGCCGCCTCCTTTGCCGAGAGCGATGACATCTACGCCGCCTACGGCCAGAGCTGGCTGCAACGTGCCGAGCCGGCCATCCCGCCGGTGGGCCAGTGTTTGCCCAACACCGAAATCTTCCGTCGCCTGGCGGCCCGCTTCGGTTTTGACGACCCGCTGTTCAAGGCGGACGACAAGGCGCTGATGAACGATGCCTTCGACGCAACCGATCCACGCCTGCAAGGCCATACGCCCAGTGAATTGCCGCTGGATAAAGCAGTGCCGATGCTGGTTGACGGCCAACAGCCGTTGATCATGTGCGCCACGGTCAAGCCGGCCACCAGCAGCGGGCGCATCGAGTTGTTTGCGCAATCGCTGCAAGATGCCTGGGGCTATGGCGTGCCGCGCCATGACCCGGTTCCGCACAAGCTGCCGCTGAACATCATTTCACCGTCATCGTCACGCCGCACCAATGCCACTTTTGGCGAATTGCCCGACTCCCAACAACCCGAAAGAGTCGAAATCAATCCGGTCGACGCCGCCGCCCGCGGCGTCAGCGACGGTCAGACCGTCAAGGTCTGGAATGATCGCGGCGCCACCACGCTGGTAGCCCGACTGACCGATGCCGTACCTGCCGGTGTACTTTACAGTCCCAAGGGCACCTGGCTGGCCGTCAGCGAAACCGGGCAAACGGTCAACGCGTTGATTGATGCCGACCTGAAAACGGATATTGCGGCCGGCGCTTGCTACAACGACACCTGGGTAGAACTCAGCGCGATCTGATCAGGTAATCGGCGCCAGGCCGGCACCAAGCCGGCACTGGCTCGGCGCCGAAAAAATCTGTAGCCGCATCGGTGTGCAGGTAGGATGTAAGAAAAACCCTGACCATGCCGATGCCTGAGTTTCTGACCACCCGAGAAGTTGCCGAGTTACTGCGAATCAAGGAGCGCAAGGTTTACGACCTTGCCGCTTCAGGAAGCATTCCCCATACCAAAGCGATGGGGAAACTGCTGTTCCCCCGTGACGGCCTGCATGCCTGGCTGGCCAAGTCCGGCATCGGCGACACCGTCAGCGCCGCATCGCGCCCGACCGTTTTCCTGGGCAGCCACGACCCATTGCTCGACTGGGCCTTGCGTGAATCGCAGTGCGGCATCGCCAGTTGGTTTGATGGCAGTTGCGATGGCCTGGACCGTTTTGAGCAAGCCGAGGGTCTGGCCTGCGGGCTGCATTTGCTCGACCCTGCCAGCAACGTCTGGAATGAGCCCTTCGTGAACCCGCGCTTTGGCCATCAGCACGCGGTGCTGGTGCGCTGGGCAAAGCGCCAGCGTGGTCTGATCGTCAGCCCGGCGCTGGAGCAGCCTCCCACCGGCATTGCCGACCTGCAAAACCTTACCGTGGCGCCGCGCCAGCCGCAGTCGGGCGCACAGAATCTGTTTGAATCCTTGCTCGAAAAAGCCGGATTGAGCGCTCAAGAACTGACGATGACGCCCCCGGTGCGTACCGAAGTCGATGCCGCACTGGCGGTACTGGAAGGTCAGGCGCAAGTGTCATTCGGTCTGGCCACCCTGGCCACGCAATACCGGTTGCCGTTCGTGCCGATCATCGAGGAGCAGTTCGATATTCTGGTCGACCGGCGGGCCTGGTTCGACCCGCCGATGCAAACCTTCCTGAACTTTTGCCGCAGCAAGGCGTTTCAGGATCGCGCCGCCCGGCTCACCGGCTACGACATCAGCGCCATCGGCCAGGTGCGCTACAACGCCGGCTGAACGCCGACGCCGCAAGCGGCAGCGCCGATATCTGGCACCGCTGTTGAACGCCGACCTTACGCGGCGTTTTCCTTGCCCGCGTTCGGCGTGAACAACTGCTCGCCCATGCGCCGGTAGCTGCCGATGGCTTCCTGCCCTTCTTTCGACACCAACCAGTCAACGAACTTCTGCGCCTCGGCCTGCTTCACATTCGGGCACTTCGCCGGATTGACGGGAATCACGCCGTACTGGTTGAACATCACCTTGTCGCCTTCAACCGCAATCTTGAAGTCGCCCTTGTTCTTGAACGCAATCCAGGTGGCGCGGTCGGTCATCACATAAGCGCCCATGCCCACGCCGGCATTAAGCGTTGCACCCATGCCGGAACCGGTTTCGCGATACCACTTGCCCGAGCCACTGGCCGGGTCAATACCAGCGCCCTTCCAGAGTGCTTTTTCCTTCTTGTGCGTGCCGGAATCATCGCCACGCGAGGCAAACGGCACCTTGTTTTCAGCAATTTTCTTCAAGGCTTGCGCGGCGTTGTTCGAGCCGTTGACACCGGCCGGATCGGCCGCCGGCCCGACGATGACGAAGTCGTTGTACATCAAGTCCTGACGCGAAACCCCGTAGCCCGAAGCCACGAACTTCTCTTCGGCCGGCTTGGCATGCACCAGCAACACATCGCCATCACAGTTCTGCGCATTGCGAATCGCCTGCCCCGTGCCAACGGCCACCACATGAACGGAAATGCCGCTGGCGGCCTTGAACTTGGGCAGCAGATAGTCGTACAAACCCGAGTTGGCGGTCGAGGTCGTCGACTGCACAATGATCGACGGCTCGGCGGCGACGGCTGGCGGCACGCACAGCGCAGCAGTAACGGCCAGGCCAAGCACGGTTGCCCCCGCGCTGCGCGTCATGCTGATGAATCGATTACTCATGAAAATCTCCGGGTTGATCAAAAGACGATCCGACCGGCGAGGTAGGCCTGAGCCGGCCCCGAGTCGGGATGGTTGAAGAAGCGTTCGGCCGGCGTGAACTCTTCGAGCCGGCCGTGATGCAGAAACAGAATGTCGTCCGCCAGGCGTTTTGCCTGGCCGATGTCATGAGTGACAAAAAAGACCGTAGTGCCCTGCTCGTGCGCCTGGCGCACGATGCGCTCGATGATGTGGACCGAGGCCGGATCGAGACTGGCCGTGGGCTCATCAAGGAACAACACATCGGGTTCGGTGGCAAGCGCGCGGGCCAGGGCCAGGCGTTGTTGTTCGCCGCCCGACAGCAAGCGGGCCGGCTGCTCGCCCCGCTCCTGCAACGACACCAGGGTCAGCAATTCGTCGGCGCGGCGGCGCCGCCACGCGGTCGAGTAACCGGGGCGCAGGCGCAGCACGAAATCCAGATTGGCGGCCACCGAGCGACGCAGCAACACCGGCCGCTGAAACACCATGGCCTGGCGTTTGCTGATGAGTGGCGAAACCACCTCGCCCCCCCAGGTAATGGCCCCGACCGCACTGGGCAACAAGCCATGCAGTTGACGCAGCAACACGCTCTTGCCGGCGCCATTGGCGCCCATGATGACGGTCAGGCGGCCCGCCTCGACGGTCAGGTTCAGTCGGTGAATGAGCGTGACCCCGTTGGCCACGAACTCCAGCCCGTTGACTTTCAGCGGCATCAGCGCCCGGTTGGCGGCCTTAAGCATAAGCTTGCTGCCTGGCGCTGCTGCGCAGCCCCATCACCAGTGCATTGACGAGCAAGGAGAGCAGCAACAATACGATGCCCAGTGCCAACGCCAGTGGCAAGTCCCCTTTGGAGGTCTCCAGCGCAATAGCAGTCGTCATCACCCGGGTGAGGTGGTCAATATTGCCGCCAACAATCATCACCGCGCCAACCTCGGCGATGCCTCGCCCGAAACCGGCCAGCGAAACCGTCAGCAACGAATACCGGGCGTCGCGCACCAGCGCAATCATCGCGACCACCGGTGGCACCGACAATGAACGAAACTGTTCCCGGTACTCGGCATGCAGATCTTCGAGCACCTGCCGCGACAGCGCGGCGATGATCGGCGCGATCAGAATGGTCTGGGCAATCACCATTGCCGTCGGGGAGTACAGCAACTGCAGAAAGCCCAGCGGCCCGGCATTGGACAGATGCAGATAAACAATCAGCCCGACCACCACGGGCGGCAGCCCCATCAGCGCATTCAACACGGTCAGCACCACCGTGCGGCCGGGAAAACGCGTGACCGCCAGCATCGCCCCGAGCGGAAAACCGATCAGGCAGGACGCCAGCATCGCCCCGAAGCTGACCTTCAGGGACAACACGATGATTTCAAGCAGGGCGGCATCCCCGGAGCCAATCAGCTGGGCGGCCAGACTGATTGCCTGACTGTAATCTTGCATAAATCCCGGACCGTTTACGTATTCCGGAAATTATGCAGGAAAAGGCTTGCTCTGACCCCCTGAAACAGCGGCAAAAGGCGGGAAAGACAGGCCCCGCGCCTGCTACGGGGCGAAGTCGCGCCGATTACCCTGCTGCGAACACTCCATGGGGCTGGGCCACCGCAGAAGCACCCTCTTTTTCAGGGGGCATCCGGCGTCAGCCCCGGTGCTGACTCATGAAGGGGCCAGAAACTCGGCCATTTCATCAATCAGCCCCCGGTAAAAGGCGGCAACCCGGGCGTCGGGCTGCTGACCTTCGAACCGGGCTGTCAGCGGATCGGGGGCGGCTACGTCCAGTCCGGCCATGGCGTTGATGACCGCGTGGCCACAAAACGGCACGTGCAGCTCCGAGTAACCGCCCTCATGGGCCATGACCAGACGCCCGTCGCAAAGATCCTCGGCAATCACCTTGGTGCGCCGGGTCATTTCGGCAAAAGATTCAGCGCCCAGCAGCATGCGCGACAACGGATCGACGATGGACGCATCAAAGCCACAGGCCACCACGATCACATCGGGTTCATAGGCCCGCAGTTGCGGCTCGATAATGCGCTCGAAGGCATGCAGATAAGCGTCATGCCCCGCCCCGGCCGGGAGCGGAATGTTCACATTGAAGCCTTCACCGGCTCCCTCGCCACGCACGTCGGCCGCACCGGTATCGAGCGGGAAATTACGCTCCTGGTGAATCGAAATCGTCAGCACATCGGGGCGATCAATGAAAATGGCCTCGGTGCCATTGCCGTGGTGAACATCCCAGTCGAGCACCGCAACCCGCTCGCACATTCTGGCCGCCAGCGCAGCCTTGACGGCCACCGCAATATTGGCCAGCAGACAGAACCCCATCGGTGCCGCCGGCAGGCAGTGGTGACCGGGCGGACGGGCCAGTGCATAGGCGTTGTCGACTTGTCCGTCCAGCACTTTGAACAAGGCTTCGCGCACCAGACCCACCGACTGCGCGGCAATTTCAAAGCCGCCCTGCCCGAACGGCGTGCGCAGCCCGAGTTCTCCGCCGCCATTGGCGCTCAGCTCGCGAAAGCGGGCCAGGAAATCGGCGGGATGCACCCGGCGCAGTTCTTCATCGGTTGCCGCTGGCGCACCGGAAACGTGCAACTGCTCATACAGCCCCGTCGCCCGCATCAGATTGAGCAAACGTCGCTTGGTTTCGGGTCCTTCCGGCAGCCCGCCGGCCACCAGCGGCTGGACCAATCCGCCAACCGGCGCCACGAACGCGTACTGGCCGCCACCGTGCCAGAAACACTGCTCATCCCAAAGAAACGCGGTCTCGCTCATCTCGATTCCTTTTTTTTGTCTGCAGGGGCACCGCACCAGATGCAACGGCGGCACATTTGCGACAGAATAACGCCACTTGCCGCTCGCGCGCCGCCGACTGCTTCCGCCCGGCCAGCCCTTGCCTGTTGCACCTGTTGCGCTTGTTGAACCCGTTGACCCGACCCTGAGATTGACCCGATGACTATTGCCCGGAATCCGAACCGCCGCCAGATGCTTCACGCCGGCTCAGCCGCGTTGATCGGCATCAGCCTGGCGCCCTGGCGTGCCAGTGCCGCCGCCGAGGACAAGAAGCTCAACTTCCTGAACTGGGACACCTACATCGGCGAAACCACGCTGGACGACTTCAGGGAAGCGACCGGCGTACGCGTGCAGATGGACTTGTTTGCCGACAATGATGAATTGTTCGCCAAGTTCAAGGCCGGCAACCCTGGCTACGACGTCATCATGCCGACCAACGACTATGTCGAACGCATGGTGCAGGCCAAGATGCTGATGCCGCTCGATCACGACAAGATTCCCAACATTGCCAACATCACGCCTTCGTTCATGCGCGATGCCAGCTTCGATCCGGGCCGCAAGTTTTCGTTGCCCTACATGTGGGGCACGATCGGCATCGGTTATCGCAAGTCGGCCGTGCCCGGCGGCATCAACAGCTGGGGCGCTCTGTTTGAGTCGGACGCGCATGCCGGCCGCATCGCGATGCTCGGCACCAGCCAGTATGTGCTCGGCGCCGCCCTCAAGTTTCTCGGCTACTCCTGGAACAGCACGTCACCGGCTGAATTGCAGGCCGCCGAAAAACTCGTCATTGCCAGCAAGAAGCGCTTCAAGGTTTTTGCCGATGACAACGGCCAGGACTTGCTCGCCACCGGCGAGGTTGATGTTGCCCAGGAGTGGAATGGCGACATCCTGCAGGTGATGAACGAAGACGACGACATCACCTATGTAGTGCCAGACGAAGGCAGCAACCTGTGGCAAGACTGTCTTGCCATTCCGGCCGATGCGCCCCACCCGGAAAATGCGCACGCCTTCATCAACTACATTCTCGAACCCGAAGTCGGTGCCGACATCGCCCGCACGGTTCAGTTCGGCACCCCCAATGAAGCGTCCAAAAAGCTGCTCGACGCCGACTACCTG
>CAXBNM010000179.1:0-9548 GCA_963976885.1 uncultured Burkholderiaceae bacterium
GTCACGGTCAGCGGCTCCGCCCAAGCGGGTAACACCGTTCAGGTTTCGTGGAGCGGCCAATCGGCGACAGACACTGCCGATTCGTCCGGCAACTGGTCAGTCACCTTCGGCGCGCAGCAAGTACCCGCCCCCGCCGACACGCAAATTACCGCGATAGCCTCGAATCTGAATGGTGCCAGTGAGCCCGCCAGCCGCTCGGTGCGGGTGCTGCCCGCGCCACCGGCCACGCCGCAAATCGATAACGTCAGTGGCGATAACATCGTCTCACCGGGTGAAGCCGAAGCCGGCGTCACGATCACAGGCAGCGCCGCTTTTGGCAACAGGATCGAAGTAAGCTGGGGCAATACAAACAAAACCGAGATTGCCGGCGACGACAATAAGTGGTCTGTATTTTTCAGCGGCGATGAAGTGCCCAAAGCGGGCTCTACCGTTGTGAGCGCGCAAGCCGTCAATGAAGCCGGGACCAGTGAGTCCGTCTCGTTGACTGTAATCGTGCAGCAACTGCTGAGTGCACCGACCATCAACACCATCGTCAAGGAAGGATCGCTTTCTTACCCACAAAAAGGCGATGGCCTGACGATCTCGGGCAACGCTCCGGCCAATGTACCGGTCAATATCAACATCGACAATACGGTGACCACAGACGTCACCGCTACCCCTCAAGGCACCTGGAGCGTCAGACTGAATGACGCAGCGCTGCTGGAGCTGATTGGCAGCAATGATGTCTACGTCACTTACCAGCTCGACAGCCAGGTAAGCCCGCAAGCGCAGGCCGAATTCTCGGTACAACCGGCGAGCCCGACGGTGTCGAACTCGAACCTGAGCGTGTGTTGCGAAGACAATATTCTGTCTGGCGACCTCGCCGGCACGGCTTATCCGGGCAGCACCGTTTTCGTTACCACCCAGTACTGGACCGACAATTACGCAGCAGTGACGCAGCCAGTGGTAACGACGCTACGCGATGAAACGTCGGCCACACCCGATTGGAAAATCAGCATCAAGCATGAACTGTCTTCGTACACATCGCTGAGCGTCGCCGTTCAGGCGTGCTACGAAAATGTCTGCAGCGCTGCGCGGGCAGTCGATGTCGGCTATGGCGTAACATTCTGAAGACACCTCGGCGCGGCAGCCGATCAGACCTTGCCGCGCCGGATCGTCCTCAGGCCGGTTCCATCGCAGCGCGTCGTTCTTCTTCCTGTTTCAGCTGACGATGGTCGCGCGCCATCAACACATAAATTGATGGCACGACAAACAGCGTAAACAAGGTGCCGATCGCCATGCCGCCCACCAGCACGAGGCCGATTGAGTTGCGGGCTGAGGCCCCTGCCCCGGTAACCAGCACCAACGGAAAGTGACCGGCAATGGTGGCAATCGAGGTCATCAACACCGGCCGCAAACGGGTCGTCGCCGCTTCATGCGCGGCCTCGAGCTTGCCCAGCCCTTGTTCCTGCAGCTTGTTGGCAAACTCGACGATCAGAATGCCGTTCTTGGCAATCAGCCCGACCAGTGTCACCAGCCCGACTTCGGCATAGATGTTCATGGTCGTGGTCCAGCCGCTCGTCCATGACGGCGTACTGGGGTCGGGCATCTTGAGCACGGTAAACACCAGCGCCCCAAACATCGCCAGGGGCACCGAGCCGGCCAGAATCACGAGCGGATCGCGAAAGGAATTGAACTGCACCGACAAGGCCAGAAAAATAAGCAACACCGCCAGCGAAAACGCCGGCAGGAACTTGTTGCCCTCGGTGCGCAACTGACGCGACTCGCCGGTGTAGTCGTAGCTGTAACCGGGAGGCAAGATTTCTGCGGCGGTCTTTTCAAGGAACGCCAGCGACTCGTCAAGCGTGCGGGCACTCATGCCCGACAACTTGACCGCATTGAGTTGCTGAAAGCGGTTCAGTGAGCGCGGCACAACCGAGTTTTCAATGCTGGCCACGGCCGACAACGGAATCATCCGGCCGTCCGGCGCCTGAATATGCAGATTCTCCAGCTGATCGCTGGTCAGACGGTCGCTGCGCTGCAATTGCGGAATCACCTTGTAGCTGCGTCCGTCCATATTGAAGCGATTGACGTAATTGCCGCCCATCGCCACCGACAGATCGGCGCCGATCTGGGCCAGATTCAGGCCCAGACTGGCAACCTTGTCCCGATCGATTCTGATCGTCGCCTGCGGCTGATCGAACTTCATGTCGATGATCGGCGGGAAAAAGAACAGACCGCTCTGGGCCGCCTTGCCTTGAATCTGCTGGGCCAGTTCGAGCAACTGAGCCGAGTCGCCCGTAGAGGTGATAACAAACTCGACCGGAAAATTACTGCCGCCGGGCAAGGCTGGTGGGGTGGTCACAAACATCTGAATGCCGGGAATACCTGACAGCTTGGCCTGCACCTCAGGCAAAATTTCGGCCACCGTGCGCTCGCGCTCGGACCAAGGCTTGACGGCCAGGCCGCTGAAGCCATCCGCCCCCAGCGTGGCGCCAATGGACGGCGGAAACAGAAACTGGAAGGTCAGCAGCGCCTCGGGGGTCTCGAGCATCGCTTTTTCAGTGGCATCGGCATACACCTTGTTCTGCTCGGCCGTGGCATTGGCGGCGGTATTGATGATGCCGAACAACACCGACTGATCTTCCGTCGGCGCCAGCTCTTTGGGCGAGAACATGTACATCGGCACCGTACACAGGCTGATTACCAGCCAGACGATGTACACGGCCGGGCGTGCGTTCAGCGTGCCCGACAGCGCATAGCTGTAAGCATCCCGAATCCGATTGAAAACACGGTTGATGAGCCCGGACAGACCGCGATCCTCGACATCATCGGCGCGCAGCATATTGGCCGCCATGACCGGCGACAAGGTCAGCGCGACCAGCCCCGAAATGGCGACGGCTCCCGCCAGGGTGAACGCGAATTCACGGAACAACGCCCCTGTCAGGCCGCCTTGCAAACCAATTGGCACATACACCGCGACCAGCGTCGCGGTCATTGCGAAGACCGGACCGGTCAACTCGCGAGCACCACGCATGGCAGCCTCGCGCGGCGGCTGCCCTTCGCGCAGGTGCCGCTCGACGTTCTCGACCACGACAATTGCGTCATCCACCACCAGACCCACCGACAACACGATGGCGAGCAGGGTTAGCAGATTGAGCGTGAAGCCGAACATCTGCATCAGGAAGATGCTGCCGATCAGCGATACCGGAATGGCCACGATGGGCACCAGCACCGACCGCGCCGAGCCCAGGAACAGGAAGATCACGACGATGACAATCAGCAGGGTCTCAATGAGCGTGCCGGTCACCTCGTCGATGGCATTGCTCACATAAGCCGACGCGTCGTAGCCGATACTGGCCTCAAGCCCGCTCGGCAAATCGCGCTGCAACGCGGCCAGTTCCTTGCGTACCAGTTCGATGACATCGATCACATTGGCATTGGGCTGGGGGAAAACCCCGATGAACACCGCCGTCTGGCCCGAGTAACGCACCAGCGTGTCGTAGTCCTCGGCGCCCAGCTCGATGTCAGCGAGATCTTCGAGCCTGACGATGGAACCGTCTGATTCGTATACGACCAGACGTTTGAAGTCATCGACACTGGTCAGATCGGTATCGGCGGTCAGATTGGTCGCAACCAGCGCACCTTTGGTACTGCCAACGGTCGACAAATAGTTATTGGCCGTCAAGGCCTGCCGGACCTGCGAAGCGCTCACCCCAAGCGCTGCCATCCGCTCGGGCTTGAGCCAGATGCGCATGGCAAAGGTACGGGCACCGAATATCTCGATCCGCTGCACCCCGGTAACCGACCCCAGGCGCGGCTGCACCACGCGCGACAGGTAATCGGTAATTTCCTGTTGCGACAAAATATCAGAGGCGAAGCTCAGGTACGCCGCGGCAAACTCGGAATCGGCCGATTGCACACTGATGGCCGGCACCTGGGCCTCGGTGGGCAAGTCATTGCGGACCTGATTGACCTTGGACGTGATGTCAGCCAGCGCCTTGGTGGAGTCGACATTCAACTTGAGCCGGGCATTGATGATCGAGATGCCTTGCAGGCTCTTGGATTCAAGATAATCAATGCCTTCGGCCGAGCCAATGGCCCGCTCGAGAGGCGTGGTCACAAAGCCGCGCACCAGGTCGGCACTGGCGCCGATATAGGCGGTTGTCACCTGTACCGACGCATTCTCGCTGAGCGGGTATTGCCGCACGGTCAACGAGTTCCAGGCCTGCAAGCCGGCGATCACGACGATCAGGTTGATGACAATCGCCAGCACCGGGCGACGAATGAACAGATCAGTGAAGCCTTTCATGGGTCGGTCTCGCGGCTTCAGGAATTGGCAGGAGTGGGGTTCAGGCTCGGTTTGGGCGCTAATGTGTTGTCGACCACAACCGGCATGCCGCTGCGCAACTTGAAGGCGCCGCTGGTAACCACCTGATCGCCGGCCTTCAGCCCGTCGATCACTTCAACAAAGTCACCGCGCGCCGCGCCCAGACGCACGAACTGCTGACGCAGCTTGAGGCCGGCCTGATCGTTTTGCGCCTGACCATCTTCCGGAACCGCCTTCTCGATCACGAATACCGAATTGCCGTACGGGGCATACAACACCGAACTGGCAGCTATGGCGAGGACATCGGCCTGCGCTGGCATTACCGCATCAACCTTGACGAACATGCCGGCGTTGAGCACACCATCCGGGTTGTCGACCAGCGCCTGCGCACTGGCGTTACGGGTTCGAGGGTCGATCACCGGGCTGACCGCGGTTATCTTGCCGGTAAAGGTGCGCTCGGGCGCGACATCGCTGCGCACCCGGATCTGCATGCCAGTGCCAATTTTGGCCAACTGATGTTGCGGCACCGAGAAATTGACGTGAATCGGATCAATATTCTGCAGCTCGACGATCGGGTCGCCCTGGCGCAAGACCTGGCCGTCATTGATCTGGCTCAGACCCAGTCGGCCATCGAACGGCGCGCGGATGGTTTTAAGGTCAAGCGCAGCCTTGACGATGCGCACTTGCGCGGCGGCCTCACGGGCCTGGGCGCTGGCGGCATCGACTTCGGCGGGCGATACCAAGCGCTGCTTGCCAAGTTGACGCGTGCGGGCCAGATTGGCGTTGGCCAGCGCGGCGGCAGCCTCGGCAGCCTGCAGCTGCGCCTTTTCGGTAGACGTATCCAGTGTCACCAGGACGTCACCGGCCTTGACGGCGGCGCCGGAGGCAAAATTGATCGTAGAGACCCGGCCGGCAATCTCGGCCGACACGGTCACGCCCTGAACGGCAGCCAAGGTCCCGACCGCAGGAATGAATTGCTCCCACGAGGCGCTCTCGACATGCATGGCGGTGACGGTCTCGGGCGGCGGGAGACGGCCGGCAGCGGCCTCGCCCATAGCCTGAAATTGCCCGAGTTTGGCGTAGACAATGCCGCCAACCACCAACACTACCCCTACCAGGGTAATGAGTATCTTTTTCCACATCGGAACATCACCTGAGGGGATCTAAGTGATTTTCGATTGTAGAGCCGATTTTTCGGCGGTCGCTATGCCTGGCCTGAAAAATTGCTTGCCGGCGGGCTATCTGTCGTATCGGTGTCGGTTGCCGTATCCGGCGCATCGTTGGCGGCGGCGGCCTTCTTCTGGCGCTTTTCTTCTTTCTTTTTCTGTTTGGCCAGATCTCGCTGGCGTTTGGCGAAGGCGTAATTAGGTTTTGCCATAGGGCACTGCTCCTGTTGAGAATGACGCTCCTAGGGTAGTCGATTTACCCGCCTAGCGCCCGCCTCGCCCGGAAAGGCCCGCTGCAGGCGGCTCAGTCGCGCATTGCCGAGGCACCAGGTGAACGAATTTTCTCAATCAGTGTCTGAGTGGCCACAGACGGCACCGGCGTGAGCAAACTGACCACAATAATCAGCGCAAAGCCCACAGGCACCCCGAAAACACCGGCCGATATCGGTTCGATCCCCCACCACAGCGCATCGGCGGGCACCTCGGGGGCCAGACCCCACACCACCTCACGCAGCCAGCTCTGCGTGCAACTCATGTAATAGAACGTGATGCCAAGGCCGCCCAGCATCCCGACCACCGCCCCCAGTCCGGTGGCCCGCTTCCAGAAAATGCCCAGCACCAACGCCGGAAAAAACCCGGCCGCCGCAAACGAGAACGCGGCAGCCACCAGAAACAGAATGGCGGCCGGGCGCTGCGCCGCCGTGCCCGCAGCCAGCAGTGCAATGATCAACAGCAACACCTTGGACAACATGACGCGCCGCCCCGGCGATGCGTATGGGTTGACGATGCGGTAATACATGTCGTGCGACAAGGCATTGGAGATGGTCAGCAACAGCCCATCGGCCGTTGACAACGCAGCCGCCAGCCCGCCCGCGGCGACCAGCCCCGACACCACATAAGGCATGCCGGCAATCTCGGGCGCAGCCAGCACAATGATGTCCGGGCCGATCAGCAGTTCGGCGCGCTGCACGATGCCGTCGAGATTGATGTCTTCGAGTGCCAGCAACGAACTGTCCACCAGTTGCCACTGCCGGATCCAGGCCGGCAACTCGCTGTAGGACGCCCCCACCACCTCGGAAAACACCGTGAACTTGACCAGGACGGCCAATGCCGGCGCGGTCACATAAAGCAAAAAGATGAATCCCAACGACCAGGCCGCCGAATTGCGCGCTTCCTGCACGGTCGGCGTTGTGTAATAGCGCATCAGAATATGCGGCAGTGCGGCAGTGCCCACACTCAGACAAAAAACAAGCGCCAGAAAGTTGATGCGTGCATGCTCGCGCTGCGCATCATCGACGCCGGGGAAAGGCTCGCCGTGCCGCACCAGCGGCTCGGCCCGCTCACGCTGAGCACTCTCGCGCTGCCAGCGCACGATCGCCTGTTCGACGGTATCGGGAAAACTCAGCAAAGCCTGCCGGGCCGCGTCGAGTTCCTCGGGCGAGGCAAGACTGTCATTGAGTTCGACGATGCGCTCGGCCATGCGGCCACGCTCGGCCAGGAAGGCCTGTTCCGGATCGCGCAGGTGTTCATGGGCCTGGTCCGCCCGCAGCCGAAACAGCCGCCGCACCTCATGCTCGGACGGATCTTTGAGCAGTTCCTCTTCCAGTTGGGTAACTTTACGCAGTTGCTCACCGTAGGCGACCGGTGCCACCGGGTTGCCCGTCTGCACGATCGACATCCAGACCACCGGCACCATGAAGGCAATGATCATCACGATGTATTGCGAAACCTGCGTCCAGGTAACGGCACGCATGCCCCCCAGGAACGAGCAAACCAGAATACCGCCCAAGCCCAGAAAAATGCCGATCTGAAACTCCACGCCGATCAGGCGCGAGGTGATCAGCCCGACGCCGTAGATCTGCGCAACGACATAGGTAAATGAGCACAGCATCGTGATCAGCACGCCGATCACGCGCGGAATGTGGCCGCCAAAGCGCGCCCCCAGAAAATCGGGAATCGTGAATTGTCCGAAGGCCCGCAAATACGGGGCTAGCAACAAGGCCACCAGCACATAGCCGCCCGTCCAGCCCATGACAAAGGCCAGGCCATCGTAACCAGAGGCATACAGCCCCCCGGTCAGACTGATGAATGAGGCGGCCGACATCCAGTCGGCCGCGGTGGCCATGCCGTTGAACATGGCCGGCACCCGCCGTCCGGCCACATAGAATTCGACCGGATCACTGGTGCGGCTGAGAATGCCGATGGTGGCGTAAAAGAGCACCGTCACGCCCAGAAACGCATAGCCGATAGGCTCACGCTCAAGCCCTTGCCGCTCGAGCAGCGCAATGGCCACCACGAAGGCCAGAAAGCCGACGGTGTAAATCAGGTACAGACGCTTGAGTCGCCGTTGAAAACGCGCCGTTGCATCACTCATCGGCTGTCGTGCCGGTCTTCATCAAGACTGGCGTCGATGCGGTTCATGATCAGCGCAAACACCACGGTAATCAGAAGGTACAACAGCAGCGCGCCTTGCGCTCCAACCCAGTACGGAAACGGGAAACCCAGAAAGTCAATGCTGCTCAGGTCGCGGGCAAAGAAAGCGATGACGAAGGTTACCGCCGCCCAGATTGCCAGCAGAAACACAACCAACCGGCGGGTGCGTCGCCAGTAACGGGTTCGGGCCACCGCACGGGCCCGCTCAAGCGCCCGGGCGATCACAGCGGCTGCCCCGCCAACCAGGCCTTGGCCAGCACCAGCGCCACCCAGGCCCAGACCAACAGACAGAAGCTGACCAGCCCCATATGGCGATCCAGCAGCAGGCGCGGGCTGAGCCGGCGCGCGACGCTATCAATGGGAGCCGTCAGAGTCAGCAACAGGCGGTGGACAGGGTTCTCGGCATGCCGCCCCATGCTCATCGCAAAGACCAACGAACGGCTTACCATGAGCAGTAACGCCACTTCGACCCCCGCTTTCAGTACGATGACTGCCATCATCGTTGTCTCTCCAGTTGGCTGCCCGAATCCGCCAGTCGGATCGGCCAGATGAATCTAGCACGGCCACCGGCACTGGCCGAACACCCGCCGAAACGGCCGGCGACGATCTGCAGCCCCGGATTGGGTAACATATCGGTCCCGGACACGCATCCTGCCATTATCTATAGCCACGGAGCCCGCATGACCATCATCAAAGCCGACGACCTTATTGAATCAGTAGCCGCCGGACTGCAATTCATCAGCTACTACCACCCGGTCGACTATATCGAGCATCTGGCCCGTGCTTATGAAGTAGAAGAATCGCCTGCGGCCAAAGATGCCATCGCGCAGATTCTGACCAACTCCAAAATGAGTGCCGAAGGCAAACGCCCGATGTGTCAGGATACTGGCGTGGTCAACGTATTCCTGAAAGTCGGGATGAGCGTACGGCTGGAGGGCTTCAAGGGCTCACTGGTCGATGCCGTCAACGAAGGCGTACGCCAGGGCTACCTGAACCCGGACAACAAGTTGCGCGCATCCCTGGTGGCTGACCCGCAGTTTGCCCGTAAGAATACCGGTGACAACACCCCTGCCGTCGTCCATGTCGAGCTCGTGCCCGGCAACACCATCGATGTGCAGGTTGCCGCCAAAGGCGGTGGTTCCGAAAACAAATCCAAATTCGTGATGCTCAACCCGTCCGACTCTCTGGTCGACTGGGTCATGAAAACCGTACCGACGATGGGCGCCGGCTGGTGTCCGCCCGGCATGCTCGGTATCGGCATCGGCGGCACCGCTGAAAAGGCGATGCTGATGGCCAAGGAATCGCTGATGGAGCCGATCGACATGTACGAGCTGCTCAAGCGAGGCCCCCAGAACGAAACCGAAGCCTTGCGCGTCGAGCTGTACGAAAAAGTCAATGCGCTGGGTATCGGTGCTCAGGGTCTGGGCGGCCTGACCACGGTTCTGGACATCAAGATCAACATGTACCCGACCCATGCGGCGTCCAAACCAGTGGCCATGATTCCCAACTGCGCGGCCACCCGCCACGCGCACTTCGTGCTTGACGGCAGCGGCCCGGCTTACTGCGAACCGCCGCCGATGTCCACCTGGCCCGACGTCCAATGGACACCAGACGTTGAGCGCTCGACCGCCGTCAACCTC